>DATKJP010000211.1:0-3266 GCA_035543635.1 Casimicrobiaceae bacterium
GGCCTGGATGTCGATGAAGCAGGAATTCGGATCCATCGGATTGTGGAACATCCGACGAAATTCAAGGTCGCCGACCGCGCGCTCGAGCTCGGCCACGTCCGCGGCAACGCCGCTAAGCGTCGCGTCGTCGGCCTCCGCGCGCGAGAGCTCGAAGAGCTCCATGCTGTCCTTCAGGCGTTGCCCCAGGCTCGTCAGAGTTCCGACGAGCTGATCGAGCTGCTTCTTTTCCTTGCCCAGCTCCTGCGCCCGTTTCGGGTCGCTCCAGACGCCGGGATCCTCGAGTTGCTTGGCGACCGCGTTCAGCCGCTCCGACTTTGCGTCGAAGTCAAAGATACCTCCGCAGATCGGCAGCGCGGTGCTGCAATCCGGAAAGCGACCCGGCGAGCTGATTGAGCTGTTCGGCTTCCATGGAATCCTGGCGGCAAGCTTAGGGCCACGACGACTTCCGCATTAAACCCCACTCGCCGTGTTAACCGGCGCCTAGCGCCGTGTTCAACGCGGCGCCTAGATTATACTCTGTCCCGGCAGCTCGAGGCCTTCGCTTGGAACGAAACTTGCTGATGAACGCTTCGCTCGCGATTTGTGCACGACACAACATCATGGGAGAAGGGCGATGAGCATTGCATGGAGGGCGCTTGCAGGGATCGTTGCTGCAGTGGCGGCGCTTTGTGCCGCTGCTGAGACCGGGGTGACGGCCAACTCCATCCTTATCGGTCAGTCGGCAGCATTTTCCGGCGCAGCGTCCGAGTTGGGGACCGAGATGCGCGCCGGAGCCATGGCATATTTCCAGGCGGTCAACGCGGCCGGAGGCGTGCACGGGCGAAAGATCGAGCTGCGCTCGCTCGACGACGGCTATGAGAGCGACCGCGCCGCGGCCAATACGAAGAAGCTGATCGACGACGGTGTGTTCCTGCTCTTTGGCTATGTCGGTACTCCAACCTCGAACGCTTCCAAGCCGATCTTTACCGCCGCGCGTGTGCCCTTCGTTGGTCCGTTCACCGGCGCCGAGTCGCTGCGCAATCCACTTAACCGCTACATCTTCAACATTCGCGCGAGCTATTACGACGAGACCGACAAGCTCGTCGGGCAGCTGGTCGGACAGACGTTGGACCGGATCGCGGTGTTCTACCAGAACGACGACTATGGCAAGGCCGGGCTCGCCGGGGTCGAACGCGCGATGCAGAAGCGCAATCTGAAGATCATCGCCACGGGAACAGTCGAGCGCAACACGACCGACGTCGCTGCCGCGGTGGCGTCGATCGGCAAGGCCGACCCGCAGGGCGTAATCATGATCTCCGCCTACAAGTCCTGCGCGGCGTTCATCAAGGCGATGCGCGCCAAGGACTACAACCCGCAGTTCCTCAACGTCTCCTTCGTCGGGAGCAAGGCGCTCGCGCACGAGAGCGGCCCCGCGGGTCGTGGCGTCGGAGTGTCGCAGGTCGTCCCGTTTCCCTGGAATCTGTCGGCGCGCGTGGTCAAGGAATATCAGCAGCTCCTGGAAGCGTCGACCGGCAAGCAGAACTTCTCCTTCACCAGCCTGGAAGGCTTCATTGCGGCGAAAGTGCTGGTCGAAGGGCTGCGGCGCGCCGGACCGGACCTGACGCGCGAGAAGTTCATCAACGCGATGGAGCAGATCCGCGATTTCGACGTGGGCGGCTACACCGTGAGCTTTTCGCCGACCGATCACAATGGCTCGAAGTTCGTCGAGCTGACCGTGATCGGCAAGGACGAGAGCTTCCTGCGCTAGCCGGCAAGGAGCTCCGTCTCACCCCTGCTAAAATCGCAGGGATCGTGTTGCTGAACTCCCCGCCCGGCTTCGAGCCGGGTTTCGTGCTGCCCGCGGAGATTGCCGGAAACGCGCTCGCTTTCGTCTGGCACGAAGACAAGATCCTCGTGCGCGACGAAGAGGTTCCGGTTTTGCCCCGCGTGTCCGACGCCATGCAGCTCGGCGTGGATGGAGCGCGCCATTATCTCGGCCAACTGGACGGGTTGGACTGTGTCGCCGTGCGCGTCGCGCCGGACACGCCCGAGCCGGCAGGATGGCAGTGGCGCGGCTTGCGTTCGCTTTTTCTGCGCGTGCCGGACGCGGTCCTCGCTGTCGCCGGACGCGCGTTCCAGGTCGTCGAGTGGGATCGCAGCCACCAGTACTGCGGCCGCTGCGGAGCGCGCACGCGCGACCGGACCAGCGAGCGCGCCAAGGAATGCCCCGTCTGCGGGTTTGTGGTTTTCCCTCGCGTGTCGCCGGCGATGATGGTGCTTGTCACGCGCGGACGTGAATTGCTGCTCGCGCGCGCCAACCGTTTCCCGCAGGCGATGTACAGCGCGCTCGCGGGCTTCGTCGAACCCGGAGAGTCGATCGAAGACTGTATCCACCGCGAGGTGCGCGAGGAAGTGGGCATCGAAGTCGATCGCCTCAGATATTTCGCGAGCCAGTCGTGGGCGTTTCCGCATTCGCTGATGATCGCCTACAACGCCGAGTACGCCGGCGGCGAGATGCGGCCCTGCGACGAGGAGATCGCCGACGCGCGCTGGTTTGCGCTCGACGCACTGCCCCAGCTCCCGTCGCCGGTCAGCATCTCGCGGCACCTGATCGATGCGACGGTAGCGAGGCTGAGGGAGCAGTAGCGAATGCCCGCGCTCGATCGGCGCTCCTGCTAGAATCCGGCATTCGAAGGTCCTTACCTTCCGCGCGCTTCACCAATCCACGATGTCGTCGCGTCTCATGCAGTTTGCATCCGCCTTGTTTGCGTTGCTCGGCGCGCTGATCGTGCCCGCGCTCGCCACTGCGCAGGCACCGCCGCCGCCCCCCACGTCGGTTACTACGACGCCACCGGCGCGCACACCCGGACTGTCGCCGGAGCTGGCCGAAGCCTCGCAAAAGATCCGCGATGGCGAGTACGTCACGGCGCTGGCGAAGATCGACGCGGTGCTCGCGACGGACGCGAAGAACCCGCAGGCGCGCTTTCTGAAGGGCGTGGTCCAGACCGATCGCGCCGAGACGGACGCCGCGATCGCCACCTTCCAGGGACTGGTCGAGGACTATCCTGAGCTGCCCGAACCCTACAACAACCTCGCGGTCATCTTCGCGCAGCAGGGCCAGTACGAGAAGGCGCGCCGCGCGCTCGAGTTGGCGCTCGCATCGCGGCCGGATTACGCGATCGCGCACGAGAATCTCGGCGACGTCTACACGCGGCTAGCGAGCGTCGAATACGATCGCGCGCTTGCCATCGACAAAACCAACAAGAGCGCGCAGACCAAGCTCGCGC
>DATKJP010000212.1:0-13872 GCA_035543635.1 Casimicrobiaceae bacterium
ATGGACACGACGCTGGTCGCGGTGGCGATCGAGAGATCGAGCTGCTTCCCGATCACGCGCTTCGCCTGCGACTCGACGGAGGCGCCTTCTTTCACGAGCGCGCGGAATACATGGCTGGCGTCGTTGCGCGCCCAGTCGCGCGTGACCATGGCGGCGCCGAGCCCGGCGAGCCACACCTGGCGCGAAGCGGCGATTGCGGCGTCCGCGAAGCGGCCGGCGTTGAGTCTTTCGGCAGTCGGTTTCAACATGTTCTTGCTCCTTGGATGAAGAGTCATACGATTGACTATGCGGAAGCCACTGTAGCGACTCTCTTTAGAGCAATCACACTAATCCGGCCAACCTGCGCGCGCGAGGCTAGGAGGGGACCTTGAGTTTCTGCGCGAGCCCGCTCGCGAGCTTGGCCGCGATCGCGTAGATCGACAGCTGCGGATTCGCACCGATGCTGGTCGGAAAGATCGAGCCGTCGACGACGTAAAGGTTCTCGAGTTCGCGATAGCGGCCGGACGGATCGACGACCGCGCGTCGCGGATCAGGACCGAGCGGGCAGCCACCCATCACGTGCGCGCTCACGACGGTTGCGGTCGAAGGGCCCAGCGGCAGCGCGGCAATCGCCTCGCGCGCGTCGCGCCAACTCGTGTAGCTGAGACCGGCGGGACGTACCGGCATGACTTCCTTCGCACCGGCGGCGAACTGGATTTCGGCCATCGTCGCGAGCGCCCGCCGCGCGCCCTCCAACAGGTAATCGTTGAGCGGATAGTCGAGCACGGGCGTGCCGTCGCTTCGAAGTTCGACGCTTCCTCCCGGGCTCTCGCGATGAAATCCATCGCGCATCAGCGCGATCGCGCAGTGCGCGTAGGGAAGCGCGTGCATCCAGCGCGCATGGGCCTGCCCGAACCCCGCGAGCGTTGTCGAGCCCAGAACGGGATGCAACGGCGCCGCTTCGAGCTTGAAACCGATCGGGCCGTCGGGCGAGCCAGGCTCCAGGAATTGATCGGAATAAATCGTCTGCGGCGCACCCGAGAAGCCGTCGATGCGCTCGGGCATCAATGCGGCCGACACGAGGCTCGGGTGCAGGAAAGTCCGCTTGCCGACGATGCCGTTCGGATCGGGCGTCTTGCTTCGCTTGAGCAGCGCCGGCGTGCCGATGGCGCCGCCGGCGGCGATGAAGGTCTTGGCGCGGATGCGGATGCGCCTTAACGTGGGGTCGGTGCCGTGCGCGTCGAGACCGAGGCACTCGAGCGAGCTCACGCGGCCGTTTGCATGCTCGAACTTCCATGCCCGCGTGCGCGTCAGCAGCGTGGCGCCGCGCGCGAGCGCGCCCGGAATCGTCGTGACCAGCATCGACTGCTTGGCGTTGGTCGGGCAACCCATGCCGCAATAGCCGATGTTCCAGCAGCCCTTGACGTTGCGGCGGATGGCGCCGACGGAAAAGCCGAGCGCCTGCACCCCGCGACGAAGTGCATCGTTGTTCTCGTTCGGCACGACCGGCCAGGAGATCGCGTTCTGGCGCTGTTCGCGCTGCTCGAACCACGGCGCGAGATCGGCTGCGCTGAAGCCTTCGAGCCCGAACTCGCGCGCCCAGTATTCGAGCGTGGACAGGGGCGTGCGAAAGATCGAGGTCCAATTGACCGTAGTGCCGCCGCCCACGCAGCGTCCTTGCAGGATGTTGATCGCCTTGTCTTTGGTCTTGCGTGCTGCGGATTCCTGATACAGCTCGGGATAGGCTTCGGACTCGCGCATCTGAAAATCCGAGGAGGTGGCTAGGGGCCCCTCCTCGATCATCACGACGTTGAGACCGGCATTCGCCAGAATCTCGGCTGCGGTTCCGCCGCCCGCGCCCGTGCCGACAATCGCGACGTCGGCTTCGATCGTACGATCCTCGGCGAGCATCGACGCATCGATGACCTTCCAGCCGCTCGCGAGCCCGACGCGAAACGGATCGGGCGGCTTCGACTGGCGCAGGATCTCGGCGGCCATCAGCCGATCTCCAGCGAAGGAGGTCCCGTGTAGCCGATCGCCGGCCACGCGCGCGGATTGGCATACCACGCGCCGAGAACGATCTGGTGCAGTGCGTCGTATGCCGAGCGGAGCAGCGCGAAGCGGCTGTCGCGCCAACGCAGGAGAAACGCAGCGATCGATTCGCGCGAGGCCTCGGGCCACGGTGACCAGACGCCGGCTACCAGGCATCGCGTCGGCGCGAAAGCAAGAAGCGCGAAGAGCTGATCGAGCTCCTTGCGCACCGCAGGCGGCAGACCCGCGATCGCCTCCGCCGCGCCGTCGAGCGCTTCGTCTCGTGCTTTGGCGGCATCCTCTCCAGCGGGCAATGCGCCATCGAGGATCACCGGAATGACGGCGGTGAGAACCGTCCTCGCGTCGCTGTCGAGCGGCCTGTCCTTGCTTGCAGTCGCGGCCGGGGCTGATGTCGTCGTGTAAAGCCAGCGCAGCAGCACGAGCCCGGCAACACCAACCACGCCGGCCTTGAGCAGCGTGCGGCGCGTCATGCGGATTGAAGTCGGAACGGCGTTCGTCAAGCGTGAGTCTCTGCGCAGCAACTCTGCGCGCACTCTAGCCCCGGGTTTTAGAGAAAACAATCTAAGATTCACAACCATGCCAGCCTCGGCTGCTTCGGAGCTCGTCCGCCAGCTCGCGCGCGCTCGCGTCCTGCACAAAGCGCGTGCCGCCTCACCGGGTCTCGCCGCGCAACTCGACCGGCTAGCGGCATGGCAGGCACGCCGACTCAACGCGACCTATGCCGATCTCGCGCGGCAACCGCGCTACACGCAGGCGATCGAGTTCTTCCGGTCGGATCTCTACGGTCCCGGCGATTACAGCCGCCGCGACGCCGATCTGGCGCGGGTCGTCCCGGTGATGACCCGTGTGCTTCCGCAGGGTCTGCTCGCGACCGTCGCCCGCGCGATGGAGCTGTCCGTGCTATCGATCGAGCTCGATCGCAGGATGATCGAGGAGCTCGATCCGGACACCCCGATTTCGGTGGCGGCCTACTGCGACGCTTATCTCGCGCTCGCGAACCGGGAGGAGCGCCTGCGGCAGATCAAGCAGATCGTTGAAGTCGGCCGCGCTCTCGACCGCTATGTGGCGAAGCCGATACTGCGTTCCGCACTCGCGGCGATGCGCACTCCTGCGCGCGCCGCGGGCTTCGGGGCCCTGCAGACGTTTCTCGAGCGCGGTGTGGCGGCGTTTGGCCGCATGCATGGCGCAGGCGAGTTTCTCGCCACCGTCGAGGCCCGGGAAACCGCGCTCGTCGACGCGATCTTCGACGGTGATCGCGCACCGTTCCCCGAGCCCTGAATCCAACCCTCCTGCCCTTCGAGGACAGATGGGGCAGCGGATGGGCGGGTTGCTCAAGCTTTCCCGAACAGCGAGTCCAGCTCCTTGTTGATCTCCTGCTCGATCGGCGCTTTGAGCACCGTGAGCAGAAAAGACAGCTCCACGTCGAGCCGGACCTCGGTCTTGCCGACGTGCAGCGTTCCAGACAACCCCGGGCGCTCGAACGCCACATTGTCGCCCTGCCACTCCCAGGCAAGATCGAAGCGCTTGTTCAAGTCGCGCGCGATCTTCTGCGCGGCTTCCTTCGCTTTTTTGTGCGGGAGCTTGTGGCGGCGCTTGATGGAGATGCTCGGCATGGATCAGGTCTGGTCGTTCAGTTGAGCGAGATCAGTATAACCAAAGCGCTGCGTGTGGGCGGCGCAACAGGCCCGGCCGTAGACCGTCTCGCGCAAAGTGGGCAGAATCCACCCCGAGCTTTCGCGCGGAATACGCGCTCGGAGTCGCTTCGCGCGCGCGGCGCGAAAGAGGCGCACAGCTCGCATGGAGGAGGGCAGCGTGGCCAACGTCGGCGAGTATTTCCGGCAGCATCTCGCCACACCGGACAAGGTTCTCTATCGCCACGCCGAAGACGACGTCTGGCGCGACGTCAGCGTTGCGCAAATCGCGGCGCTCATTTCGCGCTGGCAGGCCGGATTGAAAGGGCTCGGGCTCGCACAAGGCGATCGCGTCGCGGTGTGCCTTAAAAACGGCATCAACTGGGCGGCGGCCGACCTCGCCGCTTTGGGCATGGGGCTCGTCGTCGTTCCACTCTACGTTGAGGACAATCCGGACAACGCGGCGTGGTGCGTCGACAATGCACAAGCGAAGCTGCTGGTCGTCGAAAGCACGCGCATGGCGAAGGCGTTGCGGGATTCGAAATTCTCGCTTCCGCCGATGTACATTTTGCGCCCTGATGCTGGTGACGAAGCGGCGTCGGTCGAACGCTTGCTGTCGCAAGGAGGAGGCGCGCCCGAGTTTCGCGATCTCGACCGCGACGCGCTCGCCACCATCTGCTACACCTCCGGCACCTCCGGCCGACCCAAAGGCGTGATGCTCTCGCACGGCAACATCATCGCCAACGTGACCTCCTGCCAGGAATGCAGGATGGCTCGGCCGGTCGATCTTTTCCTCTCCGTCCTGCCGCTATCGCATATGTTCGAGCGCACCGGCGGCTACTATCTGCCGCTCTCGCTCGGCGCCAAGGTTGTCTACGCGCGCAGCGTGGCGCAGCTTGCAGAGGACCTTGCCTCGCAGGGGCCGACGGTGATGTTCGCGGTGCCGCGCATATTCGAGAAATTCAAGATGCGCATCGATCAGACGCTCGCAGCGTCGTCGATCAAAGGCTGGCTCTTCACCCAATGCTCTGAGCGCGGCTGGCGGTTGGAGAGTGGAAAGGGCAGTGTGCTCGACCGGCTGCTCACGCCGTTTCTTCGTGCGCTGGTGGCGAAGCCGATCCTCGCGCGACTTGGCGGCCGCATGCGCTTGACGGTCGTCGGCGGCGCCGCGCTCGATCCGGACATCGCGCACACCTTTATCGGCCTGGGCCTGCCCATGCTGCAGGGCTACGGAATGACCGAAGCCTCGCCGGTGATCTCGGTCAACCGCGACGACGACAACGATCCGGACTCGGTCGGGCCACCGCTGCCTGGCGTCGAGGTCAAGATCGGCGAAGGCGGCGAGCTCCTCGCGCGCGGCGGCAACGTGATGCTCGGCTACTGGCGCAACGAGGAGGCGACCCGCGCTTCGATCGACACCGATGGATGGCTCCACACGGGAGACATCGCGGAGATTCGCGACAAACGCATCTACATCCGTGGGCGCGTGAAGGACATCCTGGTGATGTCGAACGGGGAGAAGCTGCCGCCACAGGACGTCGAGTTCGCGCTGTTGCACGATCCGATGTTCGAGCAGGTGATGCTGGTCGGCGAGGGACGTCCCTTCCTCACCCTGCTCGCGGTGACGCAGGAAGGCGACGAGCAGTCGCTGCTTGCGCACGCCAACGAGCGGCTCAAGGACTTCCCGCGCTGGGTGCGCATCCGGCATTGCATCGCGACGCGCGATCCATGGAGCATCGACAACGGGTTGCTCACCCCGACGCTCAAGCTCAAGCGGCCGCTGGTGCTGGCGAAATTCAAGGACGCGCTCGACCAGGTGTACGCTGCAGAGTCGAAGGCGTAGGATGGCGCGCGTTGACGCTTGGCGCCAACTTCTTTAAGATTCAAACAAACGTTTGATTTAGGCTCGCTACGAGACGCGAGCTGCCCCGCGGAAAAATCTCTGGGAGGAGCATCCGATGGGAGGACGGGTCATTCCCTTCGACGCCCCGAAAAGCTCGATCACCAAGGAAAGAATTCTCGGCGCGGCCGAAGAGCTATTCATGGAGCACGGCTTCGAGGCGACCTCGCTGCGGCAAATCACGGCCACCGCCGGCGTCAATCTCGCATCAGCGCACTATCATTTCGGCAGCAAGGAAGAATTGTTCGAAGCAGTGCTTACACGGCGACTCGATCCGATGAACCAGGAGCGCGTGGCACTGCTGACCCGCTTCGAGCACGCGGCCGCCCCGCACCCGCTCTCCTGCGAAAAGATCCTTGCGGCGATGTTCATTCCGGCATTAAGGCTCGCACGCGACCGCGAACGCGGCGGCAAGAACTTCCTGCGACTGCTGGGACGCGCGTACGCGGATCCGGCGCCGTTCATCCGCCACTTTCTCTCCGACCAGTACGCGGTGATGATCGCGCGCTTCAAGGCCGCGTTTCGCCGCGCGCTGCCGCAACTCCCGAAGAAAGAGCTGGCCTGGCGCCTGCATTTCATCATGGGCGCGCTCTCGTACACGCTTGCTGGGACCGACACGCTGAAGCTGATCGCCGCGCTTTCGCCGGGCGAAGCCGACAACGACGAGCTGCTGCTGCGCCGGCTCGCCCCGTTCCTCATCGCCGGGTTGCGCGCCCCGCTGCCCGACGTCTCGGAGCTCAACGAATTCGACGGCGATCGCGCCGGCAGGCTCGCGCCCCGATAGGAGTCCTTCATGCTGACTTTCGTCTGGCTTGTGGCCGTGTTCATCGGGTTTCTCGCGCTGGCGTACGTGGATGCGACGGGACGGATGTGGGGCGCGGGCATCGCGGTGGCCCTGTTGATCGCGTTCGCTACGCACGCGCTGCCCACCGTGCTCGTGCTGCTTCTCGCGATCGCCGCCGCCGTAGTGGCGATTCCGCTAAACGTCCGCTCGCTTCGACGCAAGCTCGTCAGCGACGCGGTGCTCGCGACCTTCCGCAGGATCCTGCCGCCGATGACCGCGACCGAGCGCGAGGCGATCGAAGCGGGCACAGTTGGCTGGGACGGCCAGCTTTTCTCGGGCCGCCCCGACTGGGAGAAGTGGCTCGCGACGCCCGCGCCCAAGCTCAGCGTCGAAGAACAGCGCTTCCTCGATCAGGAATGCGACGAGTTGTGCGGCATGGTGAGCGACTGGGAGACGACCAACATCTACAAGGACCTGCCGCCGCAGGTGTGGCAGTTCATCAAGGACAAGGGCTTCCTCGGCATGATCATCCCGAAGCAGTACGGGGGATTGGGTTTCTCCGCGTACGCGCATTCGCAGGTCGTGGCCAAGCTCGCTTCGCGCTGCAGCGCCGCGGTGGTGACCGTGATGGTTCCCAATTCGCTGGGGCCCGGCGAGCTGCTGATGCACTACGGCACCGAGGAGCAGAAGCGCTTCTTCCTGCCGCGCCTCGCCAAGGGTCTCGAGATCCCCTGCTTCGCACTCACCAATCCGCACGCGGGCTCGGACGCCGCAGCGATTCCGGATCACGGCATCGTGTGCATGGGCGAGTACCAGGGCAAGCAGACACTCGGCCTGAAGCTCACCTGGGAGAAGCGTTACATCACGCTGGGGCCGGTCGCGACGATTCTGGGTCTCGCCTTTCGCGCATTCGATCCCGAGCATCTCTTGAGCGACAAGGAAGACCTGGGGATCACTTGCGCGCTGATCCCGACCAATCATCCGGGAGTGAACATCGGCCGCCGCCACATGCCGCTCAACGCCGTGTTCCAGAACGGACCCAACTGGGGCAAGGACGTCTTTATCCCGATCGATTGGGTGATCGGTGGCAAGCCGATGGTGGGCAAAGGCTGGCGCATGCTGATGGAGTGCCTCGCCGCGGGGCGCGCCATCTCGCTTCCGTCGCTCTCCACAGGCATGAGCAAGATGATCGTGCGCGCGACTGGCGGCTACGCTCGCGTGCGCAGCCAGTTCAAGACACCGATCGGCAAGTTCGAAGGCATCGAGGAAGCCCTGGCGCGCATGGGTGGCTTCCTCTATTCGATGGACGCGACGCACCGCCTGCTCGCCGGCGCGGTCGATCTCGGCGAGAAGCCTGCCGTTCTCTCGGCGATCGCCAAGTACCATCTTACCGAGCGCGGAAGACGCATTGTCACCGACGCGATGGATGTGGCCGGCGGCAAGGGCATCTGCATGGGACCGTCGAATTTCCTCGGCGCGGCGTACATGCAGGTGCCGGTGTCGATCACGGTCGAGGGCGCCAACATCTTGACGCGCAGCTTGATCATCTTCGGGCAGGGCGCGATCCGCTGCCATCCCTACGTGCTCAAGGAGATCGCGGCCACGCGCGACGAGGACCACGAGCGCGCCTCGCTCGCGTTTGACGAGGCGCTGTTCGGCCATATCGGTTTCGTGCTCTCGAACTTCGCGCGCACCTTCGTGTTGGGGGTCACCGGCTCGCACATCGCGCCTTGCCCCGACGTCGCGCCGGAGACTTTCCGCTACTACCAGCAACTCACGCGCTTCTCGGCCGCGCTCGCTTTTCTCGCCGACGTCTCGATGGGCGTCCTCGGGGGCGCGCTCAAGCGCAAGGAGAAGCTCTCGGCGCGTCTGGGCGATGTGCTTTCTTACATGTTCCTGTGCTCCTGCGTGTTGAAGCGCTATCAGGACGAAGGTGCGCATCCCGCCGATGCGCCGCTCATGCACTGGGCGATCTGGGACGCGATGTTCAAGGCGCAGAACGCGCTCGAGGGCGTGATCTCCAACTTTCCCAACCGCATCATCGCGGCAATCATGTGGCGCACAGTGTTTCCGCTCGGACGTCCGTACGTCGTTCCCTCCGACAGGTGCGGCCATGAAGTGGCGCGACTCTTGATCGAGCCGTCGGCCACGCGCGACCGGCTCACCGCCGGGGTGTATCTGCCGAAATCCGAGAGCGACGTCATCGGCGCGATCGAAGCGGCGGTCGAAGCCACGCTCGCCGCCGAGCCGATCGAGGCGCGCATCCGCGACGCGCAGAAGAGCGGAACGCTCAAGATCAAGGTCGGCGAGGACCGTCCCGCGGCGGCGCAGGCCGCAGGCGTGATCAACGCCGAGGAGCTCACCGTCGTGCGCCGTGCGAAGCGGCTCCTCGATCAGATCGTGCGCGTGGACGACTTCGCGCAGGATCTCGGCGTGTCCGAGATGCGGCCGCCGGCGGTGACCGGCGCCGCGCCGATGCCGCGACGCGAGGCGGCTTAGATTCGAATCGAACGAGCGAGGAAAGCATGGCTCAACCCGTGTTCGTCGTCGACGGCGCACGCACGCCGTTTCTGAAGGCGCGCAATAAGCCGGGGCCTTTCGCGGCTTCCGATCTCGCGGTGCAGGCCGGGCGGGCGTTGCTGCTGCGCCAGCGCTTCGAGCCCACCGATCTCGACGAAGTCATCCTGGGCTGCGCGAGCCCGTCGCCGGACGAGGTCAACATCGGGCGCGTCGTCGCGCTTCGCATGGGCTGCGGCAAGAAAGTCCCCGGGTGGACGGTGATGCGCAACTGCGCTTCGGGCATGCAGGCGCTCGACTCGGCGATCGCCAACATCCGCGGCGAGCGCTCGCACTTGGTGCTCGCCGGCGGTGTAGACGCGCTCTCGCGTGCGCCTCTTCTCTACTCGGAGAAGATGGTGCTGTGGTTCGCCGACTTCGCCGGCGCGAAGAGCATCGGCGCCAAGGCGGCGGCGCTGCTCAAGCTCAACCCCGCGGCGGCGCTTACCCCGATCATCGGCATCATGAAGGGACTCACTGATCCGATGGTCGGGCTCCTCATGGGCCAGACCGCCGAGAACGTCGCCTTCCGCTTTGGCATCACGCGGTGCGAGATGGACGAATTCTCGGCGCGCAGCCACCAGCGCGTGCTCGCTGCGCAGAAGGAAGGACGCTTCGCGCGCGAGATCGAGCCGCTCTTCGACAACAAGGGGAATCTTTACGACGCCGACGACGGAGTGCGCGAGGATTCCACGGTCGAGAATCTCGCCAAGCTCAAACCGTTCTTCGATCGCAAGTACGGTAACGTGACCGCGGGCAACAGCTCGCAGATCACCGACGGCGCGGCTTGGCTTGTGCTGGCGTCCGAAGCCGCGCTCGACAAGTATCAGCTCCCGGTGCTCGGACGCATCCTCGACAGCGAGTGGGCCGGCCTCGATCCCGCGCAGATGGGACTCGGTCCCGTCCACGCTGCGACGCCCCTATTGCGCCGACACGGTCTCAAGCTCGACGAGATCGACACGTGGGAGATCAACGAAGCCTTCGCGGCCCAAGTACTCGGCTGCCTTCGCGCCTGGGCGAGCGACGATTATTGCCGCAGCGAGCTCGGGCTCGATGGAGCGCTCGGAAAACTGGACGAATCGAAGCTCAACGTCGATGGCGGCGCGATCGCCCTGGGACATCCGGTCGGGGCTTCGGGCGCGCGCATCGTGCTTCACATTTTGAACGTTCTCAAGCGCACTGGCGGCAGGCGCGGACTGGCCGCGATTTGCATCGGCGGCGGATTAGGCGGTGCGATGCTGGTCGAAGCAGGTCGCGCATGAGCGCGATGACGCACTGGACGCTCGAGCGCGACAACGACGGGATCGCCTGGCTCGTCTTCGACAAGGCAGGCTCGTCGACTAACACGATCTCGGCGGAAGTCTTCAACGAGCTGCACGCCGCGCTCGGCGAGCTTGCGGCGTCGCCGCCCAAAGGACTCGTCATCCGTTCCGGAAAAGAGAACGGCTTCATCGCCGGCGCCGATATCGACCAGTTCACGCAGTTGAAGACGGTCGACGACGCCATCGCGCTGGTGAAGCGCGGCTGGGACGCGTTCAACGAGTTGGCCGCAACCCCCTATCCGACCCTCGCGCTCATCCGCGGCTTCTGTCTCGGCGGCGGGCTGGAGCTGGCGCTCGCCTGCCGCTATCGCGTAGTCGTCGACGAGCCTGGCACGCGATTGGGATTGCCTGAAGTCATGCTCGGCATCGTTCCCGGGTGGGGCGGCATGAAGAGGCTCCCGCGCGTGGCGGGCGCGCCGGCGGCGCTCGACATGCTGCTAACGGGCCGCACGATCGACGCGAGGCGCGCGAAGAAGATGGGTGTGGCCGACGAATGCGTCCCGCCTCGGATCATGATGAACACCGCGAAAGGGATGCTTCTCGCGCCGCCTCCGGCGCGCACGCTCCCCTTTCCGCTTTCGCTGACCCTACATCCGTGGGTGCGTCCGATCATCGCCGCGCAAGCGCGGAAAGCTGTGGCTGCACGCGCAAGGCGCGAGCACTATCCGGCCCCGTACGCCATCCTCGACATCTGGGTGAAGCACGACGGTGATGCGCTCGCCGTGCCGGCTTCCGATCCCTCTTCGATCGCGAAGCTGCTCTCCACGCCCACCGCCTTGAATCTGATCAGGGTCTTCAAGCTGCAGGAACGTCTCAAATCCTTCGGGCGCGAAGACTCGGCGACCGCTGCGGCACATGTGCACGTGGTCGGCGCGGGCACGATGGGCGGAGACATTGCCGCGTGGTGCGCGCTGCGAGGCTTGAGCGTCACGCTGCAGGACCAGAACGCGGAGCGGCTGAAGCCGGCGATGCAGCGTGCGGCGAAGCTCTTCGCCGATCGGTTGAAGGATCCGCGCCGAACGCGCGACGCGCTCGATCGGCTCATCCCGGACGTTGCCGGAGACGGCGTCGCGCGCGCCGATGTCATCGTCGAGGCGATCTTCGAGAACCTGGAAGCCAAGCAGAAGCTCTTCGTTGACTTGGAAGCCAAGGCAAAGCCTGCGGCCTTGCTCGCGACCAACACCTCGAGCATTCCACTCGAGCAGATCGCGACGCCGTTGAAGGATCCGTCGCGCCTGATCGGGCTGCATTTCTTCAACCCCGTGCCGCGCATGATGCTGGTGGAGGTCGTGGTCGGCGCGAGCACGAAGAGCGACCTTGTTCCCCGCGCAGCAGCGTTCACACGCCAGATCGACAAGCTGCCGTTGCCGGTAAAGAGCGCGCCCGGTTTTCTCGTCAATCGCGTGCTCGCACCGTATCTCATGGCCGCGATGCGTGCGGTGGATGAAGGCATCGCACCGGAGACGGTCGACGAGGCGGCACTCTCCTTCGGGATGCCCGTCGGGCCGATCGAGCTGGCAGATCAGGTTGGCCTCGACATCTGCCTTGCCGTCGGCAAGATGCTCGGCGACAGCGCGGAGCCACCGAAGAAGCTCTCCGAGTTGATCGCGGCAGGCCATCTCGGCCGCAAGACGGGGCGCGGGTTCTACGACTGGTCGAGCGGCAAGGCGGCGAAGAACGCGTCCGCGTCGCCGCCGAACGGCTTGACGAAACGTCTCATCGATCCGTTCGTGAACGAGGCCAAGGCGGCGCTCGCACAGGGCATCGTTGCCGACGCCGATCTCGTCGACGCCGGCGCAATCTTCGGCACCGGCTTCGCGCCGTTCCGCGGCGGGCCACTCAACTACGCGGCGAGTTCCGGGGTATGAGCTTGCTCTGCTAGCATCGAGAAGGTCGAGTCGCCCGAGAGCGGCCGCGACAGGCAGGAGGAACGTGGATCGAGTCTGGCTCAAATCGTACCCGAAGGGCGTACCCGCCGAGATCGACGTCAATGTCTACGCGTCGGTTAGGGACGTCTTCGATCAGGTTGTCGCGAAATTCGCCGAACGCCCGGCGTACACCTGCATGGGAAAATCGATCACTTTCGCGGAGCTCGACGCGAGCTCGACCGCGTTTGGAGCCTTCCTTCAGGGCCGCGGGCTTGCCAAAGGTGCTCGCGTCGCGCTGATGATGCCCAACATTTTGCCGTATCCAGTCTGCCTGTTCGGGACGCTCATCGCCGGCTGCACCGTGGTGAACGTAAATCCGCTCTACACCGCTCGAGAGCTGGAGCATCAGCTCGCGGACAGTGGCGCGGAAGTGATCGTCGTGGTCGAGAACTTCGCGCACACGCTGCAGGAGGTCATCGCGCGCACGAAAATGAAGCACGTCGTCGTGACCAGCATCGGCGAGCTGATGGGCCTCAATGGGATGGTCGTCAACTTCGTGCTGCGCTACGTGAAGAAGATGGTGCCGGCGTGGAACATTCCCGGCGCGATCCGGCTCTCCGAAGCGCTCGAGGAGGGAGCGAAGCGAAAGCTCGAACGCCGTCCGATCGGACACGAGGACATCGCCTTCCTGCAATACACCGGCGGCACTACCGGCGTGGCCAAAGGCGCAATGCTCCTGCACCGGAACATCGTCGCCAACCTGCTCCAGGCGGCAGCGTGGGTGAAGCCCTTCCTCGGCGATGCACGGCAGGTGATCATCACGCCGCTCCCGCTGTATCACATCTTCTCGCTCACCGCGAACTGCCTCATCTTCATGACGCTTGGGGCCGAGAACGTGCTCATCACCAACCCGCGCGATATCCCGGGCTTCGTAAAGGAGATGGCGAAGCACCGGTTCACCGCGTTTACCGGCGTCAACACGCTGTTCAACGCGCTGCTCAACAATCCTGAGTTCGCCAAGCTCGATTTCTCCACGCTGCGCATGTCGCTCGGAGGCGGCATGGCCGTGCAGCAGGCGGTGGCCGAGCGTTGGAAGAAAGTGACGGGCGTGCCGCTGATCGAAGCCTACGGCCTCACCGAAAGCTCGCCTGGCGCCACCATGAATCCTCTCGATCTCCCCGATTACAACGGCTCGATCGGTCTGCCGATCCCATCGACCGACATCGTGCTGCGCGACGATGAAGGGCGGGACGTTTCGCTCGGCGAGCGCGGCGAGCTCTGCATCAGAGGTCCGCAGGTGATGAAAGGCTACTGGCAACGCCCGGACGAGACAGCAAAGGTCCTCGACAAGGACGGCTGGCTTGCCACGGGCGACATCGCCGTGATGGACGAGCACGGCTTCGTGCGCATCGTCGACCGCAAGAAGGACATGATTCTCGTATCCGGATTCAACGTGTATCCGAACGAGATCGAGGCGGTGGTGGTCACCCATCCCGGCGTGCTCGAATGCGCGGCGATCGGCGTTCCCGACGCGAAGTCGGGCGAGGCTGTGAAGCTCTTCGTAGTGAAGCGCGACGAGAATCTGAGCGCGGAGGAGCTGCTCGCGCATTGCCGTGCCAAGCTCACGGGCTACAAGTGTCCGCGCGAGGTCGAGTTCCGCAAGGAGCTGCCGAAGTCGAACGTTGGCAAGATTCTGCGCCGAGAGTTGCGCGACGAGGCGAGGAAGCAAGCGGCATGAACATGGACGACGAACTGACGCTGCCAAACAAGGAACCGACGC
>DATKJP010000213.1:0-30848 GCA_035543635.1 Casimicrobiaceae bacterium
G
Source organism: Casimicrobiaceae bacterium (assembly GCA_035543635.1). GTDB lineage: Bacteria > Pseudomonadota > Gammaproteobacteria > Burkholderiales > Casimicrobiaceae > PALSA-1003. The sequence continues at coordinate 2 of DATKJP010000213.1, forward strand.
AACCAATCCTGCTTCCGCACAGATGGCCGGCTTGCGCGTCGAGGTCGTTGCCTGCGACACGCAGGGGAACGTCGATCTCGCCGATTTGCGCGCCAAGGCGAAGGAGCACGCGGCAAAGCTCGCCGCGATCATGGTGACCTATCCCTCGACCCACGGCGTATTCGAATCGGGCATCCGCGAAATCTGCGATATCGTGCACGCGCACGGAGGCCAGGTGTACGTGGACGGCGCCAACCTGAACGCCCTAGTCGGGCTCGCGGCGCCGGGAGAATTCGGCGCCGACGTCTCGCATCTCAACCTGCACAAGACCTTCTGCATTCCGCACGGCGGCGGCGGACCAGGCGTGGGGCCGGTCGCGGTCGGGGCGCATCTCGCTAAATTCCTCCCGGGACATCGCTACCTGCCGCGGATCGATGACGAAAAGAGCATCGGCTCCGTTTCCGCCGCGCCCTATGGGAGCGCGGGCATCCTGCCGATCTCGTGGATGTACATCGCGATGATGGGCTCCGACGGGCTGAGAGCGGCGACCGAATCCGCGATCCTCGCGGCGAACTACATTGCGAAGCGTCTCGCGCCTCACTACCCGGTGCTTTACTGCGGTCCTAGCGGGCTCGTCGCGCACGAGTGCATCCTCGATCTTCGGCCGCTCAAGGAATCGGCCGACATCGCGGTCGACGACGTGGCGAAGCGGCTGATGGACTACGGCTTCCACGCGCCTACGATGAGCTTCCCTGTCGCGGGGACGCTGATGGTCGAGCCGACCGAGAGCGAGTCGAAAGTCGAGCTCGACCGCTTCATCGAGGCGATGATTGCGATACGCGAGGAGATTCGCGCGGTCGAGGCGGGCCGCATGGATCGCGCTGACAATCCGCTTAAGCACGCGCCACACACGGCGAGCGCGCTGCTTGCGGACAGCTGGCCGCACCGCTACACGCGCGAGCAAGCTGCGTATCCTCTCGCCTCGCTGCGACAGAACAAATACTGGCCGCCGGTGGGTCGCGCCGATAACGTCTACGGCGATCGCAATCTCTTCTGCAGCTGCCCGCCGGTCGAGGACTATCAGGCGTAGATGAAGGTTCTCGTTCTAGGCGCAGGCGTCATCGGCACGACGACGGCCTGGTATCTTCGCGCGGCCGGGCATGATGTGACGGTGGTTGACCGGCAGGACTCCGCCGCGCAGGAAACCTCCTTCGCCAACGGCGGGCAGATCTCGGTGTCGCATGTCGAGCCTTGGGCGAATCCTTCGGCTCCGATCAAGATCCTGCGCTGGCTGGGGCAGCCCGACGCGCCGCTGCTCTTCACGCCGCGGCTCGACTGGCGGCAGTGGCGCTGGGGCCTGCAGTTCCTCTTCGAGTGCCTGCCCTCGCGTACTCGGCGCAACATGTTGCAGATTCTCGCGATCAGCAAGTATTCCGGGACGGCGCTGCGCGAAATGCGCTCCGAGATCGGGCTTGCCTACGACGACCTGCAGCGCGGCATCCTGCAGATCTACACCGAGCGCGAAGGATTCGACGAGGCGGCGCGTGCCGCCGAGCTGGTGCGCCAATACGGGATCGCACGCGAGGTGAAGACGGCTGACGAATGCGTCGCGCTCGAACCCGCCCTAGCTCCTAGGCGCGGCTGGATCGTCGGCGGAACCTACACCGCGAGCGACGAGACGGGAGACGCGCGCAAGTTCACGCAGGCGCTAGCTGCGCGCGGCGCGGAGCGCGGGATCGTATTTCGCTACGGCTTGACGATCGAAGCGCTGAACGTCTCGGGCAACGCGGTCAGCGCAGTGCGCGTGCGCTTGCACGAGGGCGGAGAAGAGGATCGCAGCGAAGAGCTCACCGCGGATGCTTATGTCGTATGTCTGTCGAGCCACAGCCCATTGCTTCTCGCGCCGATCGGAGTGACTGCGCTCGTTTATCCGGCGAAAGGCTACTCGGCCACGCTCCCGATCGTCGATGCGAGGACGGCGCCGATGATCAGCATCACCGACGATGCGAAGAAAATCGTCTTCACGCGCCTTGGCGACCGCTTGCGCGTCGCAGGGACCGCGGAGCTCGCGGGCTACAACCTGGAGCTCAACCCGGTTCGCTGCGAAGCACTCACCCGGCGTGCGATCGAATGGTTCGGCGCCGCGATCGACGCGACACGTGCGAGCTACTGGACCGGCTTGCGGCCGGCGACGCCGTCGAACGTGCCGTTGATCGGCAGAACGCGCCATCCGAATCTGTATTTGAATACCGGACACGGCACGCTCGGATGGACGATGGCCGCGGGCTCGGGCAAGGCGCTCGCGGAGATCGTCTCCGGTCGTCGGCCGGAGATCGGGTTTGGCTTTCTCGAAAGCTGACACGTCCGGCGGATGCCGAGCTGCGCGCGTAGTACGCGATGCGCTGTCGCCGCATCCACGTATAATCTGCATCTCTCCGCCGCGGTTCCGGATGTCCCGTTTTCCCTCCGTTCTGTTGCTGCTTGCCTTTGGCGCCTCGAATTGCATCGCCGCCGGCGCCGGTCCGCAACCAGCAGGGCCAGTGACATCCGCCGCGGTGCCGCCGCCGACGATTGCCGCCAAGGCCTACATCCTGGTCGACGTTCTGAGCGGGCAGACGCTTGCGGCGCAGAACGCCGACGAGCCGCGCGAGCCGGCCTCGCTCACCAAGCTCATGACCGCCTATCTCGCCTTCGCCGCGTTGCGCGACAAGCAGATCGTGCCATCGCAGGCCGTGAACGTCTCCGAGCACGCATGGCGCGCCGAGGGATCACGCATGTTCATCGAACCTAGAAAAGCGGTGTCGGTCGACGAGCTGCTGCGCGGGGAGATCGTGCAATCCGGCAACGATGCGGCGATCGCGCTCGCCGAAACGGTCGCTGGGTCGGAAGGCGCGTTCGTCGAGCGCATGAACCGGGAAGCCGCGCGGCTCGGGATGAAGACCACGCACTTCGTCAACGCGACAGGGTTGAGCGCGCCTCAGCACGTGTCGAGCGCTGCCGATCTCGCGCGCATCGCGGCGGCGATCATCCGCGATTTCCCGGAGTACTATCCGCTGTACTCGATCAAGGAGTATCGCTACAACAGCATCTCGCAATCGAATCGCAACCGACTGCTGTGGACCGATCCGTACGTCGACGGCATGAAGACCGGGTTCACCGATGCCGCCGGCTACTGCCTGGTGGCCTCGGCGAAACGCGGTCCGAGAAGGCTGCTCTCGGTGGTGCTCGGCGCCGCGTCGGATCATTCGCGGGCGAGCGAATCGCAGAAGCTTCTCAACTACGGTTTCCAGTTCTACGATACGGTGCAGCTCTATCAGAACGGCCAATCAGTGAACTCCGTGCGGGTTTGGAAAGGCGCGGAGAAGGAAGTCCAGGCAGGGTTCATGGCCGACGAGTACGTGACGCTGCCAAAGGGCCAGGCGCAGAAGCTCAAGCTCACGATGGAGACCGTCGAGCCGCTGATCGCGCCGGTGTCGCAGGGCCAGCGCGTCGGCGTGGTGAAGGTTTCGCTCGAGGGCGCGCCGATCGGGGAGTTCCCGCTCGTGGCGCTGGCGGAGGTGCCTCCGGCCAATTTCCTCGGGCGCATGTGGGATACGATTCGGCTGTGGTTCAAGTGATGCCGGACGAACAATGAAGGACGCACGACGATGACCGTCTATCTCAACGGCAAGTTTCTACCGCTCGAGGACGCCAAGGTGTCCGTGCTCGACCGCGGCTTCATCTACGGCGACGGTGTCTACGAGGTCGTCCCGGTCTATCATCGCCAGCCGTTCCGACTGGCGCAGCACCTCGCGCGCCTCCAGCGCAGCCTCGACGGCATCCGTCTGGTCAATCCGCATACGGAGGCCGAGTGGAGCGCGATCATCGCCGAACTGATCGCGCGCCAGCCCTTCGACCAGCAAGGCGTCTACTTCCAGGTGACCCGAGGCGTGGCAAAGCGCGATCACGCGTTTCCCGTCGGCGTTCAGCCGACCGTGTTCATGATGAGCAACCCGCTGGCGACTCCCCCGGCCGAGCTGATCGAGCGCGGCGTCGCTGCCATTACCGCGCCCGATGAGCGCTGGCTGCGATGCGATCTCAAGACGATCTCGCTGCTCGGCAACGTGCTCGCTCGGCAATTCGCCGCGGATCACGGTGCCGTGGAAGCGGTCATGTTTCGCGACGGCTACCTGAGCGAGGCTTCGGCGTCGAACGTTCTCGTCGTGCGCCAAGGGAAGATCGTTGCTCCGCCGAAGGACAACTTGATCCTTCCCGGGATCACATACGATGCGACGATCGAGCTCGCGCGCGAGGGTGGATTGCCGTTCGAGATGCGGCCCGTAACAAGGGACGAAGCGCTCGCGGCCGACGAGATGTGGCTATCCTCGTCGACGAAGGAAGTGCTCGCGGTGACCACACTCGACGGCAAGCCATTCGCCGGCGGGCGGCCGGGTCCGATGTTCAAGCGCATGCACGCGCTCTTTCAGGCGGCGAAGCCCAAGGCGCGCAGCGCGGCCTGAGACCTACTTTGCTTCCGGGTGAACGCTGCGATAGCGTCCGCCGTACCACAGCAGCGGCGGCACGTGCCGGTGCGCGCAGGCATCGACTTCGCCGATGAAGAGCATGTGATCGCCTGCGGGATGCAGCGCGTGGTGACGGCATTCCAGCCATGCGGCGCAGCCCTCGATGAGCGGCGCGCCGCCTTTTCCCGCACGATGCGCTACGCCGGCGAAGCGATCCGCGTGCGGCCGCGAAAAGCGACGCGCCAGCTCGACCTGATCGTGCGCGAGCACGTTGATCGCGTAGCGCTCCGCGCCTTCGAACACTGCCAGGCTTCGCGACCTTCTTGCCAGGCTCCAGATGACGAGCGGCGGGTCGAGCGAAACGGAGTTGAATGAATTCGCGGTGAAGCCCACGAAGCTGCCGTGCGACCTGGTTGCAGTGACGATCGTCACGCCGGTGGCGAACTGGGCCAGCGCGTCCCTAAAGTCTCGCTCGGAAGCGGCAGGGCGTAAGGGGTGCGCTTCGGAAGTCGGCATCGTGGAGGCGCCTGCTGCTTCAGGCTTGGGCCAGGCGCGATTTTCTTGCGAGACTGGTCCAATGGCAAACACCGACCGACTCGGGCACGGCACGCCGGCGCGTCGAAGCGCGAGGTCCGGCTCGGGCTGTTAAAATGAATCGCCTGCTTCCCGTCCCCGCCTTTGCATGAAACCTCCGCTGCAGCAGATCATCGCCCGCCGTTATCGCGATCACAATCTGCCGATCGCGCTCGTGCTGCCCGACGGCGGACGCGTGCCGTTGTCGGAGACCACCGAGGTCGATGTCTACGCGCGCACCTGGAACGGTCTCAAGGCGCTGGCGTCGCCCGAGATGGGACGCCTCGCGCGCGCTTACGTGCACAACGACATCGACTTCAGCGGCAGCGCCCGGCGCATCCTTGGCCTCGCGGAGACCCTCGTAGGCCGCTTCACGCACGGGCGCGAGCACGTCTCGGCACGCATGCGGCAATGGCTGCATCGGCGCCATGGCAACAAGTCGAACATTCAGCATCATTACGACGTCTCGAATACGTTTTATCGCCTCTGGCTCGACCAGCGCATGGTGTACTCCTGCGCCTACTTTCGCAGCGATGCCGATACGCTCGACCAGGCGCAGCTGCAGAAGCTCGATCATATCTGCCGCAAGCTCATGCTCGCGCGAGGCGAAGAGTTTCTGGACATTGGCTGCGGCTGGGGCGCGCTAATCCTGCATGCGGCGCAGGCCTACGGCGTCAAGGCGACGGGCATCACCCTGTCGCAGAACCAGCACGACCACGTGAAAGCGAAGATCGCCGAGCTCAAGCTTGGCGACCGCGTTCGCGTGCAGCTACTCGACTATCTCGACCTGCCCGAGGACCCGCTCTACGACAAGATCGCCAGCATCGGAATGTTCGAGCACGTGGGCGTCCGCAACTATCCGCGCTACTTCGGCAAGATCCAGCGCATCCTGAAGCCGGGCGGCTTTGTGCTCAACCACGGCATCACGCACAACTGGATCGGCGGCGGTGCGAGCCTCGGCAGCGGCATCGGCGATTTCGTCGAGGAGTACGTTTTCCCCGGTGGACAGCTCGCGCACGCAGGCCGCGTGATCGAGGGACTCGCTTCCGAAGGGCTCGAATTGATCGACGCCGAGGCACTTCGCGAGCATTACGCCCGAACGCTCTGGCACTGGGTCGAGCGTCTCGAGGCCAATTCCGAGGCCGCGCGGCGCGAGGTTGGCGAAGAGAAATATCGCGTCTGGCGGATCTATCTCGCCGGCTCGGCGCACGCTTTCGACCGAGGCTGGCTGTCGATCTTTCAGCTGCTTGCTGGCAAGCCTTGGCCCGATGGGCGCCTGCCGCACCCGCTGACACGCGATTACATCTACCGTTAGTAGAGGCGGCATCAAGGTTCCACCGCATTAACCGGCGCGTCCGCGCCGCGTTCAATGCGGCGAGTTAGTGGGTCACGTCTTCTGTGACGCACTAACAGCTTTAGTCCACCAGAAATCATTGAGCTGTCGCGCCGCGCTGGGGGCTTGCGCATAAGCTCACGCGGCCTAATATTGAGCAGATGGCCGAGTCCCTCCTCGAATTCCCCTGCAGCTTCCCGATGAAGATCGTAGGGCGCACCGAAGACGGCTTCGCGCAGGCCGTGCTCGGCGTCGTGCTCCGCCACGCGCCCGACTTCGACAGCGCGTCGATGGAAATGCGCGCGTCGCGCGAAGGCAAGTACCTCTCGCTCACCTGCACGCTCAACGCGACGTCGCGCGAGCAGCTCGACGCGCTTTATCGCGAGCTTTCCTCGCATCCGATGGTGACGATGGTGCTGTAGCGGTTGATGCTGCTTGGTTCCTGTGGCAAGATGTGAACCATGAAGTTGCTACAGGAAGCAAACTGAGCCATGCCAGCCGCGACACCCGCGGTGGCAGGCGCACCGCGCGCCGCTGACGAGGCGGCCGTTCTCGGCAAGTCGGTGGTGCGGGCGGCGAGGCTCCTGGGACTTTCGCAGCGAAGCGTAGCCGGTATTCTCGGCATCTCCGAAGCCACCGCGTCTCGTCTTTTCGCAGGTAAGTACTCGCTTTCGCGCGAACGGTCCAAGGAATGGGAACTGGCGCTGCTGTTCGTGCGTTTCTTCCGCTCCCTCGACGCCCTCTGGGGCCACGAGGACAGCGCGCGCACCTGGCTTGCGAGCGAGAACACCGCGCTCGGAGCGCCGCCGGCGGAGCTTCTGCATTCAGTCCAGGGGCTGGTGCGTGTCGTCTCGTATCTGGACAGCGCCCGCGGTCGCCTCTGAGGCGAAGCGGGCGCGCCTCGATCTCTGGCGCGCCGTGGAGGCACAGCACGTGTCCTCGACCATGGCTCTGGTCGACAGCGTGGCCGAGCAGCACCTGCTCGAGCGGCTTCTCGAGGAATCCAAGCCACCCGTTCCGGCGCCGGCGCGCAAGCTCCATTGGCTCCTCTTTACACCGTTTCGTTATCCGCCGCCGCCCGGTGGATCGCGTTTTCGCAGCCCGGGGGATGCGGGGGTGTTCTACGGCGCCGACGAAATTCGTACCGCCTGCGCCGAGCTGGGTTTCTGGCGCTGGCAGCATCTCCTGGACACGCCGGCATTAAGCGCGATGCCGACCAAGCCTCAGACTGTGTTTCGCGCCGAGATCGCCGCGTCCTGCATCGATCTTCGCCGGGCGCCTTTCGTCGCTGAGCGCAACGTGTGGGCTTGGCCGGACGATTACAGTGGATGCCAGAGCTTCGCCCGCACCGCCCGCGAAGCGAGAATCGGCGCGATCCGCTATGAGTCGGTGCGCGACCCGGAGCACGCGGGATGCTGCGCCGTGCTCGCGCCCGAGGCTTTCGCGAGGCATTCGCCCGTCGAGCAGCAGAGCTGGATGCTTTCAGTCTCGCGCGAGGAAGTCGTCTGGCAGCGCACCGGCGTGCTCAGGCAGATCGAGCTCGCCTTTCCCGCGAAGATGTGGGCCGGATTGCCTGCGCCGCCGGCGTCGCGCAGGCCGAGCGCGAGAAGACGCAGGAAAAGATGAGTCTCCACGCAAAATCCCCCGCGCGAGGCGGCGCCGAGGCAGCGACCAGAGTCGAGGCCGGCGAGATCGCCGTTCGAGCGATTGGCCGCAGCGACTACGAAACCTGCTGGCGCGCAATGCGCGACTTCACGGATCGACGCGACGCCGGCACCCAGGATGAAATCTGGCTGACGGAGCACGCACCGATCTACACCCTGGGGCTCGCCGGACGGCGCGAACACTTGAAGCGTGAGAACGGCATCCCCGTGCTGAGAGTCGATCGCGGCGGTCAGGTGACCTACCACGGTCCCGGCCAGCTCGTGGCTTACACGCTCATTGATCTCGCGCGTGCGGGCTTGAGCGTGCGCGACATGGTGCGGCACCTCGAGATCGCCGTGATACTATGGCTCGAATCGCTGGGCATCGCAGCCTACGGCAAGCCTTGCGCGCCGGGCGTCTACACCGTCGTGCAGGACCGCGAAGCGAAGATCGCAGCGCTCGGCTTGAGAATACGCCACGGGTGCAGCTATCACGGCCTTGCGGTGAACATCGCGATGGAACTCGCGCCATTCGATGACATCGATCCTTGTGGATACCCCGGGCTCGCAGTGACGCAGCTCATGGACTTGGACATCGCGAGAACCGTCGACGAAGCCGGCGCCGAGCTCGCTCCGTTGCTCGTGAGGGGTCTCACCGCACCGCGTTCAATATGAGCGAGCTTTCACACGACGCGCTCTCGAACGCCGCTGGCGTCAAGCACAAGGGTGGCGCGAAGACAGCGCGCATTCCGGTCAAGGTGGTCGCCGCGCCGCCGCTGCGCAAGCCGGACTGGATCCGCGTGCGGGCGCCTTCCAGTCCGCGCTTCTACGAGATCAAAAAGATTCTGCGTGAGCACCGCCTGCACACGGTGTGCGAGGAAGCCTCGTGTCCGAACATCGGCGAATGCTTCGGCAAAGGCACCGCCACGTTCATGATCATGGGCGACATTTGCACGCGGCGCTGCCCCTTCTGCGACGTCGGCCACGGACGTCCGCTGCCGCTCGACGCCGAGGAGCCGGTCAATCTCGCGGAGACGATCGCTGCATTGAAGCTCGCCTACGTCGTCATCACCAGCGTGGATCGCGATGACTTGCGCGACGGCGGCGCGCAACACTTCGTCGATTGTATTCGCGCGGTGCGCGAGCGATCGCCCGGAACGCAGATCGAAATCCTGGTGCCGGATTTTCGCGGGCGCCTCGAGCGTGCCCTGGAGGTTTTGGCTGAAGCGCCACCCGATGTAATGAATCACAACCTCGAGACGGTGCCGCGACTGTACAGGATCGCGCGGCCCGGATCGGACTACGCGCATTCGCTGCGGCTGCTCCGCGAGTTCAAAGTGCGATTTCCTGAAATTCCGACTAAATCCGGGCTGATGGTAGGGCTGGGTGAGACGGACGAGGAGATTCTCGCCGTGATGCGCGACATGCGCGCGCACGCGATCGAGATGATCACCATCGGCCAGTATCTGCAGCCGACACGGGATCATCTGCCGGTCGCACGCTACGTGCATCCGGATACCTTCGCGGCGTTCGAGCGCGAGGCTTACGCGCTCGGATTCAGACACGCCGCGGTCGGCGCACTGGTGCGCTCCTCTTATCACGCCGACCAGCAGGCGCACGGCGTGCTCGCTGCGGACTAGACGTCTCGCCGCGACGCATCGCCCGGCGACGATCGCGGAGACAGGATGCGCATAGCGCTCGCTCGCGCAGCATTGATTCTCGTGTCGTGCGTGGTCGCGGGGACTGCGCGCGCCGAGGTTTCCGAAGTTCGGATCTCCTACGGCTACGGCGTGCTCTACCTGCCGCTCATGATCATGGACAGCGAGCGGCTCATGGAGAAGCAGGCGAAGGCGTCGGGTCTCGGCGAGATCAAGGCAAGCTATCGCGTGCTGGACGGCGGCAACGTGATCAACGACGCGATGCTCTCCGGCGCGCTCGATATCGCGTCCATCGGTGTTCCCGGCTTTCTTACGCTGTGGGCGAAGGCGAAGGACAATCCCGCGCTCGAGATTCGCGGCTTGTCAGGCCTCTCCTCGTCTTCGATGTATCTGATGACGCGCAATCCCGCGGTGAAGTCGCTCAAGGACTTTACGGACAAGGACCGCATCGCGGTGCCCGGCATCAAGACCTCGCTTCCCGCGGTGCTGCTGCACATGGCGGCGGCGAAGGAATTCGGCGATGCAAATTACTCGAAGCTCGATCCGATCACGGTCTCGCTGCCACATCCCGAGGCGTTGACCGTCATGCTCTCCGGCAAGGGCGAGATCGACAGCCATATGGCCTCGCCGCCGTTTTCCTATGTCGAGGATGCGACGCCGGGACTGCATCGCGTCTTCAACTCGGTCGACGTGCTGGGCAACATCACGCTCGACATGACCTACGCGAGCCGGCGCTTCTTCGAGGCGAATCCGAAGCTCTGCGCCGCTTTCATTGCCGCGCTGAACGAGGCGAATTTGCTGATCGCCAAGGACAGCAGGAAGGCAGCCGAGATCTATCTCACCGTGTCGAAGCAGAAGGCGACCGCGGACGAGATCGTGAAGATTCTCTCCGATCCGAATTCAAAGTTCTCGACCGTTCCCCAGGGCACGATGAAGTACGCCGAGTTCATGGCGCGCGTCGGAACGATCAAGGCCAAGCCGACGGACTGGAAGGAGCTTTTCTTTCCGTCGGTCCACGCCGCTGGCGGCAGTTGATCAGCCTCGGGGGAACCCGGAGAATAGCGGCGCGATGGTCTGGTTCTTGATCGAGGCGGGTGTGGCGCTCGCGCTGGCCGTCTTCATCGTCTGGTTCACGATGGGCTGGAAGCGCAAGCCGCCGGGCGGCGATACGGAGAAGAAGAGCTAGTGCAGAACCCGCGGCACCGACAGCGTGAACGGAGGAATCGGCGCGTCGAAATGCTTGCCGTCGTCGGCGACCATCTGATAGGTGCCGCGCATCGTGCCCACGGAAGTCTCGAGATGCGTCCCGCTCGTGTATTCGAAGCTCTCGCCGGGCTTGAGCTGGGGCTGCTGCCCCACGACTCCGAGTCCTTTTACTTCGAGCACCTTGCTGTTGGCGTCGGTGATGACCCAGTGACGGCTCACGAGCTGCACCGGAACGTTGCCGGTGTTGGTGATATTGATCGTGTAGGCGAACACGTACTGGTTCTTCGCCGGGTCGGATTGCTCCTCGACGTAGCTCGACTTGGGAACGACCGTCACCTCGTAGCGTTTGGCTTCCGCCATCGCGCCATCCTCAACTGATACTCTCGGATATCGCGTGAGATTATAGCGCCGTGGTGAACTGCCTGATCGCACCGTCGATTCTCTCTGCGGATTTCTCGCGCCTCGGCGAGGAGGTGCGCGCGGTCATCGCGGCGGGCGCGGACATGATTCATTTCGACGTGATGGACAATCATTACGTCCCCAACCTCACCGTCGGGCCGCAAGTGTGCCAGGCGCTGAAGCCGCACGTCACGGTGCCGATTGACGTTCACCTGATGGTGAAGCCGGTCGACCGCATCGTCCCTGATTTCGCCAAGGCGGGCGCGTCGATCATCAGCTTTCATCCCGAAGCCTCCGAGCACATCGATCGCACGATCGGGCTCATTCACGACTGCGGCTGCAAGGCGGGGCTCGTCTTCAATCCGGCCACTCCACTCGTCTGGCTCGATCACGTGCTCGACAAGCTCGACCTTGTACTGATCATGTCGGTGAATCCGGGCTTCGGGGGACAGTCTTTCATCACCGAGGCGCTCGCGAAGCTCAAGCTCGCCCGCCAGAGGATCGACGCCGTCCATGCGAAGAGCGGGCGCGACATCCGGCTCGAGGTCGACGGCGGCGTGAAGGTCGACAACATCGGCGCTATCGCGAAGGCAGGCGCCGACACCTTCGTTGCCGGCTCGGCGATCTTCGGAACCAGCGATTATGCGGCGACGATCACCGCGATGCGGGCGGCCGTTGCCGCCTGCTGAGACCCGATGCTATAGTGTGCATGCAATGAGTTTCGACGCTTTCAACCGCAACGGACACGCCTGGGCAATCCAGGCGCGCGACGACGACTGGCGCTGGTGGCGCCGCTCGTAAGCTCGCGCTCGCGTCGCGCGCTTTAAGCGACGCACCCCTTAAACCGTTGCAGCAGTCGAAGCACCATGACCGAAGCCCAGTTCCGCGCGCTCGCCGCGCAAGGATTTAACCGCATTCCTCTCGTGCTCGAGTCCTTCGCGGACTTGGACACCCCGCTCTCGCTCTACGTCAAGCTCGCCAAGGCGCCTTTCAGCTTCCTGCTGGAGTCGGTGGTCGGCGGCGAGCGCTTCGGGCGCTATTCCTTCATCGGCCTGCCCGCACAATCGCGCATCCTCGCCCGCGGCCGGGCGATCGAGGTCGTCGATGAGCGCGGGGCGACCGAGCGGCACGAGGGCGATCCGCTCGACTTCATCGCGCAATTTCAGCGCCGCTATCGCGCCGCGCCGGTGCCGGGCTTGCCGCGCTTCTGCGGCGGGCTCGCCGGTTACTTCGCCTACGACACGGTGCGCCACATCGAGGCGAAGCTTGCAGCCTCCGCGCCGACGCCGATCGAGGCGCTCGCCGACATTCCGGACATCGTGCTGCTGCTCACCGAGGAGCTCGCGGTCGTCGACAATCTCGCGGGAAAGATTTCGCTGATTGTTTACGCCGATCCCGCGGAACCCGACGCATACCATCGCGCGCAGGAGCGGCTGCAGGAGCTGCGGCTAAAGCTTCGCGCTCCGGTCGACATTCCACTGCAGCCGGCGACTTCGAAGAGCGAAGCGGAGAGCGAATCGGGCGCCGAAGCCTTCCAGTCAGCGGTGGCGCGTGCCCGCGAATACATCGCCGCCGGCGACATCATGCAGGTCGTGCTCTCTCAGCGCATGTCGATGCCCTTCGCCGAGTCTCCGCTGTCGCTCTACCGCGCGTTGCGCTCGCTCAATCCCTCGCCGTACATGTTCTATTACGATTTCGGCGATTTCCATGTCGTCGGCGCATCGCCCGAAATTCTCGTGCGCAAGGAGGGTGAGACCGTTACGCTGCGGCCGATCGCGGGAACGCGGCCGCGCGGCGTGACACGCGAAGCCGACGAAAGCCTCGCCGCGGAACTGCTCGCCGATCCGAAGGAAATCGCCGAGCACGTGATGCTGCTCGACCTCGGACGCAACGACGTAGGGCGCGTCGCGGCGATCGGCAGCGTAAAGGTCACCGAGCAGATGGTGATCGAGCGCTACTCGCACGTGATGCACATCGTCTCCAACGTCGATGGAGCGCTGCGGCCCGGGCTAACCGCGCTGGACGTGCTGCGCGCCTCGTTTCCAGCGGGCACGGTCAGCGGCGCGCCGAAGGTCCGCGCGATGGAGATCATCGACGAGCTGGAGCCTTCGCGTCGCGGCATCTACGCCGGCGCGGTGGGCTACATCTCCTTCCAGGGCGACATGGACCTCGCCATCGCGATCCGCACCGCGGTCGTGAAGGACCGCATGCTTTACGCACAAGTCGGCGCCGGGATCGTGCACGACTCGGTGCCGGAAAACGAATGGCGCGAGACGCTCTCGAAGGCGCGCGCGCTCCTGCGCGCGGCGGAGATGGTGCAGGCCGGGCTCGACGAAGCTTGAGGAGGGGACGATGCTCCTGATGATCGACAACTACGACAGCTTCACCTATAACCTCGTGCAGTACCTGGGCGAGCTGGGGGCGGACGTGCAGGTGTATCGCAACGACGCGCTCACGCTGGAGCAGATCGCCGCTTGGAAACCGGAGAGGATCGTGCTCTCGCCCGGGCCCTGCACGCCTTCCGAGGCAGGCATCTGCGTGCCGCTGATCAAGCGCTTCGCCGGCGAGATCCCGATACTCGGCGTGTGCCTGGGTCATCAGGCGATCGGCCAGGCATTCGGCGGCAGGATCGTGCGCGCGTCCCGCGTCATGCACGGCAAGCTCTCCGAAGTAACGCATCGTGGCGCGGGCGTGTTCGCTGGACTCGCCAGCCCGCTCGCCGCCACGCGCTATCATTCGCTGGTGATCGAGCGCGCGAGCCTGCCGGCCTGTCTCGAGGTTACGGCGGAGAGCGAAGATGGCGAAATCATGGGCGTGCGGCATCGCGAAGCGGCGGTCGAGGGCGTGCAGTTCCACCCCGAAGCGATCCTGACCGAGCAGGGACACGAGCTGCTCGCGAATTTTCTGAAGCACTGACGGCCGGCGAATCCGGCCCTGACAGCGAGACGATCATGACGATCAACATGCAGGAAGCGCTCCAGCGCACGATCGAGCACCGCGAGATCTTCCACGACGAGATGCTCGCGCTGATGCGCAAGATCATGAGCGGCGAGGCCACGCCGGTGATGATCGCCGCGCTTACCGTGGGTTTGCGCGTGAAAAAGGAGACCATCGGCGAGATCACTGCGGCGGCGCAGGTGATGCGCGAGTTCGCGACCCGGGTCGAGGTCGCCAACCGCGACAACCTCCTCGACATCGTCGGGACCGGCGGCGACGCTACGCACACCTTCAACATCTCGACCGCGGCGATGTTCGCCGCCGCCGCCGCCGGCGCGCGCGTCGCGAAGCACGGCAACCGCTCGGTGTCTTCCAGGTCGGGCAGCGCCGACGTGCTCGAGGCGCTGGGCGCGAACATCATGCTCGCCCCGGCGCAGGTAGCGCGCTCGATCGAGGAGACCGGAGTCGGCTTCATGTTCGCGCCCAATCATCACGGCGCGATGAAGCACGCCGCGCCGGTGCGCAAGGAGCTGGGCGTGCGCACGATCTTCAACATCCTTGGTCCGCTGACCAACCCCGCGGGCGCGGCGAACCAGCTCGTCGGCGTTTTCCATCCGGACCTCGTCGGCATCCACGTGCGCGTGCTGCAGCGGCTCGGAGGCAAGCACGTGCTCGTCGTCTACGGCAAGGACGGGATGGACGAAGTCTCGCTCGGCGCCGCGACGATGGTGGGCGAGCTCAAGGACGGCGAGGTGCGCGAGTACGAGATCCATCCCGAGGACTTCGGGCTGCACATGAAGTCGAACCGCGGACTCAAGGTGAACAGCGCGGCCGAATCGAAGGAGATGGTGCTCGAAGCCCTGTCGAATGTCGACGGCACGCCGCGCGAGATCGTGGTCTTCAATGCCGGCACGGCGCTCTACGCCGGCGGGATCGCACCGTCGATCGCCGAGGGCATTGCGCGTGCGCGTGAAGCGATCGCCTCCGGCGCCGCGAAGAGGAAGCTGGGCGAGTTCGTCGAGCTCACGCAGAAGCTGGCCAAGGCCTGAACGTCGTGTCCGACGTCCTCGAGCGCATCCTCGCCGCCAAAACGAAGGAGGTCGCCGCAGCAAGACAGGCGCGGCCGCTGGCGCTCCTCTCGGAGGAGACTCGGCGGCAGACACCGCCGCGCGACTTCGTCGGCGCGCTGCGAGCGAAGAACGCGGCAGGCGAGCCGGCGGTAATCGCCGAGATGAAGAAAGCGAGCCCGAGCCGAGGCGTCTTGCGGCCGGTCTACGATCCGGGAGCGATCGCGGGGCGGTATGAAGCGGGCGGAGCCGCGTGTGTGTCGGTGCTCACCGATCGAGAGTTCTTCATGGGTGCGCCGGAGCACCTGCGCGCCGCCCGAGCGGCATGCAAGCTGCCGCTGTTGCGCAAGGACTTCATCATCGATCCCTACCAGATCGCGGAGGCGCGCGCGCTCGGCGCGGATGCGATCCTGCTGATCGTCGCCGCGCTCGACGACGCGCGGCTCGCGGCACTCGAGGCGACGGCCTCGTCCTTCGGCATGGCGGTGCTCGTCGAGGTTCATAACGCGGAGGAGCTCACGAGGGCACTGAAGCTCGGCGCGCCGCTCATCGGCATCAACAACCGCGACTTGAGGAGCTTCGAGGTGAAGCTCGAGACGACACTCGACCTTCTGCCGCAGGTGCCGCCGGAGCGGCTGGTCGTGGCGGAGAGCGGCATTGCCGCGCCCGCCGACGTCGCGCGGCTGCGCGGGGCCGGGGTCCAGGCCTTCCTCGTCGGCGAGGCGTTCATGCGCGCCGCGGATCCGGGAGCCGCGCTCGCGGCGCTGTTTCGCTGAGGCGCGCGCCGCACGGCGCGCCCGCTGGTATCATTCCCGGCCGGGGCTGAAGGCGGCATTCGCCGCGCCCGGGGGATTCGCGTGTCGGCGATCGCCGTCGAGAACGTCAGCAAGCACTGGACGACCGCCGAGGGTCAGGTCCGCGCGGTCGACGCGCTTTCCTTCTCGCTCGACGAAGGCACATTCAACGTGCTGCTCGGTCCTTCAGGCTGCGGCAAGTCGACGACGCTGCGTTTGATCGCCGGACTGGAAGCAGCAGACACCGGGCGCATCACCATCGGCGGGCGCGACGTCACGCATCTGCCGCCGGCGCAGCGCAACATCGCGATGGTGTTCCAGTCGTATGCGCTGTTTCCGCATCTCTCCGTGGCGGAGAACATCGTCTTCGGGCTGAAAGTGCGGGGAGTCGCGCCCGCCGACCGTGCGAAGCGCCTGCAGCGCGTCGCAGGGCTCCTCGGTTTGTCGAAACTGCTCGACCGAAAGCCCAATCAGCTCTCCGGCGGCCAGCAGCAGCGCGTGGCGCTGGGGCGCGCGATCATCGCCGAGGCGCCGGTGTGCCTGATGGACGAGCCGCTGTCGAACCTCGACGCGCAGCTTCGCGCCGAGATGCGACAGGAGATCCGCCATCTGCAGCGCGCGCTCAAGATCACCATGGTGTACGTGACGCACGATCAGGTCGAAGCGATGTCGATGGCCGATCGCGTGATCCTGCTCTCGGGTGGAAAGATCGTGCAGAACGGCGCGCCGGTCGATCTGTACGAAGCTCCGGCCGACATTTTCGTGGCGCGCTTCATCGGCACGCCGCCCATGAACCTGCTGGCGCTGGAAGCTGGTGCGCGTGGCGCAGTGATCGCCGGGACGTCGGGCCCCGTAGTCGGATCAATGGAGCTCGCGGGAGCGAAGCTCGGCGTGCGTCCGGAACACATAAAACTCGGAGGCGACGGCATCGAGGCGCGCCTGGAGAGCGTCGAGTATCTCGGCGCGGATTCGCTGCTGCAATGTCGCGTAGGCGCACAGGCGCTCGCAGTGCGAATCGGCGGGCGGGTCGGGCTCTCGGCCGGCGACAATGCGCGTCTCTCGTGGGCGGAAGGCGCGCAGCATTTCTTCGACGGTGCAACGGGAGCGCGGCGTGAAGTCGAGCACAGTCATCGCGGCGCAACGATGTTCGCGTAACAGAATTTCCGGACTTGTTCGAGGAGGAGACAATGATGGGACGCAGGGGACTCGCGCGCACGCTGGCAGGATTCGCCGCCGCCGCGGTATCGGCACTCGCCTTCGCACAGGCGCCGGTGGAGATTTCGTTCTACTACCCGGTCGCGGTCGGCGGGCGGGTCCCGGAGATCATCAACGGTTTCGCTGCAGACTTCGAGAAGGAAAATCCGGGGATCAAGGTCCGACCCATCTACACAGGCTCGTACCAGGAGTCGCTTACCAAGGCGCTGACCGCGGTGAAGGGCGGCGACGCACCGACCACGGCGGTGCTGCTCTCCACCGACATGTACACCCTGATCGATGAGGACGCGATCGTCCCCTACGACGGGTTGATCAAGACGCCCGACGAGCAGACGTGGGTGAAGGGCTTCTATCCCGCGTTCATGGAAAACAGCCAGACCGGCGGCAAGACCTGGGGTATTCCGTTCCAGCGCTCGACCATCGTGCTCTACTGGAACAAGGAAATGTTCAAGGAGGCTGGGCTCGATCCCAACAAGCCGCCCGCGACCTGGGCCGAGATGACCGCGTACGCGCAGAAGCTCACCAAGCGCGACGCGTCGGGCAAGGTAACGCAGTGGGGTGTGCAGATCCCATCGTCGGGATTTCCATATTGGCTGTTCCAGGGCCTGACCACTGAGAACAACGCGATCCTGATGAATCCCGCGGGCACCGAGACTTACTACGACAAACCCGAAGTGATCGAGGCCCTGCAATACTGGCTCGACCTGGTTAACAAGTACAAGGTGCATCCGGAAGGCATCGTCGAATGGGGCACGACGCCGAAGGATTTCTTCGAGCGCAAGATCGCGATGATGTGGACCACCACGGGAAACCTCACAAATGTACGCAACAATGCGAAGTTCGATTTCGGGGTCGCGATGCTGCCGGCGAGCAAGCGCCGCGGCAGCCCGACGGGCGGCGGGAATTTCTATCTCTTCAGGCAGGCGAGGCCGGAGCAGCAAGCCGCAGCGCTCAAGTTCATCAAGTGGATCACGTCGCCCGCGCGCGCGGCACAGTGGGGCATCGACACCGGATACGTCGCGGTGCGACCCGACGCCTGGGAAACGCCGGCGATGAAGAAGTACGTGAGCGAGTTCCCCGCGGCGGCGGTGGCGCGCGACCAGTTGCAGTATGCGGTGGCGGAGCTGTCCACGCATGACAATCAGCGCGTCACCAAAGCGCTCAACGACGGTCTGCAGGCTGCGCTCACCGGCACCAAGCCCTCCGATCAGGCGATGAAGGACGCGCAGCGCGAGGCCGATCGCCTGCTGCGGCCGTATCGGAAATAGCGACATGGGCCGCTCAACTCCCTCGTCCCCGATGGGGAGAGGGGGATGAAGTGACGCGCACAGCGCAATGGCTCTACGGCTGGCTGCTGTTGTTGCCGGCCGCGGCGCTGCTCGCTCTCTTCACGCACTATCCCGCCGTTGCGACCGCGTGGCACAGCTTCTTCTCCACCCCGAGGGGCGCGCGGCGGCCCGCGTATGTCGGCGTCGACAATTACGCGCAGCTCGTCGACGACCCGATCTTCTGGCAGGCCCTGTCGAACAACCTGTGGTACGCGGCGGGTACGATTCCGCTGTCGATCGCGCTCGCGTTGCTGATGGCTGCGTGGGTCAACGGCAAATTAGCCGGCCGCGGCCTGCTGCGGCTCGCCTACTTCACGCCGACGGTGCTGCCGATGATCGCGGTGGCCAACATCTGGCTCTTCTTTTATACGCCGGAGTATGGGCTGCTCGAGAAGCTGTCCGGCGCGCTGGGCTTTCCCGCGCACAACTGGCTCGGCAGCAAGAACACCGCGCTTGGCTGCCTGATGGCGGTGACCGTGTGGAAGGAAGCCGGCTTCTTCATGATCTTCTACCTCGCCGCCCTGCAGCAGATCTCACCGCATCTCGCCGAAGCCGCCGCGATCGAGGGCGCGTCGCGGTGGTATTTTTTCCGCCGCGTGACGTTTCCTCTGCTGATGCCCACCACACTCTTCGTGCTGGTCAACGCAGTGATCAACGCCTTCCGCCTGGTCGATCACATCGTGGTGATGACTCGCGGCGGTCCCGACAATGCGACGGCGATCCTGCTCTACTACATCTACGAGATCGGCTTTCGCTTCTGGGACACCGCGTACGCCGCTGCGCTTACGATGGTGCTGCTCGTCGTGCTCGCGCTCGTCGCGCTCGGGCAGTTCTGGTTTCTCGATCGAAAGGTTCACTACCAGTGAGCGCGGTCTATCGAGCAACCGGCATCGCCCGCGGCCTCGAGACTACCGGCGCATGGCTGCTGGGTGCGCTGTGGGTCCTGCCGCTCGCCTATGCCTTCTGGACGGCGTTTCATCCAGGCGAGTTCTCCACACGCTTCGCGATCGACGCACCGCTGACGCTCGCCAACTTTGTCAGGGCATGGCAGGCCGCTCCCTTCGCTCGCTACTTCGTCAACACCGTGATCCTGTGCGCGATGATCCTCGCGATGCAGCTCGTGCTGTGCACGCTCGCGGGGTACGCCTTCGCGCGCTTCGCATTCCCGGGGCGCGGGCTCCTCTTCGCGCTCGTGCTGATGCAGCTGATGGTCACGCCCGATGTGCTGATTGTCGAGAACTACCGCACGATGAGCGCGCTGGGCCTTCGCGACACGATCGTCGCCATCGGGCTGCCTTACATGGCGAGCGCGTTCGGCATCTTCCTGCTGCGGCAGACCTTCAAGATGGTGCCGAAGGAGCTGGACGAGGCGGCGCGGGTCGAAGGCTGCTCGCCGTTGCAGGTGCTGTGGAGAGTCTACGTGCCGCTCGCGAAGCCCGTGTATCTCGCCTACGCGCTGGTGAGCGTCGCCTACCATTGGAACAATTTCCTGTGGCCGCTGATCATAACTAACTCGGTGGAGTCGCGGCCGCTGACGGTCGGCTTGCAGGTGTTCTCCGCTACCGATCAGGGCATCGACTGGTCGATCATTACCGCCGCGACGCTCCTCACCACGGCGCCGCTGCTCATTGCATTTCTGCTCTTTCAGCGTCAGTTCGTCCAATCGTTCATGCGAGCCGGCATCAAATGAAGGAAGAGGGTTTTCAGCGCGGCGAAGGGTAAGTCGAGGGGTCAATGAAGCTGATCACATGGAACGTTCAATGGTGCCGCGGCGTCGATACGAAGGTCGACCCGGCACGGATCGTGAAGGAAGCACGCAAGCTCGCCGATTTCGATGTGCTCTGCCTGCAGGAGATTGCGAACAATTTTCCAGATCCGCGCCTTGCCGGAAGCCGCGGCGAGAATCAATTCGCGGAGATTTCGCGGCTCCTTCCCCGCTACCAACCCGTGCCAGGCGTCGCCGTCGATGTGCCGGCCGAAGAGAGCGGACGGCGCCACTTCGGCAACATGATCCTGTCGCGCTATCCGGTCGGCCAGGTGTTCCGGCATCTTCTGCCGTACCCCGTCGATCCGGGTGTCAACGGGATGCCAAGGATCGCGCTCGAAGCAGTCGTTCGCGCGCCGTTCGGCGAGCTGCGCGTCGTCACCACGCATCTCGAATACTACGGGCGCAAGAAACGCAGCGCGCAGGTCGAAGCCCTGCGTACGATCTACGCCGAGGGCAGCGGCCACGCGCGGCTCGGCAGCATCGTCGACACCGACGGAAGCCCGTTCCATACCTACCTGCGGCCATCCGCGACGATCATCACCGGCGATTTCAACCTCGAGCCCGGCGATCCGCTGCACGCGCGCATGCTCGAGCCCTTCGACGACGGCACACCCTCGCTCGCCGACGCATGGGAAGTCGCGCATCCGGGCGAACCGCACCCGTCGACCTTCAAGATCTACGAGAAGGAAATCCCCGACGAGCCCGAACAGCATTGCGACTTTATCTTCGTCTCCTCGGATCTAACTCCGCGCGTGCGTGCGGTGCGCGTCGATCAGAAGACTCTAGCCTCGGATCATCAGCCGGTAGTCCTGGAACTCGGGTAAAATGCGCATGGCCCGGAACCGCTGACAGCCAGTCGCGGTTGCCTGCGGCGTCAGCCTCGACGCGCCCTTCGCGCCAGTGAGCGCCTCGCTCCCATTCACCGGTGAACGCTTCACGCCCGAAATCGGGGGCGCGATCTGGTACGAGCACTGGCACCGCTACTGCGCCGCGCTTCCTGCGGCCGTCGGCAAGCGAGTCCTCGATGCGGCCTGCGGCGAGGGTTACGGGAGCACGCTGCTCGCAGGCGTCGCCGCGGAAGTGACCGGGGTGGACATCGACGGCGCTACGATCGGTCATGCGACGGCGCGTTACGCCGAGCGGCCGAATCTGCGTTTCGTGCAAAGCTCCTGCATCGCGCTGCCGCTCGCAAGCGGCAGCATCGATCTCGCGATCTCGTTCGAGACCATCGAGCACCTCACTGAACAGCATGCTCTGATCGCGGAGCTTCGCCGCGTGCTCGCACCCGAAGGCGTGCTCGTCGTCTCGTCGCCGAATCGGCTGGTCTACTCGGAGCTAGGCGCCGGCGGCAGAAACGAATACCACGTCAGGGAGCTTGCGCGCGAGGAGCTCAAAGTGATGCTCGACGGTCCGTTCCCGCAGCAGGCGTGGTACGCCCAGCGCGTGCTCGCGCATTCGATGCTGTGGGCGGAGGAGCAGGCGTCGCTCAGCGCCGTCGAGCTGCTGGCGCTCTCCGGCGAGCGCGTGCGCTCGCTCGCAGTACCCGCGCCTCCCCTGTATTTCGTCGTCGTTTGCGGCGGCCCCGGTATCACGTTGCCCAGGCTGCCGGCTTTGTCGATCTTCGACGACGGCGCCCAGTCGCTCGTCCGGGAGTACGAGCGCGCAGTGCTCGCCGAGAAGCATCACCATTACGATCTTGTCGACGCGCGCAATATCGCAGACGAGCGGCTCAAGCAGGCGATCGCCGCGGTCAATGAGCTCGCCGGCTCGCGTGAGCGAGAGCAGATTCTGCGCGGCAGAGTGGCGGCTATGGAAGGCGCGCTCGTGGAAGCGGAGCGCGCTGCGGCGGCGCTCGCCGAAACGGAAGCGCGGCTGCGCTTCCGCGAGTCGTGGGAGGGCTGGTGGCGCTGGCCGCTGGCGCGGTTGCGGCAATTCACGCGGCGGACGCGCGAGCCCGTCGCAGCCGGAGGGCCGTCGCAGTGATGCTCGACCTCATCGTTCCGGCCCATCGGGGATTCGACGCCCTCAAGCGGTGCATCGAGAGCGTGTGGTCGTCTGCGCAGCAGACGCCTTTCGAGGTCGTTGTGGTCGATGACGCTTCCCCCGAGCCCGAGCTCGTGCACTGGCTGCGCAGCGAGCGCGATCGCGGCCGGCTGACGTTGCTGCAGCGGCCTTCCCACGACGGGTTCGCCACTTCGGTCAACCAGGCGCTCTCGCTGCATCCCGATCGCGACGTCGTGGTGCTCGGCGGCGACGTCGAAGTCGCCGGCGACTGGCTGGATCGTCTCGCCACCCATGCGGGCAAGGGGCGCGACGTCGGCGCCGTAATGCCGTTTACCGGCGATGGCAGTGTCGCCGGATATCCGCAGGTACGCGGCAGCACCACGATGCCGGACGGACATACGGCTGCTTCGCTCGACCTTCTTTTCAAGCGCGCCAATACCGGAATTTCGATGCCGGTCCCGTTTGTTCGCGGACCCTGCGTCTATCTGCGGCGCGAGTGTCTCCGGGCGGCCGGCGTTTTCGACGGAAGTCGGAGTGCCAATGGCGACGAGGTCGAGCAGGAATTCGGTCTGCGCGCTTCGAGCGCCGGTTTCCGGCATCTGCTGGCCACCGATGTCTTCGTGAGACGCGACGACGCATCCACTTTTGCCAGGAGCGCGTCACAGGGGTCCGGCGGTCGAGAGGCGCTCGACAAACGCTATCCGCAGTACTCGCAACAGTGCGCCGAGTTCCTGGCCACCGATCCTTCGCGGCCGTTCCGGCGGCGCGTGGATCTCCTGCGCCTCGCGGAATCGCCGAAGCACATCATTTTGTTCATCGCGCTCGCCTGGGGCGGTGGCATCCGCCGCCACATGGCCGAGCTGGCGAAGCTCGTCGCCGATCGCTGCAACGTTCTGCTCCTCGAGCCGGCGCTGAAGGACAGCGTGAAGCTCTCCTGGTTCGGGGCCGGCGAGGATTTCAGCGCCTGGTTTTCTCTTCCGGACGAGATGGAGGTCCTTGCCGCGCTCCTGCGTTCGCTCGGCGTGGCGCGCATCCATATCCACCACGTTCATGCGTTGCCGCGCTCTGTCCTCGAGCTGCCGAGGCTCGTTGGCGTTCCCTACGACTGCACGCTGCACGATTACTACGCGATCTGCCCGCAATATCACCTCGTGACCGAACACGGCCACTACTGCGGCGAGCCCGACGCTGCGGGCTGCGCCGCGTGCCTCGCCAAACGTCCTGGGCAATGGGACTTGGACATCGTCAGCTGGCGCGGCGTCTTCGGGCAAATCCTGCGCGGCGCCGAGCGCGTGATCGCGCCTTCGCGCGATGTCGCGCGTCGAATCGGCCGCTACCTTCCCGACGTGAAGATCGCGGTGCTACCGCATCCCGAGGAGCCCGTTCCGCCATGGCCGCGATTCGTGCGCATCGTCACTCTGGGGAGCCTCTCTCCGCAAAAAGGGCTCGGGGTCCTCGCAGCGTGCGCGAACGACGCGCAGGCTCGCAAGTTGGCGCTCTCGTTCCGCGTTCTCGGCCCGACCACGGAACCGGTGCCGAAATGGCCGTCAGCCCCGATTTCGGTGCATGGCGAGTATCCCGATGGCGAGTTGCCACGATTGCTCGCAGCGGAGAACGCGGATGTCATCTGGTTCCCCGCGCAGGTCCCCGAAACGTATTCGTACACGCTGTCCGTGGCGATGTCGACCGGGCTTCCGATCGTTGCTTCGGATCTCGGCGCGCTGTCTGAGCGGCTTGCAAATTACCCGCAGGCCATCATCGTTCCCTGGAACGCGCCGGCCGAGCGATGGAACGACATCCTGTCCAACGTTGGTGAGCGTGAGCACGCCGATGCGCTGCTTGCGCCCGCGAGGCTCGCGCTCTCATGAGTCCCGCGAAGAGCTACGTCAGCTTTTATCTTGCGCCAATCCCGCCGGGTCCCCGCCGGCGTCAAAGCGTCCCGGAGGCACTGGGGTTGGCGGACAGACACTACCTTCGCCCCAATGCGCTGGCGGGAAGCGCAGAGCTGTCTCTCTCGCGCTTGTTCAGGGCCGGAGTGGAGTGCGGGCAGACTGAAGCACGAGCTGAATTGAAGCGCCGCGCAGCTGTCGTCGACGACACCGTGGCGGAGCTCTCCGCCATTCGCGATCGCGCCCGAAACGATAGAGAGCAGCTTGCCAACCAGCTCCTTTCCGCGAAGATGCGCATCGCCAGCCTGGAGGGGATGCTCGATGCGACCACAGCGCGCATCGACGAGCTGGAGTCGAGCGTGGCGTGGCGCGCGACCGCCGTAGTGCGCGACGCGGGCCATCGCGCGAAGCTCGCCACGGCGCGGCTGGGTGCGAGCTGGGCGATGCTGCGCCAGTGGCCGCGTTACCTTGGGCGGGCCGGAACCATTCTGCGCGACGAAGGGTCGCGAGCGCTCGCGCGGCGCGTGTGGCGGCGGCTTCGCCGGACGCACCGCTTCGTCTCCGCGCGTGCGGCTGCCTATGCGCAGGAAACGGAGATTCGGCCGCTCGCTTTCGTCGAGTGCCCCGCACCGCGGGTCACGATCATCGTGCCGATGTTCGGCCGGCCGCTCCTGACGTACACCTGTCTCACGAGCATCCACGCCAACACGGCGATGGGCAGCTACGAAGTCGTCGTGATCGACGATGCTTCGCCCGAGCCGGCCGCAAGGGAACTGGTGCCCGTCACCGGTGTGCGCTTCGCGCGCAACGATGAGAACCTAGGCTTCGTCGCGAGCTGCAACCGCGGAGCGGAAATGGCGCGCGGCGACATTCTGGTGTTTCTCAACAACGACACGATCGTCACGCCAGGCTGGCTCGATGCTCTGATCGACGTGCTGCAACGCAATTCGGACGCGGGCCTCGTGGGCGCGAAGCTCATCTATCCCGATGGAACGCTGCAGGAAGCGGGTGGCATCGTATGGCGCGACGGCTCGGCATGGAATTTCGGCCGCGGTGACGACCCGGAGAAGCCGGAGTACAACTATCTGCGCGAAGTCGATTACTGCTCCGGCGCATGCATCGCGATCGACCGAGCACTTTTCAGGCAAATCGGCGGCTTCGATCCGCGTTTCGCGCCTGCCTACTACGAGGATACCGACCTCGCGTTCGCGGTGCGAGCCGCGGGGCGCAAGGTCTACTATCAGCCGCACTCGACGGTGGTGCACTTCGAGGGCTTGACCGCGGGCACCGATCCGATGGCGGGGATCAAGCATCACCAGGTCATCAATCAAGGCGAGTTCCTGCTCAAATGGGCCGACGGCCTCGTGAAGCATCGCCCCAACGGACTCGAGCCCGGACTCGAACGCGATCGAAGGGCTCGGCAGCGCGTGTTGGTGATCGACGCTTGCATGCTCACCCCGGATCAGGACGCAGGGTCGCTGCGGATGCAGGAGGTGCTGCAGATGCTGGTCGGCCTTTCCTGCAAAGTGACCTTCATCGCCGATAATCTCGAATACCGGCAGCCCTACGTCGCCGCTCTGCAGGCCGCGGGCGTCGAGGTTCAGTTCCATCCCTACACCCGGTCGATCACCGATTTTCTCGGCCGGCACGGACGCGAGTTCGACATCGTCATCCTCTCGCGCCATTACATCGCCGAGAAACATATCGACGCGGTGAGGAGCTTCGCCCCCGACGCACTCGTCGTATTCGACACCGTCGATTTGCACTTCCTGCGCGAGGAGAGGCTCGCCGAGCTGAACAACAGCCGCGCGGCGAGGCTCGCTGCCGCCGCGCGTCGCGAGGAGGAGCTGGCGCTGATCCGCAAGGCGGGCGTGACACTGGTAGTGAGCCATGTCGAGCAGGAGTTGCTCGCGCGGCTGGTCCCCGAGGCGCGCGTGATGATCCTGTCCACGGTCCATGAGCCGCAGGCGAGTGACAAATCCTTCGCCGCACGCGAGGGACTGCTTTTCGTCGGCGGCTTCCGCCATCCCCCGAACACGGACGCGATCCTCTGGTACGCGAGCGAGATCCTGCCGCTCGTCCGCCAGCACCTGCCCGGCGTGAAGACCTACGTCGTCGGCGGCGACGTGCCGGCGACGATCAAGTCGCTCGCGGCGGACGATCTCGTCATCACCGGATACGTTCCCGACATTACGCCCTACCTCGACGGATGCCGTGTCTCGATCTCGCCGCTGCGCTACGGCGCGGGGGTCAAGGGCAAGATCAACCTCGCGATGAGCTACGGACTCCCGGTCGTCGCGACCACGCCTTCGATCGAAGCAATGTACCTCACGCCCGAGAGCAATGTTGTGATCGGAGATACCCCGGACTCGCTTGCCGACGCGATCGTGCGGACCTACAAGAACGAAACCTTGTGGACCAGGCTATCGGCCGGCGGTCTCGAAAACATCCGCGCACATTTCTCGCGTGATGTGGCGAGAGCCGCGCTCACGCGGCTGCTCGCGCTGTCGGAGGCTCGCCGGATCCCTCATCGCGCGGCGCGGGTGACGATCGGCACCGACCATGGCTCGGGCCAGACGATCCCGAACGGCAGATAAGGCTCGTTTGCGAAACGCGTGCCGGTGAAGCCGGCGGAGGCGAACTCGCGCTCGAGCCCGGCGCGCGAGAAGAGCCGCATCTCCAGCGTGCTGCCCGGCCCGCCGTGGAAGACGAGATCGGTAAAAGTCTGCTCGCGTCCATCGGCTGTGCGATTCTCCAGCCGCCAGCCGCCGTCGGCCTCGACGAGCCGGTAATCGTGCAGATCCGGAAAGTGCTCGACTGTGTCCGGGTCGAGCGAGAACGGCACCGAGAAGACGAGAAGCCCGCCGGGCTTGAGCAGACGTCTCGCGTTGATGAACGCGCGCGAGACCGGCGGCGCGACGTGCTCGAAGACATCGCTCGCTATCACGAAATCGTAGCGCTCGGGCGAATCGGCCGGCACCTCGGCGATGTCGAGCCTCGGCTCGGCATGGAAGAAAGTGTTGCGATAGCCAAGCCTTGCGGACAGCCGCGAGGCATAGGCCTCGGCGTCGGAGAGTCCGATCCCGGTGACATCGCGGCGGATCGGCAGCTCGGGAAGCGCGAGGCTCGTGCCGAAGAGCTCGCTGGTGAGCAGGTAGACGATTCCGCGCATGCGCACCGTCGAGCCGCATCCCAGGCAGGACGGGATTTCGCGCTGCAACTGCGCCATCGGCGCGCGGCAATGGCCGCCGCAAACGTTGCAGCGAAACGCAATCAACTGAGTATCGTGGCCCGTGCGACTGTCATTGCGCCGCCACGCGAATCGCGCCCGGGCCTTCGCGATCAGGGACACGAGATCGGGCTCACGAAGTCCATCATCGATTGCCTCTGAGCGCCGGAGCGCGGCTACCGGCCGCGGCGGCGGAACACGAGGTCCCACACACCGTGCCCGAGCCGGATGCCGCGGCGCTCGAACTTGGTGAGCGGGCGGTACGCGGGCCGCGGCGCGTAATCGCGCGCGGTGTTCACGAGCAGAGGCTCCGCGGCCAGTGTGGCGAGCGTCGCGCCTGCGTAATCCTCCCAGTCGGTCGCCACGTGCAGGTAGCCGCCCTTGGCGAGTCGCAGTGCCAGCGCGCGCACGAAGGCGCTTTGCAGCAGGCGGCGCTTGTGATGCCGGCGCTTCGGCCACGGATCGGGAAAGAAGACGTGGATTCCGGCGAGTGCACCGGGCGCGATCATCTCGCGCACGACTTCGACCGCGTCGTGCTGGATCACGCGCAGGTTCGCGAGACCGTTCTCGTCGATCTGCCTGAGCAGGCTGCCGACTCCGGGCGCGTGCACCTCGATTGCAACAAAGTCGCACTCGGGCATCGCTTGTGCAATCGCGGCCGTCGTCTCGCCCATCCCGGAGCCGATCTCGAGAATTTTCGGCGCGCTGCGCGCGAAGATGCGCTCGAGGTCGAGCGGCTCGCGCGCGAAGCCGATGCCGAACCGCGGCAGCAGCGTCTCGTGCGCGCGCTGCTGCGCCGGCGAGAAGCGCCCCTGGCGCAGGACGAAGCTGCGAATGGGGCGCCGGTTCAGGGAATGCGCTTCCACGTAGCGTCACCAAGCTTGCGCTCGACAGTTCGCGGCGCCGCCTCACCGACGCTGTACTCGAGCACGATCGTCTCGTCGTCCTTCCACTTCGCCGAAGCGTCGATCCATTCCGGAGCGGGCGACCAGGCGAGCTCCTTGCGGATGCCCTCGCGCGTAACGCGCCACACGGCGACCTCTTGCGTGCAGCGCGGTCCGCAGATGTCCGCCGTGACCAGCCGCTGCCGGTCCGGAGAGAGCTGCGGCTCGGTCGGCAACTCGAAGCGGCGATTCGTGGTTCTCTGGAGCAAGGTGAAGGTCGTCTTCTCACCCGCGGTCGTGTACAGCAGGACCGCGTTGATGCCGTCGAGATAATCCCACAGGCTGTACGAGCGGCCTTTCACCGGGTCCTCGCTGTCGGTGAAGGTGGCGCTTCCCTGCGGAAAAAGCGTGACCAGGAGCTGGTCGCGGTCGCGCCGCGCGAGTCCCGGCAAACGCTTGAGCTGCACCTGCTCGATCAGGCGTCCGCAGTGCGATGCGTCTTCGGCCTGCGCGCAGAGCTCCCTGATCTCGCCGTCACTGAGCGGAGCGGCGAAGACCGCGAATGGAGCGCAACAAAAAAGAGCAGCGAGAGCGCGCAGGCGCAGCATCGTGTGCGTCTGCGATGTCAGCCGATCAGACCCGTCGTAGGCGAGCTCGGACTCGCGGCGTAGAGCTTGCGCGGCATCCTGCCGGCGCGGAAGGCCTCGCGTCCCGCTTCGACCGCTTTTTTCATCGCAGCCGCCATCAGCACCGGATCCTGCGCCAGCGCGATCGCCGTGTTCATGAGCACGCCCGCGCAACCGAGCTCCATCGCGATCGCCGCGTCGGAAGCCGTGCCAACCCCGGCGTCGACCAGCACCGGAACCTTCGATTGCTCGATGATGAGCTTGAGGTTCCACGGATTGAGGATACCCATCCCGGATCCGATGAGCGAGGCGAGCGGCATGATGGCCACGCAGCCGATCGCCTCCAGCTCGCGCGCGACGATCGGATCGTCGGAGGTGTAGACCATTACCTCGAAGCCGTCCTTGACCAGAATCTCCGCGGCGCGGATCGTCTCGCGCACGTTGGGGAAAAGCGTGTGCGGATCGCCCAGCACTTCGAGCTTCACGAGCTTGTGACCATCGAGAAGCTCGCGCGCGAGTTTCAGTGTGCGCACTGCATCCTCGACGTTGTAGCACCCCGCGGTGTTGGGCAGGAGCGTGAATTCCGAGGGCGGCAGGTGATCGAGCAGGGAAGGCTCGTCCGGGTTCTGGCCGATGTTGGTACGGCGGATGGCGACGGTGACGATCTCCGCGCCCGAAGCGTCGATCGCCGCGCGCGTCTCCGTGAAATCCTTGTACTTGCCCGTGCCGACCAGAAGCCGCGAGCGGTACGCGTGGCCTGCGATGACCAGCGGATCGTCGAGTCCGAGGAGATGCGGATCGGTAACGGTGTTCATATTTCGATAAGTGTCATTCCGAGGAGCGCAAGCGGCGAGGAATCTGCTTTTTTGGAGTCTAGCCTCCACCGACTGCGGCGACGATCTCGATCCGGTCGCCGGCGGCAAGCCGCGTTTCGCCATGGCGGCCCTTCGGCACGATCTCGCCGTTGCGTTCCACGGCGACACGCTTCCCTTGCAGTGCGAGCTCGCGCACGAGATCGGCGACGGTCAGCGTATCGTCGCAGCGATGAGGCGAGCCGTTGAGGACGATCGACAACACAGCAAAACCACGGCAAAACGGTGCAATATTTTAACACGCCGCGCGCGGCGCGCAGGCTCGTCCGGCGCTATGCGACAAAGCCGGTTATCGCAGCGCGGACTTCGGCGGGACGCTCGAGACGGTCGAGGCCCTCCAGCTCGGAATCGACGCTGACGTCCTCTGCGGCCACACCCGCTGAAGATTTGCCGCGACCTCGCTGATCGTAGTAGATCAGGCGATACGTGCTCGATAACCGGTCCAGCTCGGGCAACAGATAGTTGTGATTGAAATCCGGCCCGCCGTGCAGGACGACGATCGGCCGCCCGTTGCCGACTTCGCGGAAATAGAGTTGTGCCCCAGGGACCGGAACGTAGCCTTCACGCGCCTCGAACGAGGCGTCGCTTCGATGCCTCACTGACGCCTGCGCAGAAAGACGTGCATCGCGCGTTCGCCCGCGACGTGCTTCCAGCATTCGTAGCCAAGGCTGCGCGTGTCGAGGTCGTGCAGCAGCAGCTCACCCGAGCCGAGCAGCACAGGCCGGATGACGAGATGCAGCTCGTCGATGAGACCTACGGAGAGATACTCGCGGATCGTTGCAACGCCGCCGCCGAGCCGGACGTCGCGGGCGCCCGCCGCAGCCTTTGCCTGCTCCAGCGCGGCGTGAATGCCGTCGGTGACGAAGTGGAACGTCGTGCCTCCCGCCATTGGAACCGGCGCTCTCGCGTGATGCGTCAGCACGAAGACCGGGACGTGATAC
>DATKJP010000214.1:0-7039 GCA_035543635.1 Casimicrobiaceae bacterium
CCGGACGGCGCGTCTGGGCCATCGTCGGCGGCTCGTCCGGCAATCTCGTCGAGTGGTACGACTTCTACGTCTACTCGTTTACCGCGCTGTACTTCGCATCGGAATTTTTCCCGAAAGGCGATCAGACCAGCCAGCTTCTGAACGCGGCGGGCGTGTTCGCCGCGGGTTTCCTCATGCGTCCGATCGGGAGCTGGCTCTTCGGCCACATCGCCGACAAGCGCGGCCGGCGCGTGTCCATGATGATCGCCGTGATCATGATGTGTGGAGGCTCGCTGATGGTTGCCATCCTGCCGACCTACGCCACCATCGGCGTCGCGGCGCCGGCGCTGCTGCTTCTCGCGCGTCTGATTCAGGGTCTGTCGGTGGGCGGCGAATACGGCACCAGCGCGACTTACATGAGCGAAGTCGCCCTGCACAAGCACCGCGGATTCTTCGCCTCGTTCCAGTACGTGACGCTGATCGGCGGTCAGCTGCTCGCCGTGCTGGTTCTTGTGATCATGCAGCAGTACCTGTCGGAGGCGGAGCTCAGGGCCTGGGGCTGGCGCATCCCGTTCGCGATCGGCGCGGTCGCGGCGGTGATCGCGTTCTTCCTGCGGCGCTCGCTCGCGGAGACTACGTCGGCCGCGGTCCGCAAGCACAGCGACGCCGGGACGATCAGAGGCGTTTTCCGCTATCCGCGCTCGTTCTTCACCGTCCTCGGCTTCACCGCCGGCGGCTCACTCATTTTCTACACCTTCACCACTTACATGCAGAAGTATCTCGTCAACACAGCCGGCATGAACGCCAAGACGGCAAGCGAGGTCATGACCGCGGTGCTCTTCTGCTACATGCTGCTGCAGCCGGTGTTCGGCACGCTATCCGACCGCATCGGCAGACGCAATTCGATGATCTGCTTCGGCGTATTCTCCGTGCTCGCCACGGTGCCGATCCTCACCGCGCTCTCGCACGTCACCGACGCGTTTACCGCGTTCGGACTGGTGATCCTCGCGCTGGCGGGGGTGAGCTTCTATACCTCGATCAGCGGGCTCGTGAAGGCGGAGCTTTTCCCGATGCACGTGCGCGCGCTCGGCGTGGGGCTCTCCTACGCGATCGCCAACGCGCTCTTCGGCGGCAGCGCCGAGTACGTCGCGCTGTGGCTCAAGTCGCTGGGCATCGAGTCGACCTTCTTCTGGTACGTGACCGCGATGTGCGCGATCTCGCTCATCGCCGCGATCTCGATGCCCGACACGCGGCGCAAGGGACACCTGACCGAAGACGAAGCGAAGATGATGGAGGCGTGATCAGCGCGAGTCCGCCGAAGCTGCGCAGCTTCCGCCGCCTCGGCAGCTTCCTGCTGCCGTATCGCGGCCGCTTTGCGATTGCCGGCGCGGCGCTGCTCGTTGCCGCGGGCTGCACGCTCGCTGTGGGGCAGGGGCTCAAGCTCGTCGTCGATCGCGGCTTCCTGGCCAACGATGCCGGCGCGCTCGACCAGGCGCTCGTTGGGTTGCTCGCGATCATCGCCGCGATGTCGGTCGCGACCTATGTGCGTTTCTACAACGTGTCGTGGATCGGCGAGCGCGTCACCGCGGATCTTCGCAAGCGCGTGTTCGATCATCTGCTCACACTCTCACCGGGATTCTTCGAGATCACGCGGACTGGCGAGGTGATCTCGCGCCTCACCAGCGACACGACGATGCTGCAGGACATCATCGGCTCGAGCCTGTCCCTCGCGCTGCGCAACGTCGTGCTCGGCATCGGTGCGCTCGTGCTGCTCACGCTCACGAGCCTGAAGCTCACGCTGCTTGTGCTCGCGGGATTGCCGGTCGTCGTGGTGCCGATCATTCTGTTCGGCCGGCGCGTGCGCCGTCTCGCACGCACGAGCCAGGATCGCATCGCCGACACCGGAGCGTACGTCGACGAGTCGATTCACGAGATTCGCACCGTGCAGGCCTACGCGCACGAGCCGGAGGATCGCAGCGGCTATGCGCATCGCGTCGAAGCGGCGTTCACGGCGGGCGTGAATCGCATCAGGCAGCGCGCGCTATTGATCGGCGCAGTGATCTTTCTGGTTTTCATCGCCGTCGGCATCATCCTGTGGATCGGCGGCCACGACGTCCTCGCAGGACGATTGTCGGCGGGCCAGCTCTCGGCGTTCGTGTTCTATGCCGCGATCGTCGCGACTTCGGTAGGCGCGGTGAGCGAGGTCGCGGGCGATTTGCAACGCGCGGCGGGCGCGACTGAGCGTTTGCTCGAGCTACTCGACACCGTGCCGGAGATCGACGTGCCGACGGATCCACTGCCGCTGCCCGAGCCATCGCCGGCGACTGTCGCGCTGGAGAACGTCACCTTCGCCTATCCGTCGCGCCCGCACGATCCCGCGCTGCGCTCGCTCTCTTTGCGCGTGGCCGCCGGCGAGCGCGTCGCATTGGTCGGACCGTCGGGCGCAGGCAAGACGACCGTGTTCCAGTTGCTGCTGCGCTTCTACGACCCGCAGTCTGGCGTCGTGCGCGTCGACGGCATCGAGGTGCGGCACGCCGATCCGCGCGCGGTGCGCGGACGCATCGCCGTCGTGCCGCAGGAGCCCGTGATCTTCGCCGCGAGTGTGTGGGAGAACGTGCGCTACGGGCGCATCGACGCGAGCGACGCAGAGGTGCGCGACGCCTGCGAAGCGGCGTACGCGACCGAATTCCTCGCGCGCCTGCCCCAAGGCTTCGACACCCAGCTCGGCGAGCGTGGGGTGAAGCTGTCAGGCGGGCAGCGGCAGCGACTCGCAATCGCGCGCGCCGTGCTGGCGCGTCGGCCGATCCTGCTGCTCGACGAAGCAACGAGCGCGCTCGACGCCGAGAGCGAGCGCATGGTTCAGCTCGCCCTCGATCGATTGATGGCAGGCCACACGACTTTGATCATCGCGCACCGGCTCGCCACCGTCGTCGGGGCGCAGCGCATCATTGTGCTCGAAGACGGCGTCGTGGTCGCCGAGGGTACGCACGCGTCGCTTGTGCGCGACGATCCGCTCTATAGGAGGCTGGCGGAGTTGCAGTTCGGCGCGAGCGGGAGTGCTACACGCGTCACTGCGGACGCTGCGACGTAGCCCGCCTGAAACACGTTACCAAGTGATCATCCACCAGCCCCGTCGCCTGCATGAACGCATAGCAGATCGTCGAGCCGACGAAGCGGAAGCCGCGCCGGGCGAGCGCCTTCGATAGCGCATCGGATTCCTTGGTGCGCGGCGGGAGAGAGCCGATCCGCTTCCAGTGATTCACCTTTGGCGCGCCACCGACGAAGCTCCATACGAAGCGATCGAAGCTGCCGTGCTCGCGCTGCAGGTCGAGAAATGCGCGCGCGTTGGAAACAGTGCTCTCGATCTTCAGTCGGTTGCGCACGATGCCAGGATTTGTAAGCAATCGCTCGACACGCCGTCTGTCGAAGCGCGCGACGCGCTCCGGCTCGAAGCCGGCGAACGCCTCGCGGTAGGCGTCACGCTTGTACAGGATCGTCGACCAGGAGAGTCCCGCCTGGGCACCTTCGAGGGTGAGGAACTCGAAGAACAGACGGTCGTCGTGCACGGGCACACCCCATTCCTCGTCGTGATAGGCGATCATGCGCGGATCGGTCCCCGCCCAGTTGCAGCGCACAAGCTCCGTCATCGGTCGGCTCCTCGACCGCGATTATCGCTTCCAGGGGCCGAGTGTGTGATTCTTGTTTCGATAACGGTACGAACGGGAGCCCATCGGTCCCCGAATCTTGTTCCGCGCCCCGCACGGCGGCAGAATTAGGAACGTGGTCCCCTGGCTACGCACCGGCTCGCAGTTTCCTCCGCTCGACGCCGCGCTTGGCGATCCCAACGGATTGCTCGCGGCGGGCGGCGACTTGTCGCCCGAGCGTCTAATAGCCGCCTACCGTCACGGCATCTTCCCCTGGTACAACGAGGCCCAGCCGATCCTGTGGTGGAGCCCCGATCCGCGCATGGTGCTCTTCACCGAGGAGTTCCGGATCTCGCGCTCGCTCGGCAAGAGGGTGAAGCAGCAGCGGTACGCGCTTCGGGCCGACACCGCGTTCCGCGCCGTGATGGAGGCCTGCGCCGAGCCGCGCGCCGGCCAGAGCGGGACCTGGATCTCGCCACCGGTGGTCGACGCGTACACGCGCCTGCATCGCATGGGCTACGCGCACTCGATCGAAGCCTGGTGCGGCGGCGATCTCGTCGGAGGGCTCTACGGTGTTGCGATCGGCCGCATGTTCTTCGGCGAGTCGATGTTCGCGCGCGAGCCGGACGCGTCGAAGGTGGCGCTCGTGCAGCTCGTGACGCTGCTCAGGAGCAAGGACATGCCAGTGATCGACTGCCAGCAGGAGACGCAGCACCTGTCGCGGTTCGGAGCGCGTCCCATCCCGCGGCGCGAGTTTGCTGGCTGGCTTTCGCGGTTGGTAAACTCGCCGCAGACCCACTTTCCGTGGGCGATCGCCGAGGAAACCCGGGCCGAGCTAGGATGAGCAAGCTTAACGACCTGCCGCTGGCCGCGCTGCAGTTTTACGCGACTGCACCCTACCCGTGCAGCTACCTGCCGGACCGCGCGGCGCGCTCGCAGGTTGCCACTCCCAGTCACCTGATCGACGCCCGGGTCTATGCGGATCTGGTGCGCCTGGGCTTCCGCCGCAGCGGCGCCTTCACCTACCGGCCCTACTGCGACCATTGCCGAGCCTGTGTCCCCGTGCGGGTCGTCGCAAGCGAGTTCGCGCCTTCCAGGAGCCAGCGCCGGACTTGGAAGCGACACTGTAAGTTAACGTCAGTTAGGCGCAGTTTGCAGTTCGATAGCGAACATTACGCGCTGTACCTGCGTTACCAGCGACACCGGCACCCCGGTGGTGGGATGGACCAGGACAGCCGCGAGCAGTACCAGCACTTCCTGCTTCACAGCAACGTCGCCACCGATCTCTTCGAGTTTCGGGAGGACGGTGTGCTGAAGATGGTGAGCCTGGTTGACCGGCTGCACGACGGGCTCTCGTCCGTCTACACCTTCTTCGATCCCTCCGGCCCCGGCGCGAGCTTCGGCACCTATAACGTCCTGTGGCAGATCGACCGCTGCCGCCTGCTCGGACTGCCCTACCTCTACCTTGGCTACTGGATCGCCGAGAGCCGGAAGATGGCCTACAAGGCGAGCTTCAAGCCGATCGAGGGGTTGAGTGAAGGGGTGTGGAGGAGGCTGTAGGCGAGGCGGGGTAAGAGCGTCCGGCTAGATTCAAGCCCCGACGCTAATCAGACGTTCCCGAACGGCACGTGCTACGGCTTCTTGTCTTGTTGCCGCGGCCAGCTTCGTCCGAATCGCATCGAAGTGGAATTGTGCCGTGCGCGGTTTGATACCGAGCTTCTCGGCGATCTCATCCGTTGTGAACCCATTCGCCGCATGCGTTAAGCACTCGCGCTCACGAAGCGTTAAGGGTGCACCCTCAAAGGGTGACGGCGTCCCGGCACGAACGACCTTTCGCATAAAGAGCTCGTGGAAATAGTAGCCAAAGGTAAACATGGCGCCGAGGTTGCCGTTGATCAGAGCGCGTCGCACATCGTCAATGATGGGCTGAGAAGAATTGAAGCACATGATCACCGACGCTTGGTCTCGGTCGGGCAGTAGGAAGGAGACACCGCTACAAAGCCCAAAGCCACATGCGTCATCCAAAAACCGGTCCAAACGAGGAGACTTTCCGCGTTCGCTAAGCTGGTCCCAGAAGAAAGGCAGGGTGCTGTCGATCCCGAACTGAATCCGCGGGTCAACCTCGGCGTATGCCGCCTGATCCCACCGGATTGCCCACTCGCGTGGCATCGTGGTGAATGTGTAAATCACGCTGTCCTGGCCGGGGACGTGGGCTGTGCTCAGCCCGTACATGAACGTATCAAACCCCAATGATTTGACGATTGAGTCCACGGCGGGCACCAAATCGGCATTCCTCGCAACCGCGTCGACAAGAGGCGAGATAAGCGGCGGAACGACGCTCTTGTTATCGAAGTGAACGCCGTTTAGGTTTAACCAATGGAAAGTGGGACGAAAATCGGACATAGCTTCCAGCCCTCTAGCTTTGCGGCGAGAGAGTAAACTCCATTGAAAATCCTGCTCTTAGCCTATCACGGCTATTCAAAGGGAAAACGAGATGACTTCGCGTCAGCCCTTGGTCGCTGACTCGGGGCGGTCTTCTTTGCCCCCCAACGTTAGCTTGCATCGGCCCCGAGCCGTAGGCATTATAAGAAACCTAGCTGGGGCAAGGAGTTAGCAGTTTGAAAAGAACGGCACAATAGTTGCTTACTTGCACCTTGTGGATCACACAATAACCTCGTCCGCAGACGCACACGCTGGCCGGCACGGCTTGCTCGGTGCAGTGGTAGCGCTCCGCCGTCGCCTCAAGTCTCGGTCCGATAGCGAACACGAGCAGGCGATTATTCGCATCGTGATCGTTGCAGGTGTTCTGATTTATATGGCCTTCAGGTATTCGCCGACCAATGCGGCTGGAGGACATGCGGAACCTCTTCTCGTGTACGGGCTCGCCGGCGACTTGGCGCTGGCCCTTGCAATATTCATAGCGATCTGCCTGTGGCCTGCACCGAGCATCGCGCGGCGCGCTACGGGGATGTTGGCTGACGCCGGTGCGGCGACCTTCTGTATGTTCTTGGCTGGCGAAGCCGGGGTATTGATGATCGGCGTGTACCTGTTCATCACCTTCGGTAATGGCTTCCGGTACGGTCGTTCCTACTTGTTCGCATGCCAGGCGCTATGTATTGCTGGGTTCTCCGGCGTTCTTGCTTACGTTCCCTACTGGCAGTCCCATCGCACGGCGGGTTGGTCGCTGATGGTTGCTCTGATAGTCCTTCCGCTTTACGTCTCGACACTGCTAAAGCGAATCGAGGAAGCACGTGCACGGGCAGAGGAAGCAAACAAGGCCAAGAGCTCCTTCTTGGCTAACATGAGCCACGAGATGCGCACACCCTTAAACGGAATCGTCGGTGTGGCAGATCTGTTGCAAACGACAAGCCTGAACTTGCAGCAAACGGAACTGATGCGCTTGCTTCGGCATTCCG
>DATKJP010000215.1:0-14910 GCA_035543635.1 Casimicrobiaceae bacterium
CCTCGAGGAAGCGCAGCGCGAAGTCGACATCGCGCTCGGCCTCGATCGCGAGTCCTACGAAGTGAACGGCGCGGCGGCGGGTTTGTGCTACTTGCAGCGCCGCTTCAAGGAGGCCATTCCCCATTACGACAAAGCTGCCGCCGTCATGGAGAACGACTACAACAGCGCCGGCATGGTCATCAGCTGCTACAAGGCCATCGGCGATGAGGAGGGGGCTGCCCGGGCCGCGCGGCGCGCGCTCGAGCGCACCCAGAGGATCATCGCCCAGGACCCGGACAACGGGTCGGCGATGAGCTTTGCGGTCGGCGCGCTCGCCACGCTGGGCGAAACGGAGCGAGCAAAGGACATGGCCGAGCGCGCCATGCTGCTCGACCCGGACAACATGAACATGAAATACAACTTCGCGTGCATGCTCGTGCTCGACGTGCACGATTACGAGGCCGCACTGGATCTGCTGGAGTCGGTGTTCGCCTGGTCACGGCCCGAAGTCATGCGCTGGATGAAGACCGATCCTGACCTCGACGCCATCCGCGACCATCCGCGTTTCAAGGCCATGCTCGCGGCAGCCGAAGGGCGCCTGGCGGGAACGTCCTGAAACCTGCCGCATGCGTCATGTCCGCCGCGACAAGTCACGATAAGATCGTCGTCGCGTTTGACCTCTGTTCGTCATCGCAGATCATAGAGGATCTGGTGCTGAGCAACAGGTTCGATCGCTACGAGACGTTCCTCACTTGCCTGAAGCGCTGGCTGATGAATTGGACGGAACAGCACTCGCAGGCCAATGGCCACTTCGAACTCTACAAGTTCACCGGCGACGGCTGGATCTTGCTCTTTCCAGCGACGATAAGAGGCAAAGCGCTGATTCACTCCATGCACAGCCTGTGCGAGATGATCAACGCGGAGCTTGACCGACACATTATTCCTAGCCTGAGCAGCCAGCCGAGCGTACTCGGTGCAACGCTCGGCGTCGAACGTGGCAACCTGGTCCGGATGATGATGAACGAACGCGCTGAGTACGTCGGTCGCGCGTTGAACGTTGCATGCAGGTTACAGAGTGTGGCTAGAGAGCGGGAGCCTCAGGCAGCCAATGAAGAGAACGTTCATGGGCGCTGCTACAAGGCACTCGTGTCGGCACACCTCTACAACGAACGCCTCGCCCAGGTGAACATGCCATACAGAGTCGAGTCCGCGACGTCGCCGTTACGAAACATCCTGAGCGGAAGCGCGTTCGCTTGCCGGAAGATCGATTTCATGGTCGACGGCGCAGGACAAGCATTGTCATGGCCCAGCCGCGAGACGCCGGGTTGGACGTGCGCACGCTCGAACTGGCAGGGTGCGCCGTGACGATTGCACGTCGGGGTCCGGCCGGACAGATTACCGGATCAGCTCGTCCGCGCGGACCAGTAGCGATTGCGGGATCGTGAGGCCAAGCGCCTTGGCAGTCTTCAGATTGATAACCAACTCGAACTTCATGGGACTAAGAAAAATTTCCTTCCCTGGGAGTATTTCGCTGGCAAAGGCCAAGGTCCCATCAGGCATCTCGACAATGCGGTAGGGCGCCACCGAAATATCCAATGCGTCGGCGAGACGATAGCACAGCCATTCCGTTGCGGGCAGCAAGGCGCCGTCTGACGGTTGTTTAAGGGCATGACGCCGACCAGCGGAGCATCGGCCCGCAAGCTTGAAATCAGCACTGCCCCATCGCTGCTGCCAGGTTTCGAGTATCTTGCGGGGGATTAGCTCGCCCTGCATGACTCCCTCGGGACGCGGAAGGCGCAACCGGCGCGAATGACCTCGCGCCGGCACCTCGTTCCCACAGGTTATTTGAAGTGTTCGTTACTCTCTATATGCTGGGCCCGGCGCACCAACACGAAGCGTGGGTGCGGACACCCGCGGCACGGCGGGAACCGCTTGCCATAGACACACGTAACCTCATGCTCCTGCGCGTGCGCCGGATCGTGAATCACTTGGTAGATGCCGGAGGCCTCAACAACATCTCCGGGCCTGTAAGTCGCGCCAACTGCTGTTGCCATACCGCACTCCTAAAGCCCCTCGAAGAGCGAAAGAAGGTGCGGCTGCGACGCGAAAATTAGATTGACGACCTCTCGGTGCCCACCTAGACTTTCCGTTGTACCTTGCGGAGATTACCCCGCACCAAGGGCCGGAGCTCGAAACTCAGGCCCTTTTTTCTTTCGGCGCTAACCACTAGGGCTGGTGTCCATGGTCGAACGCAACACTAATCCTAGTAGGTTTGCTTGTGCGTGTGCAAGGCCCATTAATAAACAACGACTTGTCGATTGCTTACATCCCAGACAAACAATTCGCGGGGCTACATGGTCCTCCGATACTCCCCACCGACCTCGAACAGCGCTTTCGTGATCTGACCGAGCGAGCAGACGCGCACCGTCTTCATCAGCTCGGCGAAGACATTGCCGTTCTCGATCACGACGCGCTTCAGCCGCTCGAGCGCGGCGGGAGCGGCTTTCGCGTTGCGTGCATGAAAGTCCTTGAGCCGCTTGAGCTGCGACTGTTTCTCGTCATCGGTCGAGCGCGCCAGCTCGAGCTTGGCCGGTACGGTGTCGCCGTGCGGATTGCGGAAGGTGTTTACGCCGATGATCGGGTACGAGCCGTCATGCTTCTTGTGCTCGTAGTAAAGCGATTCCTCCTGGATCTTGCCGCGCTGGTAGCCGGTCTCCATCGCGCCGAGGACGCCGCCGCGCTCGCTGATCGCCTCGAACTCCTTGAGCACAGCTTCCTCGACCAGGTCGGTCAGCTCCTCGATGATGTAGCTGCCCTGGTTCGGGTTCTCGTTCTTGCCGAGGCCCCATTCGCGGTTGATTATCAGCTGGATCGCCATCGCGCGGCGCACGCTGTCCTCGGTCGGCGTCGTGATCGCCTCGTCGTAGGCGTTTGTGTGGAGTGAATTGGTGTTGTCGTAAGTCGAGATCAGCGCCTGCAGCGTGGTGCGGATGTCGTTGAAGGAGATCTCCTGCGCGTGCAGGCTGCGGCCGCTGGTCTGCGAGTGGAATTTCAATTTCTGCGAACGTTCGTTGGCGCAGTAGCGCTCGCGCATCGCCACCGCCCAGATGCGCCGCGCCACGCGGCCGATCACCGCGTACTCCGGGTCCATGCCGTAGCTAAAGAAGAACGACAGGTTCGGCGCGAAGTCGTCGATGTGCATCCCGCGCGCGAGATACGCCTCGACGACGGTGAAGCCGTTGGAGAGCGTGAACGCGAGCTGGCTGATCGGGTTCGCGCCGGCCTCGGCGATGTGATAGCCAGAGATCGACACTGAGTAGAAATTCTTCACCCGGTGCTGGACGAAGTACTGCTGGATGTCGCCCATCACCTTCAGGCTGAACTCGGTCGAGAAGATGCAGGTGTTCTGGCCCTGGTCTTCCTTGAGGATGTCGGCCTGCACCGTGCCGCGCACGGTGTGTAGCGTCCACTCGCGAATCTTGTTCGCCTCGTCGTCGGTCGGCTCGCGCTTGTTGTCGGCGCGAAACTTGTCGAGCTGCTGGTCGATCGCGGTGTTCATGAAGAACGCCAGGATCGTCGGGGCCGGGCCGTTGATGGTCATCGACACCGAGTTGTTCGGCGCGCACAGGTCGAAGCCCGAGTAGAGCACCTTCATGTCGTCGAGCGTGGCGATCGACACGCCCGAGTTGCCGACCTTGCCGTAGATGTCGGGGCGCAGATCGGGATCGTTGCCGTAGAGCGTGACCGAGTCGAACGCGGTGGAGAGCCGCTTCGCCGGCATGCCGTCCGCCAGAAGATGGAAGCGCTTGTTGGTGCGGAACGCGTCGCCCTCGCCGGCGAACATGCGCGTGGGATCCTCGTTCTCGCGCTTGAAGGCGAAGACGCCCGCGGTGTACGGGAACGAGCCGGGCACGTTCTCGCGAAGCTGCCAGCGCAGGATCTCGCCGTCGTCCTCGAACTTCGGCAGCGCGACCTTCGGCACGTGCGTGCCCGAGAGCGAAACAGTGGTGAGCGCGGAGCGGATTTCCTTGCCGCGGATCTTCACCACATACTCGTCGCCGGTGTAAGCGGCCTTGGTCTGCGGCCACATGTCGAGAAGTTTCGCGGCGCGCGGGTCGAGCCGCTTGTCGCGCTCGTCGATCAACGCTTCGAGCGCGTGCTCGGCGCTCGTAATCGTCGCGCCGAGCTGCCCTCCCGCCTCGGCGTCGGACACATGACCGCTCGTCGCGAGCTTCTTCGTGTAGTCCATCGTCTCGTCGAGCATGGTCCGCGCCGCCTTGAGCTGCTGGCGCTCGCGCGCGACCTTCGACTGCTCCTTCGCCCACGTGTGATAGCCGCGCACGGTTTCGGCGATCTCGGCGAGGTAGCGCACGCGCGCCGGCGGGACGATGGCGTGCTGACGGGTCGAGAACTTCGTGTCGACTGCGGGTAGCTTGCCTTGCGCGAGCTTCAAGCCTTCCTGCGTGAGTCGCGCGACAAGCGCGTGATACAGAGCGGTGACGCCGTCGTCGTTGAAGCGCGACGCGATCGTTCCGTACACCGGCATCTCTTCGGGCGACTGCTTGAACAGCTCTCGGTTGCGCTGATACTGCTTGCGCACGTCGCGAAGCGCGTCGGCCGCGCCCTTGCGGTCGAACTTGTTGATCGCGACGTAGTCGGCGAAGTCCAGCATGTCGATCTTCTCGAGCTGGCTCGGCGAGCCGAACTCGGGCGTCATCACGTAGAGCGTGCAGTCGGCGAGCGGCACGATCGCCGCGTCGCCCTGCCCGATGCCCGAGGTCTCCACGACGACGAGGTCGAAGCCCGCGACCTTGCACGCCGCGATCGCGTCGGGCAGCGCCTTCGACACTTCGGTGCCGGCCTCGCGCGTGGCCATCGAGCGCATGTAGATGTTGGGATGCTGGATCGCGTTCATGCGGATGCGGTCGCCCAGCAGCGCGCCGCCCGATTTGCGCCGCGTCGGGTCGATCGAAAGGATCGCGATCTTGAGCTTGTCCTCCTGATCGAGGCGGAAGCGCCGGATCAACTCGTCGACGAGCGAGGACTTGCCCGAGCCTCCCGTGCCGGTGACGCCGAGCACCGGGGCCTTGCTCGACTCCGCCGCGCGCAGCAATTCGTCGCGGAGCTTTTGTGGCACGGCTGCGGCTTCGAGCCCGGTGATGAAGCGCGCCAGCACGCGCCGGTCGCCGGTTTTCAACGCGTTCAGGTCCTTCGGCAGGTCCTGCGCGAGATCGAAGTCGGTCGCGGCAACGACCTCGTTGATCATTCCCTGCAGCCCGAGCCGTGCACCGTCCTCGGGCGAGAAGATGCGCGTCACGCCGTACTTCTGCAGCTCGTCGATCTCCGACGCGATGATCACGCCGCCGCCGCCGCCGAAGACCTTGATGTTCGCCCCGCCGCGCTCGCGCAGGAGATCGAGCATGTACTTGAAGAACTCGACGTGCCCGCCCTGATACGACGAGATCGCGATGCCGTGCGCGTCCTCCTGCAATGCCGCGGTGACGATCTCCTCCACCGAGCGGTTGTGGCCGAGATGGATCACCTCGCAGCCGGTCGCCTGCAGGATGCGGCGCATGATGTTGATCGACGCATCGTGGCCGTCGAACAGGCTCGCGGCCGTGACGAAGCGCACCTTGTGAGTGAGCTTGGCGATGGGCGGCTTCTTGGCAACGGCGACGTCGTTCATGGGAGGCTCCGGGTGCGCGGATCGCGGCGCTGTGCAGCGCGGGCCGGAGGCCTAGCTTACTCCTCGGGTCCCGCATTCGCTCATTATATTACGTTTACGTAAACGTCAATTAACCGGCGGTCTTGCGAACCCTCGGGCCAGGAGCGCGGATTTGCCGCACCTAC
This sequence comes from Casimicrobiaceae bacterium, assembly GCA_035543635.1. GTDB lineage: Bacteria > Pseudomonadota > Gammaproteobacteria > Burkholderiales > Casimicrobiaceae > PALSA-1003. The sequence goes on from DATKJP010000215.1 coordinate 5,830, forward strand.
CCCTTTTCCCTATGATCGCCCGATGGCTATTCGGCCGCGCCTGGCGAACGCTACGCTGTACTGGATCTGCCTCGCGCTGATGACAGTCGCGCTGGTGGACCTCAGCTGGCTGCACTGGTTCAGGTTCGCGGACAGCATGCTCTCGGACTGGCAACTTAAGGGCCGCGCCGAGAAGCTCGTCGCCGATCCGGAGATCGTCGTCATCGACATCGACGACTACTCGCTTACCCGGATGGACGAGAAATACGTCGGGCGCTGGCCGTGGCCTCGCTCCGTCTACGGCGAGCTCATCAACGAGCTGGAGAAGCAAGGCGCCAAAGCGATCGTGTTCGACGTCGAGTTCTACGAACGCGACATGGTGCGGCCCGAGCAGGACGATGTCTTGAGAGAAGCCGTCGTGCCTACGCGAAACACCTTCTTCGCCATGCAATGGCTGGACAAGATCGGACCCGACGATGGGCTCGTGATCGCCGAAGTCGCGGCGGCGCTCGATCTTCCGACCTCGGGCGCCGCGGATCCGAAGGTCAAGCTGCCGCTGCTGCTGCCGAACGAACAGGTTGTTGGCAAGAAAGCCTTGGGCCGTACCGGGAGCATCAACTACAACGAGGACAAGGACGGTGTCGGGCGCAGCTACGATCTGTGGCGCGACGTCGCAGGTTGGCGCATTCCATCGCTCCCGGCTCGCGTGGGGAAGAGTTTTGGATACGCAGTGCCCGATGAGCGTTCGATGCTCCTCTCGTGGCTCGCCGGCGAACAGCACCCGCACGCACACGTGTCGTTCTTCGACGTGTACGACGATCTCAACCAGGAAAAGCGCCAGCGCACGCCGCTCGAGTTCAAGGACAGGATCGTCGTCGTCGGTTCGACTGCCTCCGGTCTGCACGACTTCCGCAACACGCCGGTCTCGGCGCTGATGCCGGGCGTCGAGATCCTCGGTACGGCCATCGACAACCTCAAGCGCGGAATGATTCTGCGCGAAGCACCGCAGTATGTCTCCTACGCCCTCGTAGTGCTCGCATTTCTGCTGCTGCTCTACGCGCTGGAACGGCGCTGGAACCTGGTGCAGATCTTCGGTTTGCTATCGATGGGCACCGTGATTCTGGTCGGCGGCGCGTATGCGGCGTTATCGTGGTCGATCCTGCTCCCGGTCGGCAGGCCGCTGCTCTTCGTGTGGACGTTCTACTTCCTTGCCGCGCTGCTCGCCTACGTGCGCGAACTGCGCGAGCGCACGCGCACCGAGGCCGTGCTCTCGCGCGTGATCGATCCGCGCGTCGCCAAACGGCTGGTGTCGGAGGGCGTGAAGCTCGAGGACATCAAGAGCGAGCAGCGCACCATCAGTGTGCTCTTCTCGGATATTCGCGGCTTCACCACGCTCTCCGAAACCCGGCCGGCGGGCGAGATCGTGGAGTTATTGAATCGTTACTTCTCGATGCAGGCGGAGACCGTGTTCAAGCACGGCGGAGCACTCGACAAGTTCATCGGCGATGCTATCATGGCTTTTTGGGGCGCGCCGACCGACGACGCGCGTCACGCCGAGCACGCGGTGGCCTGCGCGCTCGACATGGCCGCCAACTTGGCGCGCTTCAACGCCGAGATCGCGAATTCAGGGATCGCGATCGACATCGGCGTCGGCATCCACACCGGCACGGCCGTCGTCGGCTTCGTCGGATCGAAGCGTAAGCTCGAATATACGGCGATCGGGGACACCGTGAACCTTGCGAGTCGCATCGAGGGAGAAACGAAAGGTCGCACGCGCATCCTGGTGACGGAGGCTACGCGCGACTTTTGCAACAGCGCTTTCTCATTCCGCGATTTCGGCGAAGTTCATGTCAAGGGGCGCGCAGCCGGAGTGCGCGTGTTTGCCCCGGATGTCGCGACAATGAACGATGCGCCGGATTCCTCGGCTCAGAACGCACGGGCCGCAGCGTGAATAAGCGCCATCTCGCCCCGCCCGCGCTCGTCGTCGCGCTCGTCGTCGCGCTCGCGGCGGCGATCGCCTGCGCCGAGCCGGCGATCACAATCAAGCCCGTTGCGCTCAAAGAGACGGCGGCGTCCGATTCAAAAACCATCGCGTCGCTGCCGGCCAACACGACGGTCGATCTGAAGAAGCGCGAAGGCGCCTGGGTGCAGCTCGGCTCGGGATCCGACGTCGGCTGGGCGAAGCTCTTCGACATCCGCCTCGCCAGCGCGCAGACCGCGCCGGCAAAAGGCGGCGACGGCGGGCTGGGCCAGGTATTGGGACTCGCATCGGGCCAGCGCGGCACGAGCGTCACCACCGGCGTGCGCGGCCTCGACGAGGATCAGCTCGTGAAGGCACAGCCGAATCCGCAGGAGTTCCAGAAGCTGGTCGCGTTCCAGGTCACGAAGGAACAGGCGCAGCAGTTCGCCGCTGCGGGCAAGCTCACGCCGCGCGAAGTGGAGCTGCTCAAATGACGCAACGAGCCAGGCGCCCGTTCGCCATTGTCGCTGCCGCTGTGGTCGCGGTCCTGCTCCCTAGCGGCTGGATGAGTGAAGAGGCCCGTTCGCAGACTCCAAATCCGCTGTCGGGATTTTCGATCGGCGGCATCAACATCGGCGGCGTCATCGACGCTGCGAAGAACGCGCAGGGTCTCGGCGACATCAGCGAGCCGCAGGAAATCCAGATGGGCCAGGCCATCGCGGAGAGTCTGCTCGGCGCGGCGCCGCTCGACGCGAACGCGATGGAAGAAAACTACGTGGCGAGCGTCGGCCGCTGGCTCGCGGTGTTCTCCGGGCGGCCCGATCTGCCCTGGCACTTCGGCATTCTTGAAACGGCAACGGTCGGTGCCTTCGCCACACCCGGCGGCAACATCTTCGTCACGCGCGGGCTGATCCAGCGCATTCATACCGAGAGCGAGCTGGCGGGAGTGCTCGGTCACGAGATGGCGCACGTAGTCCAGAAGCATCATCTCGCCGACATCAAGAAGCGCTCGACGCAGGGGCTGCTGCTCGATCTGGCGCAGCTCAAGGGCGGCGGCGGAATGAAGGCGGAAGCCGCGCGCGCGTTCGCCCGTGTCGGAATGGAAGGCTACGTGCGCGGGCTCTCTCGCGAGGACGAGATGGAAGCCGACGCAATCGGCGTCGTGATCGCAGCGCGCGCGGGTTACGAGCCCTACGGCTTGCCAAGCGTGCTGCAGACGCTCGCGACGATTCCATCGAGCAACGCGGACATGGCGCTGTTCCTGAAGACGCATCCGTCGCCGAGCGATCGCCTCGCCGCGCTCGAGCAGAAGCTGCCGGCATGGTTCGAGACGCTCGCCAAGCCTAACGACGCGCTGGTGCGCTTCAACCAGACGTTCAAGCCGGTCACGGCAAGCAATCAATAATCGCGAGCCTGGACTCGCGAGTGGGGAGCGGATCAAGGAGGCCGCTCAAGATGCGCCGTTTCACGCTGCTTCTTCTTGCGCTTGCTCTCGTCGCGCCCGGCGTGATCGCCGAGCCCGCGGTGACGATTCGCGCCGTCGAGCTGAAAGCGAAAGCAGCCTCCGATGCGAAGACCGTCGCATCGCTGCCTGTCAACACCAACGTCGATCTCGTCAAGCGCGAAGGCGCCTGGGTCGAGCTCAAGTCCGGCAAGGATCACGGCTGGGCGAAGCTCTTCGACATCCGGCTCGCCGCCGCGCAGACCGCACCGGCCAAGGCTTCCGCCGGCAAGACTGTCGGCGACACGGTCGGACTGCTGAGCGGCGCGCGCGGCGCGAGCGTCACCACCGGCGTGCGCGGGCTCGACGAGGACATGCTCAAGCGCGCGGTGCCGAACGAGCAGCAATACAACCTGCTCGTGAGCTACGCCTCGACCAAGCAGCAGGCGCAGGCCTTCGCCAAGGCCGGACATCTGGAGTCGCGCACGGTGGAGGAATTGAAATGAAGGGCGCGATCCGAGGAGGCCACATGCGCGCCCGGCGCGACTTGTTAGTTGCAACGCTGGCGGTTCTCGCACTCGCGCTGCCCACGGGTTGCACGACAGGGGGCGGCGGACCAGGGCAGCAGCCGAGCTCGACCGATGTCGCCCAAGGCGCCCTCTCCGGCTTCAACGTCGGCGGCGTCAATCTCGGTTCCGCTTTCGGCGCCGCGTCCAAAGCCAAGGACGCGTTCGGCGAAGTCAGCGAGCAGCAGGAAGTCGAGATGGGCAAGAGTATCGCCGCTGGACTGCTCGGCGCGGCGCCGCTCGAGGCCGCGGCCGCGCAGCAGCGTTACGTCAACAACGTCGGGGCCTGGCTGTCGATCTATTGCGGACGTCCCGATCTGCCTTGGCACTTCGGCATCATCGAGGCTGAGCAGATCAACGCGTTCGCCACGCCCGGCGGCAACGTGTTCATCACTCGTGGACTGCTCGCACGGCTCAGGAGCGAGAGCGAGCTCGCCGGCGTGCTCGCGCACGAGATGGCGCACGTGGTGAAGAAGCATCAGCTCAACGACATCCGCAAGAACGCGCAGAAGGGACTCGCGCTCGACCTGGCGCAGTTGCGCGGCGGCGGTGGGCTCGCAGGGGAGGCGGCGCGAGCGTTCGCCCGTGCCGGTCTGGACGTTTACATCCGCGGTCTGTCGCGCGAGGACGAGCTGGAAGCCGACGCGGTCGGCGTCGTGATCGCCACGCGCGCGGGCTATGAACCGTACGGTCTGGTGAGCGTCTTGCAGACCCTGCAGACCGTTCCGCAGACGAATCCCGACATGGCGCTGTTCCTGAAGACGCATCCTTCGCCAGCAGATCGCCTCACCGCGCTCGAAGCGAAGTTGCCGGCGTGGTTCGAGACGCTGGCCAAGCCCAATCCCGCGCTGATGCGCTATTACCAGACGTTCAGAACGGCGAGCGCGACCAGGTGAGCGTCGAGGCCAGGCCTCGAATGGGACTTAAGGCGAACCCCCGCACGAAGAATTGCCGATGCGGCCGTGCGTTCCGAGACTCTTATTGCGGGACGTTCTTCTCGGTCGCAACAGGTGCCTCAGCTCCCGCCGCCGTTGCGGCTTGATGGGCTTCGGCTTTCTTCTGGCGCTTCGCCTCTTTCTTTTGCTTTTTTGCCAGATCTCTTTGGCGCTTTGCAAAGGCGTAGTTGGGCTTGGCCAAGGTGCTGACTCCGTTTCAGGATGAACGGTTTACGTCGCCGGTTTTGGCTTCGGGCCTGGCGCCAGGCGCGGGAAAAACCCGGACACGCGGCATTGCAACGCCTCGATTCTCTTGCCATGCTCGAAGCGAGTCAGATTGCAGGTGATGATCTCTCCCGCCGCGGCCAGTTCCGCAAGTTCCTTGCGCACGGTCGCGAGCGGCACGCCCGTCTCCTTGGCAATCTCCAGGTCGAGCCGCTGACCGTACTTCTTCAAGCATTGCAGGATTTCCATCGCCGCCATTCCTCGCAAAGCCGATAGTTTACCAGTTAGAAGCCTGATCCGCTGCCTTCTGGTGTCCGTCGCGCTCTGCTTCTTCCCGATTGCCGCGCTCACCCAGATGCCGGATTCGCGCGACATCAAGGTTAGGATCGATCGCAACGGCGACACGTTCGCGGTCAAGGTCGAGCTCGTCGTCGACGCGACGCCCGACGAGGCCTTCGCAGTGCTCACGGACTACGATCACATGGCACGTTTCGTGTCCAACGTGCTCGAAAGCCGCATCATCCGCCGCGACGGCAGCCGGATCGCCGTGGAGCAGAAGAGCCGGCTCGCGCTCGGTCCGATCCATTCCGACTTCACGAACGTCCGCGAAGTGGAGCTCCTGCCGTCTCGCGAAATCCGCTCGCGGGTCACCGAAGGCGACATGCGAGGCTCCTCGTTCACGACGACGCTTGCCTCTCGCGGCGCACAGACGTGGATCGATAATCAGGGTTCCTTCGTGTCCAACAGGTGGATTCCGCCGATCATCGGAACAGCGGTGCTCGAAGCGGAAACGCGCAAGCAGTTCGAGGAATTCCGCAAAGAAATCCTCCGTCGCAAGAACGCCGCCGCAACCGGCAGATAGACGCATGGAATGCGCGCGCGGCGCAGTGTGTTCACTGGGACGGAGGGCAGATCATGCGCACCTTGAAGACACTGCTGGCCGTGCTCCTGGCAAGCCTGATCGGAACCGTTTCCAGCTGCGGCACGATGGGTGGCGGCGGCGGGATGCGATACCTGGTCGAGCCTCCGGTCGACGCGTCGACTCCAGGCTGACATTCCCCGCGATTGCGGATTCCTGACGCTCCCACTATAGTCGGTCGACATCCAGCGTCGGCCGTGGGGAGCGGATGGCACGAGACCAGCGTCGACTGGCGGCGATCGTATCCGCCGATGTGGCGGGCTATTCCCGCCTCATGGGCGTGGACGAGGGTCGCACGCTCGACGCGCTCAAGGCCCACCGGCGCGAGCTGATCGATCCCAAGATTACCGAGTATGGCGGCCGGATCGTGAAGACGACCGGCGACGGTTTGCTTCTCGAGTTTCCCAGCGTCGTCGAGGCGGTGCGCTGCGCGGTCGACGTGCAGCGCGGCTTGGCGCTGCGGAACGCGGACGTGCCGGCCGACCAGAAAATCGAGTTTCGCATCGGCATCAACGTCGGCGACATCATCATCGACGGCGACGACATCTTCGGCGACGGCGTGAACGTCGCCGCCCGCCTGGAGGCGCTGGCCGAGCCGGGCCAGATCTGCGTGAGCAAGGCGGTCCGCGATCAGGTGCTCGACAAGCTCAACTTCGGGTTCGAGGAGCTGGGAGCGCAACAGGTCAAGAACATCGCGCGCCCGGTCGAGGTCTATCAGATTCGGGACGAAGGGTCCCCGCCCGCTCGCGGGTTGATCGTGGTCAAGTCCCGCCGCATGCGAATTTTGCGGTGGGCGGCGGGGGCATTGGCAGTGGGAGTCGCGGGAATCGTCGCCTGGCAGTTGCCCCGATGGATGCAAACAACGCCGGTGCCTCCCGCATTCTCTGTCGCGGTCATGCCGTTCACGGCGGCGACCGGAAGCCAGGATGAGCTGCAGTTTGCCAACGCGTTTACCCAGAATGTCGTGACCCTGCTGGGCAAGGACAAGCTGGTACGGATAGCTTCGCCGCGAACGGTCCAGAGCTACAAGGACAAGGGAGCCGACGCGCGCACGCTCGGCCGCGAGCTCAACGTTCGCTATCTCGTTGACGGCGAGGCTCGCGCAGGCGTGGACAAGATGGCAATCACTCTTCGTCTGGTCGACGCCCAGTCTGGAACACAGCTCTGGAGCGACCGGCTCGAGACCGACGCCGGCAACTCCGCCGAGGGCGCAAAGGCGATCCAGGCGACGCAGCTCCTGGCGGATGCCCTCTACGACAAGGAAACGCGGCGAGCCACGATGCATCCAATCGCCGGAAGCGCTGCTGATCTTTATTTGCAGGGGCGGGCGCTGTATCGCTTCGCAGACTCGATGGACAAGATCGACGCTGCTTACAAGTACTACAACGATGCATTGCGGATCGATCCCGATTTTCTTCCCGCGTCGCACGATTTGGCCGAACTCCTGGACTACTCGCTCACCGAAGATCTCGATTCCGATCGCTCTACATCCGCCCGGAGGATCGACGAGCTCGATAAGGTTACCGCGCATGCCGTTCTCGTCGACGACGGCGATGCAGAATCATGGTATGAACGAGCAGGCGCACTGGGCTGGCTTGGCAGATGGGATCAGGCCTTGACTGCCAACGCGAAAGGCCTGAGTCTCGCGAGCTCTGCGGGGGGTGCCAATACGGGCCAGTTGGCTGAGCAAGCTTACATACTGCTCAACTTGGACCGACCGGACGAAGCGTTGGCCATAGCGCAACGTGCGACCGAGACGAGTGCGCGCAAGGGTACCGGGAACGAAGGGTACGCCTACCGCGTGGCGTGCTTTACGACCCTTCTTCTCGGCCGATACAGGGACTCGGTCGCGGCATGCGAACGATCGGCAGCCAACGACAGCTGGTGGGTCGATCAGGCGTGGCTGGCCGCCGGCTACGCTCAGCTAGGCGATTCAGCCAAATCAGCGGCAGCCAAGACTGCGCTGCTCGCCGCGAAGCCAGGCTTCACGATCGATAAGTACACGGCCACTTTGCCGCCGGGGACGCCCGGCTATCGCCAGCGCCTCGAAACCCATCTCTACGCCGGCTTGCGCAAGGCCGGAGTTCCTGACAAGTGATTAGTTAGCGAGCTGCCTGTTCGGCGCGTACTGCGCGATCAGGGTCGTCGCGTCGGCCGGGTTGGATCGAAGCTGGAAGCCGAGCCGCCGAACGAACGCGAGCATTCCGTGGTTGTCGGCCAGGATCTCGCCGAAAAGGCGTCGCACTCCTTTGGCCGAGGCGTAAGCCACGAGCTTGTTCAAGAGCTGCGTTCCCAGTCTTCGCCGTTGGAATTCGTCCGCGACCGCGATGGCGAATTCCGCACTGTCTCCATCTCGATCGAGCACGCAGCGCGCTTCGGCCACGATCACCTCGGGCTCGTGATTGCTGAGCGCAACCAGGGCGAGGCCGCGGCTGGGATCCAGCCGAAGGAACCGTTCCAGTTGTGCCGCCGACAACTCGACCAAGGCAGAGAAGAAGCGAAGACGGCGCGAGCGCGACGAGAGTCGGCGCACGAACGTCTGTAGCCTGGGTCCGTCCTCGAAACGGATGGCTCGGACGACGACTTTCGATCCATCGGCGAGATGCAGCAACTGATCGCGGGCGATTTCCATGCCGACAGTCTAGTGCGAGCCCGCGCCTGCATTATTTCGTGGACCGACCTGTTTTGTTTCTCTTGTTTCAAGTGGCAAATCGTGTCGGCATTCGACATGCTTTGCCATGAATATTCCGTTGTAGCCCGGTGCGAGCTCGCCGGATACTCTCGCCGTGTAAATCGTGTCGGGAGATTGAAATGACCCATACCAGCAAAAGCAACGTCATCTCGGACGTAACTCAGACGCTGCAGCGGTTCGATTTGCTCGACCTGCAGCAATACACTCGCGAAGGGACGTACTCCAGCACCGCGAGCAAGGACTTTCATCTGTTCTACGTCGGGCGCGACGATGTCCACGATATCCTCAAGCACGTCCTGTCGCGCGCCAGCGTCTCACTTTACATGAACATGTTCGGGTTCGACGACGACGAGCTCAACGATAT
>DATKJP010000216.1:0-5524 GCA_035543635.1 Casimicrobiaceae bacterium
CATGCGCGACATCGTTTTCTCCCGGCGATGCGGAGGGTACCGGAGGCGCCGGTCGATGTTAGTGTACAGAGCATTCCGTGTCAGGAGCGCCGAGCCCTCGTGCCGAAACGCAGCGCCGGACTGTTGATGTATCGCGGCGCGGGCGCAGACCTCGCGGTGCTGCTGGTGCATCCGGGCGGGCCGTTCTGGCGCGGGAAGGACATCGGAGCGTGGTCGATCCCGAAGGGAGAAATCGAAGAAGGCGCGGACACGCTCGCGACGGCGCGGCGTGAATTCGAGGAAGAAACCGGGTCGCGGGTAGACGGTGCGTTCTTCGCCTTGAAGCCGCTCAAACAGAAGAGCGGGAAGCTTGTGCACGGCTGGGCCCTGCAGGGTGACATCGACGCCTCGTCGATCACGAGCAATACTTTCTCGATGGAATGGCCGCCGCGCTCGGGCAAGGAGCAGGAATTCCCCGAGGTCGACCGCGGCGGCTGGTTTACGATCGCGGCTGCGCGGGAGAAAATTCTGCCCGGGCAACTCGGATTCATCGATCAACTGGAGGAGCATATAAGCTCATGAAGCTCGCCGAATGCGCTGGTAAGGCCGGATCAGGTCGCGCGAGACATTTGCTTCATCGTCTGGTGACTCTCGCCATGATGCCGGCAGCGATGCTCCTCGCTTCTTCGGCCAACGCTGCCGACGTCCCCGCCGCACAAGACCCCGAGATCGCTCGCCTCGTGCGTGAAGTGTCGCCGGCGCGTCTCGAAACCTATGTGCGCGCGCTGGCGGGATTCGGAACGCGGCACTCGCTGTCGGTAGCCGACGATCCCAAGCGCGGCGTGGGCGCGGCGCAGCGCTGGATCCGCGAGACGCTGGATCGCTGCGCGGCTGAACCCGGATCGCGGCTCAAGGTCGCGTTCGACGAGTTCGTTCAGGAGCCCACCCCGCGTATTCCAAAGCCGGTCTCGCTCACCAACGTCGTCGCCACGCTCGAAGGCGCCGATCCGCAGGCGAAGGCGCGCACGCTGGTGATATCCGGCCATTACGATTCGATGTGCACCAACGTGATGAACTCCGAATGCGACGCGCCGGGAGCGAATGACGACGCTTCGGGCACCGCGGTCGCGATGGAGCTCGCCTGCACGTTCTCGAAGACGCGCTTCCCCGTGACGATCGTATTCATGACCGTCGCCGGCGAGGAGCAGGGATTGCTCGGCGCCGCCCATTGGGCCAAGGTCGCGCGCGAGAAAAGCATCGACGTCGAGGCAATGATCACCAACGACATCGTCGGCAACGCGCATGATGAGAACGGAAAGCGCGATGCCAGCACGATCCGCCTGTTCGCGGAGGGCGTGCCTGCCGGCAAGGAAATCTCCGACGAGTGGCAACTGCGCCTCGAAACCGCCGGCGAGAATGATTCGCCGGCGCGCGAGCTGGCGCGCGCGATCCGCGACGCCGCCCAGCGCTACGTTCCCGAGATGACCGTCAAGGTCGTCTATCGGCGCGACCGTTACCTGCGCGGCGGCGATCACATTCCTTTTCTCACACAGGGATATCCGGCCGTGCGTTTCACCGAGGCGCACGAGGATTTCCACCATCAGCATCAGGACGTGCGCGTCGTCGACGGCGTGCAGTACGGTGATCTCCCGGAGTTCGTCGACTTCCAGTATCTGGCCAGCGTCGCCCGGGTGAACGCCGCCGCGCTCGCCTCGCTCGCCCGCGCGCCGTCACTGCCGACGGGCGTGCGCATCGAGACGCTGCGCCTGGAGAACCAGACCACGCTCAGCTGGCTCGCCAATCCCGAGGCCGATCTCGCCGGTTACGAGATCGTCTGGCGCGACACGACGTCGCCGTTCTGGCAAGGCGCGCAGTTCGTCGGCAACGTCACCCGCGCCGCGGTGCCGCTGTCGAAGGATGATTACATCTTCTCGGTGCGCGCGGTCGGAAGCAAAGGCGAGCGCAGTCTTGCCACTTATCCGCTGCAGTTGCGCAGTCCGCTGCCAACACTCTTGAAATGACGCCATGAAGCTCGCCGAATACGCCAGCTACGACGCGCTAGGTCTCGCCGCGCTCGTCGCGAGCAAGCAAGTCTCCTCAAAGGAGTTGGCCGAGACTGCCGCGGCGGCGATCGCCGCGATCAATCAAGCCATCAACGCGGTAGTCGAAACCTATCCTGACCGAATCAATGCGCTCGACGAGCGCACGCTCGGCAACGGACCGTTTCGCGGTGTGCCGTTCCTGATGAAGGACGTGTACGGTCACGAGGCGGGACGCAAGATCGAGTTCGGCAGCCGACTATGCCGCGGCATGGTCGTCGAGCACGACACGCATTACTGCGAGCTCATTCGAGCGTCGGGAGTGAATATCCTCGGTCGCTCCGCCGCTCCCGAATACTCGATGGCGGGCACGACCGAAGGCGCTCTCTACGGCAACACCTGCACGCCGTGGCGCGCGGGCCACTCCGCGGGAGGATCGACCGGCGGCGGCATGGCGGCGGTAATGGCCGGCATCGTGCCGATCGCGCACGGCTCCGACATCGGCGGCTCGATCCGCATTCCGGCGAGCTATTGTGGCGGCGTGGGCCTGAAGCCGTCGCGCGGACGTGTCTCTTTCGGTCCGATGATCGACGAGAATGGTTACGGGCTTGCGCAGAACTTCGTTCAGGTGAAGACCGTACGCGACGCAGCGACGATGCTCGATTGCCTCGCCGTGCCGCAGCCCGGCGATCCGTTCTTCATCCCGAAGCCTGTGGAAAAATATGCCGCGCTCATCAAGCGGAAGCCGCCGCGACTGAAGATCGGCTGGTCAACCGATGGACTCATGGGCATGAAGACCGATCCCGAAGTCGCCAGCGTGGTGGCGAATGTCGCGCGCGTGCTCGCCGACATGGGCCATGAAGTCGCCGAGGAGAGTCCGCAATTCGACGGTCTCAGGGCGATGCGCTCGATGATGGACGTGTGGTTCTTTGGCTTCGATCTTCGGCTTGCGGGCTATTCGAAGCGGAGCGGCCAAAAGATCGGGCCGGACACGTTGGAGCCATGCACGTTCATGATCTACGAGTACGCGAAGCAGGTGAAGCCCGAGCAGTTCATCAACGCGATGACCGCGGTCAATGCCGCGCGGCGCAAGCTCGGCGCGTTTTTCACGCGCTACGACGTGTGGCTCTCGCCGACGACGACTCGGGTGTCGGAGCCCTGGGGAAACTACAACCTCGGCCGCACCGACGTGAAAAGCGTCGAGGAGCTGCCGGAGAAGGTTTTCCGCGGGGTCTGCCAGTTCACATTGCCCTACAACATCATGGGCACGCCGGCGATATCGCTACCTCTGGCGATGCATCCAAACGGATTGCCGATCGGGATCCAGCTTGGCGGGCGGCCGGCAGAAGAGCATGTCGTGCTGCAGTTGGCGGCGGCGCTCGAGGAGGCGATGCCGTGGAAGGAGCGGCTGCCGCCGTTGCACGTGTCGCGCACTGTGTGAGAGATCAGACGATGGTTCGTGCAGCGATCTCGCCAGCGAGCAATGCCTCAGCCGCCCTTGCATCCGGCGCGTCGGCCGCCTCGCCGAACCGCCCATAGATCGGTCTCAGGATCTCTTCCACAGCCGCCTGCCTCGGCGATCCGTCGAGCACTCGGCAGAGACTCGCCGCACCGCGCAGCTCGAAAAGTCCGGCGTGCTGGTGTCGCGCGATATCGATCGCCTCGCGCAAGGACTCTTCGGCGGGCGCCAGCTTTCCCATCGACGCGAGCACGTCGCCTTTCAGACGCAGCAACTCGGCCGCATAAAACCGCTCTTCGGTCGCCTCGCTGATCGCGAGCGCCTGAGTCAGGTTTTGCAAAGCCGCATCCAGACGCCCCGCTGCAGTCAATCCTTTCGCCAGAAGCGCCAGGGCGAACGGTTGATAGGTGGCAGCCTCCATGCCGGTGTGGGCTCGCATGCCCTGGTCGAGCTCATCGAGCCCTTCTTCCCATCGACCATCGCTCGCGAGCGAAGCGCCGCGAATCATCTGCGAGACGCCGATCCAGGTTGCGAAACCCTCCTCGCGCGCCGATTCGAGCGACTGCGTGGCGCGCGCGAGCGCCGAGGCCGGATCGCCGCGGATATAGTGGACCGCCGCGAGATAACACAGCGAGAAATTGATCGTGTGCAGCCCGCCGAGCGACTGCGAATGCGCGAGCCCGCTCTCGCCTGCACGCAAACCTTCATTCAGGCGGCCCATGATCGTCAGCACGAGCGCGAGGTAGCAAAGTCCCGTCGATTTCTGATCCTGAACGAAGAGCACCTGCTTGCCGCGGCTCGCGAGCTGATCCTGCTCGTAAGTCGCAACCGCTTCATCGAGGTGCGTGCGAGCAGCCGTCAGCTCTCCCTTCAGGAACAACGTCCCGCCGAGTAGCAGATGTCCCATCACGAACGGCGGCTTCGACGTTTGAGTGGCGGCGCGCGCGAGACACTCTTCGGCGAGAGACTGACACTTTCCGAATCCGGCCCGCGTGATCTCGTACGAACCGAGACCCGACAGCACGGAGAAGATCTCCGGTGTGTCGCCGAGCTCGCGACAGAGCTCCAGCGCGGTCGTGTAGGCGCGGCCGCAGTCCGCCGAGGAGAAACCGCGGTACTCGGTGTTGATGCCGCCGAGCGTGCGATGGATGCGCAGCTCCGCGCGCATGCGCTCTCTCGACCGCGGCTGCGTGGCGAGGAGGCTCAATGCGCTTTCCAGCTGCACGATCGCCTCGACGAAGCCGGAGCGACGCGCCGAGAGCTTTGCGGCTTTCATCAGGTATTCGACGGCGTGTTCGACGTCGTTGGCCGCTCTGAAATGATAAGCCAGCACCTCGGGCTGCGATTCCGCCGTTTCAGGAAACGCTTCGACCAGGACGCGGGCGATACGCGCATGCAGCAACACCTGATTCTTCTTGAGCAGGCAGGAATAGGCCGCGTCGCGCACCAGCGCGTGCTTGAACGCATAGCTCAGGACCGACGTCGCGCGGCGGGTCACGAGAAGCCCTGCGTCAACCAGCCGGTGCAGCTCTTCCTTGAGACGCACCTCCGGAAGATCGGCGACGCGCGCGAGAAGCTCGTAGGGGAACTCCCTGCCGATCACGGCACCGATCTCGGCCACGCTCTTCGCCGATCCCAAACGATCGAGGCGAGACATGAGCGAATCGGTCAGGGTTGCGGGTATCGCGAGCGGCGGCTGGCCACGAGCCTGGCTGGCGTGAGCGCTCTCCTGCACGCCGGTGCTCTCGAGCACGTCGCGCGTCAGGTCCTCGATGAAGAGCGGCACCCCGTCCGTTTTATCGGCGATCTGGGCAATCGTGGGCGGCGGAATCTTTCGCTCGCCGCAGAGGAGCTCGATCATCTGCACGGAGTCACGCCGCTCGAGCGGAGCAAGCGACAAATGCTGCAGCTGAGCCGTTTCGCCCCAATGAGATTTGAATTCGGGACGCGCCGTGAGAATTGCGAGAATCGGCAATGTCTTCAAGCGGTCGATGAGCATTCCGATCAGCTCTTCCGAGGACGGATCGACCCAGTGCAGATCCTCGAC
>DATKJP010000217.1:0-3939 GCA_035543635.1 Casimicrobiaceae bacterium
CTTCGGCAGACTGTGCAGCAGTTCGCCACGAACGAGATCGCGCCGCGCGCTGCCGATATCGATCGCAACAACGCGTTTCCAGCCGACCTTTGGCGCAAGTTGGGCGATCTGGGCCTGCTCGGCATTACCGTCGAAGAGGAGTTCGGCGGCACGAACATGGGTTATCTCGCGCACGTGATCGCGATGGAGGAGGTGAGTCGCGCGTCGGCCGCCGTGGGTCTTTCGTACGGCGCTCACTCGAATCTCTGCGTCAATCAGATCCGGCGCAACGGGACGCCGGTGCAGAAGCGCATGTACTTGCCGAAGCTCGTATCGGGCGAGCATGTCGGAGCGCTTGCGATGAGCGAGCCCGGCGCTGGCTCCGACGTCGTCTCGATGCGGCTCGCCGCGGAGCCCAAGGGCGATCGCTACGTGCTGAACGGAAGCAAGATGTGGATAACGAACGGCCCGGATGCGGACACGCTCGTCGTCTACGCGAAGACCGATGCGAGCGGCGGCCCGCGGGGCATTACGGCATTTCTGATCGAAAAAGGGATGAAGGGGTTCTCGACCGCGCAGAAGCTCGACAAGCTCGGCATGCGTGGCTCGAACACCTGCGAGCTCGTGTTCGAGGATTGCGAGGTGCCCGAAGACAACGTACTCTCCGCCGAAGGGCGTGGAGTGAACGTGCTGATGAGCGGGCTCGATTACGAGCGCGCGGTCCTCGCGGGCGGGCCGCTCGGCATCATGGCCGCGTGCATGGACGTGGTTCTGCCGTATGTGCACGAGCGGCAGCAGTTCGGCCAGCCGATCGGCGAATTCCAGCTGATGCAGGGCAAGATCGCCGACATGTACACGACCCAGAGTGCCTGCCGCGCGTATGTCTATGCTGTTGGACAAGCCTGTGATCGCGGCGAGACCGCGCGCAAGGACGCGGCCGGAGCGATTCTCTACGCGGCGGAGAAGGCGACCTGGATGGCCGGCGAGGCGATCCAGGCGCTGGGGGGAAATGGTTACATCAACGAGTTCGCGACCGGACGGCTATGGCGCGATGCGAAGCTCTACGAGATCGGCGCCGGCACGTCCGAGATTCGAAGAATGCTGATCGGGCGCGAGCTGTTCAACGAAACCAAGTGATAGGGGAGACGAACATGGCTTTGGAGATGCGGGAACGCTGCGAGCGCTGCGCGTGGCCGCTCGCCCCCGACGACGACACAGCCTACATTTGCAGCTACGAATGCACTTTCTGCGCGACCTGTGCGAATGCCCTGAACGGCGTCTGCCCGAACTGCGGCGGCGAGCTGGTGCGCCGGCCGCGGCGCCCGCGCAAGCCGGCACCCGGAGCGCCCGCGGCCAGATGACGCGCGTGCGCGGCGACGCTTCGCGCAGCAATTCCTAGGAACGAGCATGCACAATGACCCCATCGTGATCGTCGGCGCGGCGCGAACGCCGATCGGCGGACTCCAAGGCGACTTCGCGACTCTAAGCGCCAACGAACTCGGCGCGGTCGCGATCACGGCGGCACTCGAGCGCGCGGGCTTGAACGCTGAGGCGGTCGACAAAGTCATCATGGGCTGCGTCCTCCCTGCGGGTCAGGGTCAGGCACCCGCGCGCCAGGCCGCGCTCAAGGCAGGACTGCCGCAGGCGACCGGGTGCACGACGGTCAACAAGATGTGCGGTTCGGCGATGGAAGCAACGATGCTTGCACACGACGCCCTGCTCGCTGGCAGCGAGAACATCATCGTGGCCGGCGGCATGGAGAGCATGAGCAACGCGCCGTATCTGCTCCCCAAGGCGCGCGGCGGCATGCGCATGGGACACGGCACGGTGTACGACCACATGTTTCTCGACGGGCTCGAGGACGCATACGACAAAGGCAAGCTCATGGGCGTGTTCGCCGAGCAGTGCGCCGAGCGCTACGCCTTCACGCGCGAAGCGCAGGACGAATTCGCACTGCGCTCGCTTTCGCGCGCGAGAACCGCGAACGAAGACGGCAGCTTCAAGTGGGAGATCGCCCCGGTCACGGTAAGCGGACGCAAGGGAGATGCCATCATCGACCGAGACGAGCAGCCGGCGAAAGCGAATCCCGAGAAGATTCCGTCGCTCAAGCCCGCGTTTCGCAAGGACGGCACGGTCACGGCTGCCAATTCCAGCTCGATCTCCGACGGCGCCGCAGCGCTGGTCTTGATGCGCCGCTCGCTCGCCGAGCGCAAGGGAATCAAGCCCATCGCCGTGATTCTCGGACACGCCACACACGCGCAGGAGCCGGGCTGGTTTACCACCGCGCCGGTCGGCGCCCTCTCGAAGCTCTACGCCAAGCTCGGCTGGAAGCCCGGCGAAGTCGATCTGCACGAGATCAATGAAGCGTTTGCGGTTGTGACGATGGCGGCGATGAAGGAACACGGGTTGCCCCCGGAGAAGGTCAACGTGCACGGCGGCGCGTGCGCGCTCGGTCATCCCATCGGCGCATCGGGCGCGCGCATCGTGGTGACGCTGCTCGGCGCGCTGCGCAAACTCGGCAAAAGACGCGGCGTAGCGAGCCTTTGCATCGGCGGCGGCGAAGCGACCGCGCTCGGCCTCGAAATGCTGTGAAGGCGGCGATGGCCGACAAGGTCCTGTCCGACAAGCCACGAACCGTATTGAACGCCGAGCCGCCGGCCTTCGCGCAGGGATCGGCTGCGGTTGCATCGCGACGCGAGCCGCGCCTGCCGTTCCCGGTGGTCGTCGGCTGTCCGCGCTCCGGCACCTCACTCGTAGCGGTGATGCTCGACAGCCACCCCTTGCTTGCGATACCACCAGAGACCGCATTTGTTGGCCTCGTCGCACCGCTGTATGGCGACCCGGACGCGGTGCGCGAGCGCTTCGTGGAGATCGTAACCACCGATCGGGTCACGGTGTCCAACTGGACCGATTTCGGGCTCGATCGTGAAACGCTCCGGAAGCGCCTCGAGGCGATCGAGCCGTTCACCATCGAGGAAGGTCTTCGCGCGTTTTACGCGCTGTACGCGGAGGGCGAGCGCAAGCCGCGCTGCGGTGAGAAGACACCGGGATACGTCTTTCTCATGCCGCAGATCGCAGCCCTGCTGCCGGAGGCGCACTTCATTCACGTGATCCGCGATCCCGGCGATACCGCCCTTTCCTGGCGCAAGACCTGGTTCTCTCCGGGACAGGATTTTCGCGTGTTGGGCGAAGGCTGGAGGAAGCATGTCGAAGCCGGCCGCCGCGCGAGCGAATTGCTGCCGCGATACATCGAAGTGCGCTTCGAGAATCTCGTACTGCAGCCGGAGCGCGAGCTCAAGCGCCTTTGCGAATACCTCGCGCTGCCTTGGGATGCTGCGATGCTCGAGTATCAGACGCGCGGCGCAGCGCGCCTCCAGCGGCTGCACGGCCGCCAGCACGCGAGGGGCCCGATGGTCGCGCGCGAAGAGCGCACGCGCATCCACAGCAATCTCACGCGCACGCCCGATGCGAACCGCCTCGACGTGTGGCGGCGGGAGATGACGGCTGAGGAGCGGCGCGAGCTCGAGGATGCCGCAGGTCCGTTGGTGCGCGAGCTGGGATACGCGGCGTAGCGATGATGCCTTGGGCCGCGGATCTAACGCTTTTCGCTCTGGCAAGCGTGCTGCTCGCTCTCACGCCTGGGCCCAACTTGCTCTATCTCGTTTCGCGCACCCTGTGTCAGGGGCGAACCGCCGGTCTGATTTCGCTCGCCGGCACGACCAGCGGCTTCCTTTTCTACGCGGTGTCGGCGGCGCTCGGGCTGACGGCCGTCTTCGTTGCCGTTCCCGTACTTTTCGACGTCGTGCGCTGGGCCGGCGCCGCCTACTTGTTGTGGCTCGCCTGGGACGCGGTGCGGCCGCACGGGTCAGGGGACCTCTTTGCGCGCCGCGACCTGCCCCTGGTGCGTCCCGCGGCTTTGTTCAGGACCGGCGTCATCACGAGCATCCTCAATCCCAAGGT
>DATKJP010000218.1:0-6067 GCA_035543635.1 Casimicrobiaceae bacterium
GGATATTCGTTCCGGGCGATGGCCGAGGATCAGGTCGTAGTGATGCGTCAGCTGGGATTCACGCGATGGCGTGTCGCGGGTCATGACCGCGGCGCTCGCGTGGCGCATCGTATGGCGCTCGATTTCCCCGCGGCCGTCGAAAAGGTGGCGTTTCTCGACATAGTTCCCACGCATCACGTCCTGAACAACATCCGGCGCCAGTGGGCGGTGGACTCATACCACTGGTTCTTCATGGCGCAACCGTTCGACTACCCGGAGAAGATGATCGAGGCCTACGGCTATGAGCGCTACATCCGCAGGAAGCTCGACAAGAAGGGCGTGGGCATGAGTGGCTTCACCCCGGGGGCGCTCGCCGAGTACATTCGTTGCTGCAACGCTGAGAACATTCATGCGGTATGCGAGGACTACCGCGCTGCCGTCGGCATCGACCTCGATCACGACGAGTCCGACCTGCACGTGAAAATCGAGATGCCAATCCTTGTATTGTGGGGCGAACGCAGCCACGTGAACCGAAGCTACAAGCCGATCGAGGCATGGAAGGAGCGGGCGCTCGACGTGCGCGGCAGGATGCTGCCGTGCGGCCACTATCCCGCCGAGCAGGTGCCCGAAGACACGCTCGCCGAGCTGCTCGCCTTTTTCTGACGCGTCGTTTCACGGAGTCTGGTGCGATCGCGGAGCATCTCGAACGTCCCGGATACGTGAGAGCTAACCGGTCAAGGCATACGCGGCGCTAACGCGCGCACGCCGGGCCACGATCACACCACAGCTGTGGCTACTCCTTCCACGGGGTAATCGAACCTCACCTGGTAGATCTCATCGCGGTGATTTTGCGGGGATCAATAAGGCGCGGTCACGCACAGTGCTGCAGATCAGGGGGAGTGCAACGGCGCCCTAGACCTGCTTCTTCAATAACTTGCACGCGGCAGCTCGAACTACGAACCAGGGGGTCGTGGGTTCAAATCCTGCCGGGCGCGCCAAATTTCCGACGCCACTTCAAGCGCTTGCCGTTTCATGCGGCGAGCGCTTTTTGTTTCAACGTCACGAGTCGGCGAGTTTTGCGGGGCCGTCCATCGCACACGCGATTCGCCGCCTCCAACAAGCTTCGAAAGTTTGACCGCGGAGTAGTGGGTGGTGACGCGCCCCGATCGATAGCGAGGTGTTAACAGAAGGCCCAGTCTGACGCCGAAGAGAGCCAAGCTGCCGCGACCGATGGCGATCCGTTCAGGCGCGCTGCAGCTAAGCGGATCGCCACGATTACCGGCACCAAACGCCGTGGCGAGCACCCGCGACATGATCCAGACCACTCGCGCTTGCGCTTGCCAGACATCGTCGACTCCCGTAGCGTTCGTGCCCCAACTGACGCGCGCCACAAGAACGCCGAACAAGGGTCCTGCCGGCGTAAACTGCCGTCCTGCATGATTGGAGCTGAAACAGTGCTGGAGCACGCAGTTCAGGCTGGGCAAATTCAACGCATAGACGTCGTCGATTCGCACACTGCGGGCGAGCCGACGCGAGTCGTCGTCGCTGGCGGGCCCGATCTCGGGCAAGGTCCGCTCGCCGCAAGGCGCGAGCGATTCCGCGGCGAGTTCGACCGCTACCGCTCGGCGATCCTGAACGAGCCGCGCGGGTCGGACGTGATCGTCGGCGCGTTGCTCGTCGAACCCGAAGATCGCAACTGTATCGCGGGCGTCATCTTCTTCAACAACGTTGGCTACATCGGCATGTGCGGGCATGGCACGATCGGTGTCGTCACCACGCTCGCGCACCTCGGCCGCATCGAACCCGGGACGCATCGCATCGAAACGCCGACGGGCATCGTGACGACCGTCCTGCACGAAAATGGCGAAGTGAGCGTCACCAACGTGCCGAGCTTTCGGGCGCACGCGGGCGTGAGCGTCGATGTTCGGGATGTCGGCCGCGTCACGGGCGACATCGCATGGGGCGGCAACTGGTTTTTCCTAGTGCAGCACCGTGAGCCGGCGTTGGAGCTCGACAATGTAGCGATGCTCA
Organism: Casimicrobiaceae bacterium; assembly: GCA_035543635.1. Taxonomy (GTDB): domain Bacteria; phylum Pseudomonadota; class Gammaproteobacteria; order Burkholderiales; family Casimicrobiaceae; genus PALSA-1003. Next base: position 2,011 of record DATKJP010000218.1, read on the forward strand.
CTGACCTCACGCGGCGCATCCGGCGTGCGGTGATCGCGAGCGGGTTCGCGGACGTCGATCATGTCGAGCTGTTCGGCGCGGGCACAAGCGATCGTGCGAACGCCAGGAACTTCGTGCTCTGTCCCGGGGATGCGTACGATCGGTCGCCCTGCGGCACAGGTACGAGCGCCAAGCTTGCGTGCCTCGCGAGCGATGGCAAGCTCGCGGAGGGACAAACCTGGGTTCAGGAAAGCATCCTCGGCACCCGCTTTTCAGCCTCGTACCGGTGGCTGGACCGATCGGCCGGAAGAATCGAGCCAACCATCACGGGCGTCGCGTTCGTGAACGCGCGGAGCACGCAACTCCTCGACGCGCGCGACCCGTTCTGCTGGGGCATCCGGTGAAGTGAGCAAGCATGTCGCCGTCATCGGCGCCGGTGTGATCGGCCTGTGCACGGCCGTTTACTGCATCGAGCGCGGCTGGCGTGTCACGGTGGTGGAGCGCAACGGCGAGACGCGCGACGGATGCTCGTTCGGCAACGGCGGCATGATCGTGCCCAGCCACATCGTTCCCCTGGCTGCTCCCGGTGCGGTGACGCAGGCGCTCAAGTGGATGCTGCAGCCGAGCGCCCCGTTCCATATCAAGCCACGCGCATCGTGGCCGCTGGTCGATTGGGGTCTCAAGTTCTGGCAGGCCGCCAATGCCGAGCACGTGCGCCGCGCCGCGCCGCTGCTGCGCGATCTGAACCTGGCGAGTCGAGGCTGTTATCAGGACCTCGCGGCGGCCACCGATGGCGATATCGAAGTCCGGCTGACGGGCACACTAATGCTGTGCAAGACTCGGCACGCGCTCGATGAGGAGGCGAAAACCGCACAGCTCGCGCGGGAGCTCGGCATGGAGGCGCACGTGCTCGATGCGCGCGCCACGGCAGCACTGGATCCCGGCACGCGGATGGACGTCGTCGGTGCCGTGCATTTCCCGCTCGACGCGAGCGTCACACCAGACCGGCTCATTTACACGCTGCAACGACGCGCGCGCGAGCACGGCGCGCGATTCCGCTGGAGCACTGGGGTGACAGGATTTCGCGTCGAGAACCGTGCGCTTCGTGCCTTGACGACGGCGACGGGCGATGTCATCGAGGCAGACGAATTCGTGCTGGCCGCGGGTGCGTGGTCCGGGCGGCTCGCGCAAGAGCTACGCCTCGGATTGCCCATGCAGGCGGGGAAAGGTTACAGTCTCACGCTATCCCGCCCGCGCGTCCAGCCGCGTCACTGCGCAATCCTCGTCGAAGCGCGCGTGTTCGTCAGCCCCATGGGCGAAGCGCTGAGAATCGGCGGTACCATGGAAATGGCGGGCCTCGACGAGACCGTGAAACCGATTCGCGTACGCAGCATCGTCGAGGCGATGCCGCGCTACTACCCTGATTTCGAGCCTGCCGACTTCGGACGCCTCGACGCATGGCGCGGGCTGCGGCCTTGTTCTCCCGACGGCCTGCCGTACATCGGACGAAGCAAGCACGTTTCGAACCTCGTGATCGCCGCGGGTCATGCGATGATGGGCGTGAGCCTCGCGCCGATCACCGGCAAGCTCGTGGCGCAGACGCTGGCTGGCGAGCGGCCAGACATCGACCTTTCGCTGCTCTCGCCCGACCGTTACAACTGAATCAAGAAGAGGTGCTGCCATGAAATGGACCGGCGTGATTTCCGCGATCACCACGCCTTTCAAGTCCGACGAGAGCGTGGACCATGAGTTTCTCGGACGCCACGCGCGCTGGCAGATCGAGAACGGAGTCGACGGCGTCGTTGCGCTGGGCTCGCTTGGCGAAAGCGCCACGCTTGCCTTCGACGAAAAGCTCGGCATCCTCGACACGCTGGTGAAGACGCTCGGAGGCGAGCGCGTGGTTGCCGGCATCGCGTCGTTGAGCACGCACGAAGCGGTCGCGCTCGCGAAAGCGGCGCAGAAGGCGGGATGCGCGGGCTTGCTGGTCCTGCCCGCGTACGTCTACAGCACCGACTGGCGCGAGATGAAGGCGCACGTGCAAACCGTCATCCGCGCCACGCCGCTGTCGTGCATGCTGTACAACAACCCGCCCGCGTACAAGACGGACTTCGTGGCGCCGCAGATCGCCGAGCTTGCACAGGAGAACGCGAACCTCGCGGCCGTGAAGGAATCGAGCGGCGATGTGCGACGCATCACCGCGACCAAGGCATTGTGCGGGGGTCGCCTCGCGCTCTTCGCGGGTCTCGACGACATGATTGTCGAAGCGGTGCGCATGGGCGCGGTCGGCTGGATCGCCGGGCTCGTCAACGCGTTGCCGCGCGAGACGATGGCGCTGTTTCGTGCGGCCGTCTCGGGTGACACCACCAAGGCGGACGCGCTCTACCGCTGGTTCCTGCCGTTGCTGCGCCTGGATACGGTGCCCAAGTTCGTGCAGCTCATCAAGCTCGTGCAGCAGGAAGCGGGGCAGGGCAACGAGCGCGTTCGCGGCCCGCGCCTCACGCTCGCGAGCAGCGAGCGCGAAGAAGCACTGAAGGTGATCCGCGCAGCGCTTGAGCACCGGCCCGCGGTTTGATCGGCGGATTTGCGACCGCGGCTATCGCTATCTTCGGTAGCGGCGCTGCGCGACCCAATTCGATGCAACCGTCAGCAGAAGCGTTGCCGTCATCAGCACGAACGCAAGCGCACCGCCGAAGGGCCAGTTGGTCTGTCCCGCGAACTGGTCGTAGACCGTCGGGCCCATCATGTGGAACGTGGGGCCGCCAAGCAGCACCGGGGTCGCGTAGGCGTTCATCGCCAGGATGAACGAAAGAATCGTGGCTGCGGTTACGCCAGGCATCGCAAGTGGCAGGATGACGTGACGGAACGTGCGCAGCGGGCCGGCACCGAGACCAAGCGCCGCTTCCTCGATCGGCCGCTCGATGCCCTCGAGCACGGCCTGCAGGGTAAGCACGACGAACGGCAGATTGACCGCGACGATGCCGACGACAACCGCGAACCCCGTATACATGAGTTGCAGCGGCTCGCGCACGAGGCCGACGCTCATCGCCACCGTATTGACAAAACCGCGATTGCCGAACAGCACCATCCAGCCCGCCGCGCGCACGGCGTTGCCGACAAAGAGCGGCAGGATCACGATCAGCAGTAACAGGTTCTTGTAGCGTGACCGTGTGCGAGCCAGAACGTAGGCCATCGGAAAGCCGAGGACCACGCAGATCGCAGTGCACATCGCCGCCACCCGGATCGTGCGCAGCAGGACGGCGATGTAGAACGGATCGGTGAAGAACTTGACATAGTTCTCCGCCGTGAAGGCGTCGACCATCATCTTCGCTGGCGTGAACTGATTCAGGCTGTACCGGAAGAGGATGGCAATCGGGATGACGATGCCGATCGCCACCACGATCGACGCCGGTGCCAGCATCGCGGCGGCAGTCCACCCGAGCGCGCCTTCGCGCTCACGTGGCATCGCCGCCGCGGTCATCGACGCTTTCCGATCGCGATGCGAGGGGTCAACCCTTGAACGTCTTGTCCCACCACTCCTTGAGAGCCGAGTCGTTCTTGGCCAGGTATCCGTAGTCGAGGTCGATCAGTCGCTTGCGCTCCTCGGCATTGAAGCCGATGCGCCGCTCGGTCTCCGACGGGATATTCGCATTGGTCACGCTCGGGTTGTAGCCCATGTCCTCGGCGAACGCCTCCTGCGCCGAGATGGCGAGCATCTCGTTCAGCCACACATGTGCGCCGTCCTTGTTCGGTGCGTTCTTCGGTATGACGAAGCCGGAGATGTAGAGCGGAATCCCTTCCTTCGGCGCGACGGTGTTGACCTTCGCGCCGGCCTTTTGCCACTGGACCGCTCGCGCCTTCCACATGATGCAGATGCCGACCTCCTCGCTCTGCAGCGCCTGCGCCATCGCTTCGTTGGTCGGGAGGATCTTCGCGCCGGCCTTGCGGCACGCCATCAGGCGGTCCTTGCCGGGCTCGTAATTGGTCATCGAGCCGCCTGAAGCGAGCGCAGCCGCCATCATCGTGAACTGATACTGGATGTCGATGATGCCGAGTTTCGCGCCGTGCTTCGGGTCGAGCG
>DATKJP010000219.1:0-24760 GCA_035543635.1 Casimicrobiaceae bacterium
GGAGTCGGACCGCACGGCCGTACCCACTCCTTCCGCAGTCAATACTTCCAGCAGCAGCGCGCTCGGCACGCCGCCGTCGATGACGTGCACCGAGCGCACCCCTTCGCGCACCGCATTGAGCGCCGCGGTGAGCCGCGGCCGCATTCCACCGTGCACGACCTCGTCACGCAATAGCGCCTCGGCGTCGCCCGCGCTCATGATGTAGGCGAGCTTGCCGTCCCGGCCGACTACCCCCGCGACGTTGGTCATGAGAATGAGCGCCTCGGCCTTGAGTGCGCGCGCGAGACGACCCGCGAGAAGGTCCGAGTTGATGTGATACGCGGTTCCATCCGCGCCGACGCCGATCGGCATCACCACGGGCACGAACTTGCGCGACAGCAGCAGCTCGATCAATCCCGTGTCGATGCTGTCGATGTCGCCGACGAAGCCCAGTGCGGGGTCGTCGGATCCACTTGGTTCGAGGACGAGCGGTCGTGCATGGATGAAGCGCCCGTCCTGCCCGTTCAATCCCACGGCGCGCCCGCCATGCCGGTTGATGAGCGCGGTGAGCTCCTGATTGAGCTCCCCCAGCGCCATCTCGATGACCGTGAGCGTGCGCTCGTCGGTTATGCGAACACCGCGATGACGCTGTGTCTCGATCCCCATTTGCCACGCCAGCTCGTCGATGCGCCAGCCACCGCCGTGCACGACGATCGGCTTCATGCCGACCAGTCGCAGCAGGGCGACGTCGCGCGCGAAGCCCGCCTTGAGCACGGGATCGGCCATCGCGTTGCCGCCGAAGCGGATCACCAGCGTCTTGCCGTGATACGCGCGGATGTAGGGCAGCGCTTCGGCGAGAATGTGAGCCTTGTGCGCGGGAGACATGGCCAGGATGGACGAACTTCGCGCGCATGTTAGCATCGTAATCCCACCATGGCTGATGACACGCAATGGGCGTTTCCGCCTGAGGCGCAGCCCGCGCAGTCGGACGTTGCCTTCGATCTAAAGTCCGCGCTCGACGCAGTGGCGCTGCTGCGCTCGGAGGTGGCGGAAGATGCATTCACGGCAACCATCCTCGGCACCGAGCGCGTCGGCAATGGCGTGGTCATCCGGGAAGACGGCCTCATTCTCACCATCGGCTACCTCATCACCGAGGCGCACAGCATCTGGGTGACGCTCAACGACGGCACGGTGTTCGCCGGGCATGCGCTCGCGTACGATCAGGCAAGCGGCTTCGGTCTGGTGCAGCCGCTCGGCCGTCTGCACGTCCCGGCGTTGCAGCGAGGCTCCGCGGCCGCGGTGAGCAAGGGCGCAAGCGTGATCGTCATCGGTCATGGGGGGCGTCCGCACGCCCTCAAGGCGCGAGTGATCGCGAAGCGCGAGTTCGCAGGCTACTGGGAATACGTGCTCGACGAGGCGCTCTTCACCACGCCGCCGCATCCGCAATGGGGCGGCGCCGCGCTCGTCGGAGAGGACGGCAAGCTGATCGGCGTCGGGTCGCTGCTGGTTCAGGAATCGCAGGGAGGCGAATCGATCTCCGGCAACATGTTCGTGCCGATCGATCTGCTCGAGCCCATTCTCGACGACATGCTGAAGTTCGGGCGGCCGACGCGACCGCCGCGGCCCTGGCTTGGCATGTACACCGGCGAAGCGGAGCAGCGTCTGGCCGTCACCGGACTCGCGACCGGGGGGCCGGCAGACATCGGCGGAATCAAGCTCGGCGACATGATCCTCGAGGTTGCCGGCGAGCGCGTCACCGGACTCGCCGACCTGTTTCGCAAGGTCTGGAGTCTCGGCCAGGCGGGCGTGGAAGTGCCGCTGACCGTGACGCGCGACGCGCAAATCCTGCACCTGCAGCTGCGCTCCGGTGATCGCAACGATTATCTGAAGAAGCCGCAGCTGCAATAAGGCTTTTCTATGGCCGCGACCGTGGCCGCGCCAACGCGTGCATCGAATGGACCAAGCCTCGCCCGCGCGCGGTGGCAGACTTGGGGCCTCGTCGGGATCGCGATCGTCCTGTTCGCCGTGCTGCGCTTCGTCTTCGGGCCGTTTGCACAGGATTCCACGTATCATCTTTTCGCCGACACGCGCGCGTGGGGGCCAATCCCGCGTGCCGGCGACGTGCTCAGCAATTTCGCGATCCTCATCGCCGGGCTCGCCGGCATCGCACTCCGGCGGCGCGTGAACATCGATCCCACGGAGCGCGCAGCTTATGCGCTGCTCGTCGCCGGCATGCTGCTCACCGCGATCGGTTCGGCGTACTACCATTGGGACCCCAGCGACGCACGCCTGATCTGGGACCGGCTACCGATGACTTTCGTGCTCGCTGCGATCGTGGCGCTGGTGCTCGCCGATCGCGTCGATCCCGCGTTCGCGCGCGTCGCGTGGTGGCCGTTCGCCCTTCTCGGCGTCGCGAGCCTCTTATGGTGGTCGTGGACGGACGATCTGCTGCTCTATCTGGTGATGCGCGTCGGCACGGGGGCTTTGATCATCTGTCTCTGCCTGCTGCGCGCCGGACGGCACTCGCACATCGGCTGGCTCGTGGCCGCGCTCGGGCTCGACATCGCAATGACCGTGAGCGAGCGGCTTGACCGAGAGATTTTTTCGGCGACGGGCGGGTTCATCTCAGGTCACAACATCAAGCACCTGCTTGCCGGCGCGCTGCTCGGCTCCCTGCTGATGTGGCTTCTGCAGCGCAGGCCGCGATCGCCGGTGCTAGGATAACGCTTCACCCCGGAGCACCCCTATGATCCTGCGCCTGCTGACAGGGCTTGCCGCCGCGTTTGCATTCGCTGCCGGCGTCGATGCGCAGGCGCCTGCGGCGCCGCCGACACCTTTGCGAGTTATCGCCTTCGACGGCGGCTGGAACCTGCCGGTCTGGGCGGCGCAGCGGCAGGGTTTCTTCGAGTCGAACGGCGTGAGCGTCCAGCTCACGTATACGCCGAATTCGGTCTATCTGATCACATCGCAGCTCGAGGGCAAGTTCGACATCTCACTGGCACTGATGGATAACTATGTCGCGTACCAGGAGGGGCAGGGCGAGGCGAAGATTCCCGACAACCCGGACCTGTTCGCGTTTCTCGGCGGAGACGGCGGCTTCGCCTCGTTCGTCAGCGCACCAGCGATCAAGACTTTTGCCGAGCTCAAGGGCAAGACCGTTTCGGTCGATGCGATGACTACCGGATTCGCGTTCCTCGCACGGGAGATACTCGCGCGCAACGGGATCACCGAAGCCGATGTGACCTACGTGCGTGCCGGCGGAACCGCTAACCGGTACCGTGAGCTCCTCGCTGGAAAGCAGGATGCGACCATGCTGCGCACGCCCTTCGATCTGACTGGCAAGGAGCGCGGGTTGAACGTGCTCGCCTACGCGGAATCGCTCGGCGCGTACCAGGGTACGGCGGCCGCGGCCCGCCGCTCCTGGGCCGGAGGCCACGAAAAGGAACTGATCGGATTCCTGCGCGGATATCGCGCTGGCGTGGACTGGATCTACGATCGGGCGAACCGAGAGATCGTTGAAGCGATCCTGATCGCGCACCAGCGCGACATGACTCCGGCGCTGGCGAAGCAAGCTTACGATCTCTTGCTCGCGGACAAGGGCGGCATCACGCGCGACGTGGCGCTCGACATGAACGGCATCCGCACCGTGCTCGAATTGCGCAGCAAGTACGGCATGCCGAAGAAGGCGCTGACCGATCCGATGAAGTACGTCGATCTCACGTATTACGAGAAGGCCTTCGGGAAGAAATGAGCCCCTCACCCTGACCCTCTCTTGCATGGGGAGAGAGAACGAGCGAACCAACGATGGCAAAGAAAAAGAGCAAGGAACCCACGATCGTCCGGCCCGACGATATCGACCCCAAGCATCGATGGGATCGCCCGTTGCAGGCGCCCGGGCACACGCAAGTCGACTTCGAGGAGCGGGTCAACTTCCGGCGGCTGCACGATTACCGTCTCGCCCGCACGCGCGCGGCGCTCGCCAATTCGGGCCTGGGCGCGCTGCTGTGCTTCGACCAGCACAACATTCGCTACATCACGAGCACGGTGATCGGCGAGTGGGCGCGCGACAAGCTCACGCGCTATGCCCTTTTGACGGGAACGGGCGATCCGTACATCTGGGACTTCGGCTCGGCCGCCAAGCATCACCGGCTGCACGCGCCATGGCTGCATCACGATCACTGCCGTGCGGGATTGCTGGGGCTGCGCGGGGCGGTCGGCGGCGACGGCGCGCTCTTCCGCGACGCGGCTCGCGAGGTCAGGGCACTCCTCGACGCTGAGGGCGTTGGATCGATGCCGCTCGGGCTCGACGTGGTCGAGCCGCCGATGCTCTTCGAGCTGCAGAAGCTCGGGATCGAAGTGCGCGATGGCCAGCAGACCATGCTCGAGGCGCGCGAAGTGAAGAACATCGACGAGCTGACGCTGCTCAACATGGCCTCGGCCATGGTCGACGGTGTGTATCAGAACATCGCCGAGGCACTGAAGCCCGGTGTAAGGGAAAGCGAGATCGTCGCGCTCGCTACTGCACGCCTGTACGAGATGGGCAGCGACTGCGTCGAAGCGATCAACTCGATCTCGGGCGAGCGCTGCAGCCCGCACCCGCACAACTTCACCGACCGGCTGATCCGCCCGGGCGATCAGGCGTTCTTCGACATCATCCAATCGTTCATGGGTTATCGCACCTGTTACTACCGAACGTTCAACGTAGGGATGGCTACGCCAGCGCAGCACACCGCGTATCGATACGCGCGCGAATGGATGGACAAGGCGATCGATCTCTTGAAGCCAGGCGTGACCACCGACAAGATTGCTCGCGCTTTTCCTAAGGCGGAAGAGATCGGGTTCGCGAGCGAGATGGACGCCTTCGGATTGAACTTCTGCCATGGGCTCGGACTCGGGTTGCACGAGCGGCCGCTCGTGTCGCGGTTGAACTCGTTGAAGGAGCCTATCGAGCTCAAGGCCGGGATGGTCTTCGCCGTGGAGACTTACTGTCCGGCGAAGGACGGCATCTCCGCGGCGCGGATCGAGGAAGAAGTGATCCTCACGCCGGGAGGGCCGAGGGTGATATCGCTGTTTCCGGCGCAGGAACTGCCGATCTCAAATCCCTATTAGCTGTTAGAGCGTCGCCGCGTACAAGACTTTTTTCATGCTCGATCCAAGTTCGCGGGGCGACGCACTAACTCCGCTGGTTGAAGAGCGCGTCGCTTCGCGCCGCCTCTTAACCGGCGGAACCCCGATGGCGGAGATCATGATCAGGTTCATGACCATTGTGCGTTTGACCTTCGGTCTCGCACTGGCGCTGACGTTTCTGCCGGGATGGGCTGCCGATTATCCGGCGCCGAAGGAAGGCGATTGGATCGTGCGAGACTTTCGCTTTCACACCGGCGAGACCTTGCCCGAGCTGCGCATCCACTATACGACCGTCGGCGCACCCACGGGCGAGCCGGTGCTGATCCTTCACGGCACCACGCAATCCGGCACGAACATGCTCGCACCCGCTTTCGCCGGCGAGCTCTTCGGACCGGGTCAACCGCTCGATGCCAGCCGCTACTACGTCATCCTGCCGGACGCGATCGGACACGGCAAGTCGAGCAAGCCGTCCGACGGGTTGCGAACGAGCTTTCCGAAGTACAACTACGACGACATGGTCGATGTCCAATACCGCTTGGTAATTGAACATCTGGGCGTGCGCCATCTGCGCCTCGTACTAGGGAATTCGATGGGTGGCATGGAAACGTGGATCATGGCCCAGAAATATCCGAGTTTCATGGACATCGCAGTGCCGATGGCGTCGCTGCCGAGCGAGATGTCGAGCCGCAACTGGATGCTTCGACGCCTGATCATCGATTCGATCCGCAACGATCCGGAGTGGCTGAACGGCAACTACACGAAGCAGCCGCGCAGCGCGCAGTTCGCCTCGGTCTTCTACGGCATCGCCACCAGCGGCGGCAATCAGGCGCTCTACAGGGCGGCGCCGACACGCGACAAGGCAGATCAGCTGCTCAACCAGCGCCTCGGCGCAGCCTTCAGCGCGGACGCCAACGATGTACTGTATCAGTGGGACTCGTCGCGCGACTACAATCCCTCCGCGCGGCTCGAGCGGATCCAGGCGGTGCTTCTGGCGATCAACTCCGCAGACGACGAGCGCAACCCGCCGGAGCTGGGCGTCCTGGATCGCGAGATCAAGCGCGTGAAAAACGGTCGCGTGCTATTGATACCCGCGAGTGACCAGACCGCAGGCCATGGAACGACCTTCCAAGCGAGATTCTGGAAGAAGGAGCTCGCCGAGTTGCTTCAAACTGTGCCGCGCGGGACGAACTAATCGATAGAACATGGATGAAAGGAATGCGCATGGCCAAACCCAAACCTGAAGAAACCAACAATCTGTTTGCCGAGGCGCTGAACGCCGGCAACCTCAATGCGCTCGCCGCACTCTATGAGCCGCAGGCCACGCTGATGCCCTCGCCGGGCAAGATCGCCAGCGGGACGGCGGCGATCAAGGAATCGCTGCTCAACTTTATCGCCGGGAAGCCGAACATGTCGATCAGCTCGCGCGTTTTAGCGCAAGCCGGGGATATGGCCGTTACCAGCGCCAAGTGGGAGCTATCGATGACCGGACCCGACGGCAAGCCGGCGCACATGACGGGGCAGAGCATCGAGGTCGTGCGCCGGCATCCCGACGGGCGTTGGCTGTACGTGATCGATTTGCCCTTCGGCGTCGTGTGATGGCTCGAAAGGAAGGAGTGATGCGCATCGGATGGATCGGCGCCGGGCGCATGGGCTACGCGATGGCGGAGCGCCTCGCGAAGGGCGGCGCCGACGTCACGGTCTGGAATCGCACGCGCGCGAAAGCGGAGCCCCTCGCCGCGCACGGCGCGAAGATCGCGGGAGCGCTTGCCGAGCTTGCCTCCTGCGACATCGTTTTCTGCATGGTGTCGACCTGGGACGACGTCAAGGAAGTCATCGCAGGTCCATCCGGTATGCTCTCGGGGTCGGGCAAGCCGCGCATGTTGATCGAATGCTCGTCGATCTCGCTCGAAGGATCGGCCGAACTGCGCGCGATACTCGCCAAGCGCGGGATCGAGTATCTCGCAGCACCGGTGTCGGGCAACGCCAAGGTGATCAAAGCGGGACGGCTTTCGTTCGTCTGCTCCGGACCAAAAAAAGCATTCGACGCCGCGCTTCCGACGCTCAAGCTGATCGCACCGTCGGCGAGCTACGTCGGCGAGGGAGAGCTCGCGCGCATCGTGAAGATCTGCCACAACGTTTTCCTCGGCGTCGTGACGCAGTCGCTCGCCGAGATCACCGTGCTTGCGCAGAAGGCGGGCGTGCCGCGGCACGCCTTCCTCGATTTCATCAACCAGAGCGTGATGGGCTCGACCTTCTCGCGCTACAAGAGCCCGGCTTTCGTCAATCTCGACTTCAAGGTCACCTTCACGCCGCAGCTCTTGCGCAAGGACCTCGATCTCGGGCTCGACGCGGCCCGTCGCTTCGAAGTCCCGATGGCGCTCGCCTCACTCACGCGCGACATAGTGCAGACGCTGATCGGTCGCGGCATGACCGAGGAGGATTTCGCGCAGCTGCTGCTGTTGCAGGCCGAAGCCTCCGGCATCAAGCTCACGCCGGAGAACGTGACGGTGAGCGATGGGCTGTAACTTAGGTGCGAATGAACTTGCACTCAGCTGAGGAGAAACGATGAAGCTCGCACGCATTGCCCTCATTGCACTGTCGATCGCATCCTCGCTTGCGCTCGCTCAGGGCTACCCCAACAAGCCGGTCCACGTCATCGTCTCGTTCACTGCCGGCAGCGCGACCGACATCCTCGCGCGAACCTACGGCCAGAAGCTCTCCGAGATATGGGGCCAGCCGGTCGTGGTCGAGAACAAGCCGGGAGCCGGGGGTACGATCGGCGAAGCGGTCGTCGCAAAGTCAGCGCCGGACGGTTACACGCTGCTCGTGAACTCCGCGGCGCAAGCCTACAACCCGTCGATCTATCAGAATCTGTCCTTCGACACGGTCAAGGATTTCGTGGACATCGCCGCGCTCGGCGGACAGCCGAACGTCCTCGTCGTTGCGCCGTCGGCGGGCATAAAGACAGTAGCCGAGCTGATCGCGCAGGCGAAGCAGAAGCCGGGTCAGCTTAACTTCGCCTCTGCCGGCACGGGCAGCGGAACGCACATCAACGGCGAGAAATTCAAGCTTGCCGCGGGGATCGACGTCGTTCACGTTCCTTACAAAGGGACTCCTGAAGCGCTCAACGACACCATCGCCGGGCGCGTGACCTATTACTTCTCTCCAATCTCCGCGGCGCTACCGTTCGTGAAGGAGGGCAAGCTCGTGGCGCTCGCGGTGAGCACGTCCAAGCGCTCGAGCGCGTTGCCCAACGTGCCGACGGTCGCGGAGTCGGGGCTACCCGGATTCGACTATTCGCTCTGGGTCGGGCTCTTCGCTCCGTCCGGCACGCCGCCCGAAGTCGTCGACAAGATCGCACGCGACGTGCGCACGACAGCGCAATCCGCCGACGTGAAGGAGCGCTTCGCAACGCTGGGCGCCGAGCCGATGCCGATGACGCCGCAGGAGTTCACCAAGTTCGTGCACACCGAAATCGAGGAGTCGGCGAAGGTGATCAAGGCCGCGGGGATCAAGGCGCAGTAGATTTCATGACGGACGGTCATCACGAACACAGCGAGCTCGGCGAGATGGACGTGCGCGTGCGCGCGCTCGAGAGCGTGCTTTCCCAGAAGGGCTATATCGATCCGGCAGCGCTCGACGTTCTGATCGACACCTACCAGACGAAGATCGGCCCGCGCAACGGTGCGCGCGTGATCGCGCGAGCGTGGGTCGATCCAGAATTCCGCAAATGGCTCCTCGAAGACGCAAGCGCGGCGATTGCATCGTTGGGCTACACGGGACGACAAGGCGAGCACATGATCGCGCTCGAGAATACCGAGTCGCGGCACAACATGGTCGTGTGCACGCTGTGCAGCTGCTATCCATGGCCGGTTCTGGGGCTTCCTCCGACGTGGTACAAGAGCGCGCCGTATCGCTCGCGTGCGGTGAAGGATCCGCGTGGAGTGCTCGCCGACTTCGGCGTAGAGCTTCCGGAATCGACCGAGTTTCGCGTCTGGGATTCGACCGCGGAGGTGCGCTATCTCGTGATACCGCGGCGTCCGCCAGGCACCGAAGGTCTGAGCGAGGAACAACTCGCGGCGCTGGTTACCCGCGACTCGATGATCGGCACCGGTCTCCCGAAAACTCCGGATCGCGTCGCATGAGCTATCACTCGCACGCCGACCTGGGCGGCAAGAATGGCCATGGTCGTGTCGTCCCGGAACCGGAGAGCGAACATTTCCATGCACCCTGGGAGCCGAAGGCGTTGGCGCTGACTCTCGCCATGGGCGCTACCGGCGCATGGAACCTCGACATGGCCCGGAGCGCGCGCGAAACGCTGCCCGACTATGCAGCGCTCAGCTACTACGCGATCTGGGTGAAGGCGCTGCAGAAGCTGATGGTCGAGCGCGATCTCATTCGCGACGACGAGATCGCCGCGGTGCGCATGCTCCACCCGCCGCGAACGCTGGCGCGCATCCTGCGCGCGGAAGACATCGCCACTGCGTTGAAGAAAGGCTCGCCTACGGTGCGGGCGGCGGTTGCGCCTTCGCGCTTTGCCGTCGGTGAACGCGTGCGCACGCGTGCGAACGAGATCCCGCATCACACGCGTCTGCCGCGATACGCGAGAGGCAAGGTCGGCCGCATCGAGCGCGTCCACGGCGCTCACGTGTTCGCGGATGTCCACGCACAGGGACTGGGCGAGCAGCCGCAATGGCTCTACACGGTCGCCTTCGACGGGCGCGAGCTATGGGGTGACGATGCCACTCCGGGTCTCATCGTGTCGATCGATGCCTGGGAGCCTTATCTCGAGCCGCTGACATGAGCGACCCAGCGACTTCGTTGCCAGATCAGCCTCGCGATGCGAGCGGTCCCGTATTTCGCGAGCCGTGGGAAGCGCAGGCGTTCGCGATGACGCTCGCTCTGCACGAACGCGGCCTCTTCAGCTGGAAGGAATGGGCGCACGCGCTGGCTCGAGAGATCGCCGCGGCGCAAGAAGCCGGCGATCCCGACCGCGGCGACACTTACTATCGTCACTGGCTTGCGGCGCTCGAGAAGCTCGTCGCCGCCAAAGGAGCCAGCTCCGTCGATGAGTTGATCCGCTATCAGCGGGCCTGGGATCACGCGGCCGATCGCACGCCGCACGGACAGCCCATCGAATTGCAAGCGACGGACTTCGAAACCTGATCGGAGCCGAGTGCTGAGGCCGCCGGTTGCGCCATGGCCGACGGCGCGTATCATTGGGCGCCGCGCGGGCTAACCACTGGGGGATGGACCATGGCGGATTCCGATCAAGCCGGGCTGACTTTTCCGCGGCTGATGTTGAAGCACGCCACCGAGCGCGGCGATCGTCCGGCCACGCGCGAAAAGGATCTCGGGATCTGGCAGACCTGGAGCTGGGCGGAGGTTACCGCCGAGGTGCGCGCGCTCGCCTGCGGGCTTGCCGCACAAGGCTTCAAGCGCGGGATGCATCTCGCGATCATCGGCGACAACAGACCGCGGCTGTATTGGTCGATGACCGCGGCGCAGGCGCTCGGCGGCATCGCGGTGCCGATGTACCAGGATGCTCCCGCTGCGGAGTTCGTCTACGTGCTGAAGGACGCGGAAATCGCGTACGCCGTGGTCGAGGACCAGGAGCAGGTCGACAAGATGCTCGAGGCGAAGCCGCAGGTGCCCACGCTTGCACACGTCTACTACGACGACCCGCGAGGACTGCGCAACTACGAAGGCGTGATGAGCTTTGACCGCCTGCTCGAGATCGGCCGCGAGTTCGATCGCGCGCATCCGGACTTCTTCGAGGCCGAAGTCGCGAAAGGAAAGCCCGACGACGTCTCGATCATGCTCTACACGTCGGGCACGACGGGGAAACCCAAGGGCGTTCGCCAGGCGCATCGCGCGTTCATCGTCTCGGCGCAGGGCGGATGCGGTTTCGACAAGCTCGACGCGAACGACAGCATTCTTTCCTACCTCCCGATGGCTTGGGTGGGAGATCATCTCTTCTCCTACGCGCAGTGGCTGGTGGCGGGCTTCACGATCAACTGCCCCGAATCCGGCGAGACAGTGATGACCGATCTGCGCGAGATCGGCCCGACCTATTACTTCGCGCCGCCGCGCATCTTCGAGAATCTACTCACGCAGGTGATGATCCGGATGGAGGATGCGAGCACGCTGAAGCGCTGGCTCTTCCGCATTTTCGTCGACGTCGCGCGCCGCGTAGGGCCGGCGATTCTCGACGGCAAGCCGGTGGCATTGTGGGACCGCGCCAAGTACGCGCTCGGAAACTTTTTCGTCTACGGGCCGCTGCGCAACGTGCTTGGCATGAGCCGCATTCGCGTCGCCTACACGGCGGGTGCGGCGATCGGTCCCGATCTCTTCCGCTTTTATCGCTCGATCGGCGTGAACCTGAAGCAACTCTACGGCTCGACCGAGACCTGCGCCTATGTCTGCCTGCAGCCGGACGGGGGAGTGAAATTCGACGCGGTCGGGATGGCCGCCCCAGGTGTCGAAATCAAGATCGCCGACAACGGGGAGGTGCTGGTGCGCGGGCCGATGCTGCTCAAGGAATACTACAAGCGTCCCGATGCGACCGCCGAGTCGATCGACGCGGAAGGCTACTTTCACACGGGCGACGCCGGCTTCTTCGAGGACGACGGCCAACTGAAGATCATCGATCGCGCGAAGGACGTGGGGAAGATGGCGAGCGGCGCGATGTTCGCGCCCAACTACATCGAGAACAAGCTCAAGTTTTTTCCTCACATTCGCGAAGCCGTCGCCTTCGGCAGCGACCGCGACAAGGTCTGCGCGTTCATCAACATCGACATGGGATCGGTCGGCAACTGGGCCGAGCGCCGAGGTATCCCATACTCCGGCTACACCGATCTGGCGGCGAAGCCGGAGGTCTACGCGCTGATCCGCGAATGCGTCGAAAAGGTGAACGCCGAGCTTGCCGGCGAAGGCGCGCTCGCAGCCTCGCAGATCCATCGCTTTCTGATCCTGCACAAGGAGCTCGACCCGGATGACGACGAGCTCACCCGCACGCGCAAGGTCCGGCGCGGCTTCGTCGCGGAGAAGTACGCGGTGTTGATCGGCGCGCTCTACGACGGCAGGAGCGTGCAGCACATCGAGACGCAAGTGAAGTTCGAGGACGGTCGAGCGGGAGTCGTCGCCGCCGATCTCGTCATCGCCGAAGCGAAAGTCTTCCCCGCAGTCGAAGCGCGGAAAGCCGCGTAGCGTGACGACGCAGCGCAAGATCGGAGAAGTCGTTCTCGAGCTCGACCGGGTGTCGCTCTCCTTTGGCGGTGTCAAGGCGCTCACCGGCATCAGCTTCGATGTGCGCGAGCACGAGATCCGGGCCATCATCGGCCCGAACGGCGCCGGAAAGAGCTCGATGCTCAACGTCATCAACGGCGTCTATCACCCGCAGGAAGGAACGATCAGCTTCCGCGGCGAAGTTCGGCACGAGATGAATCCGCACCGCACCGCGACGCAGGGGATCGCACGGACCTTCCAGAACATCGCGCTGTTCAAGGGAATGAGCGTGCTCGACAACATCATGACCGGGCGCAACCTCAAGATGCGCGCGAGCTTTCTCGAACAGGCGATCCACGTCGGCCGCGCGCGGCGCGAGGAGCTGGAGAACCGGCACCGCGTCGAGGAGGTGATCGACTTTCTCGAGATCCAGCATATCCGCAAGACTCCCGTGGGGCGGCTTCCGTACGGCTTGCAGAAGCGCGTTGAGCTGGCGCGCGCGCTCGCCGCGGAGCCTTCGCTGCTCTTGCTCGACGAACCGATGGCCGGCATGAACGTCGAGGAGAAGCAGGACATGTGCCGCTTCGTGCTCGACGTCAACGAGCAATACGGCACGACCATCGTGCTGATCGAGCACGACATGGGCGTGGTGATGGACATCTCGGACCGAGTGGTCGTGCTCGACTACGGCAAGAAGATCGGCGACGGCACGCCCGACGAAGTGCGCACGAACAAAGCCGTGATCGACGCCTATCTCGGCGTTGCGCATTGAACGTATGGAATTCTTCTTCGAAGTCCTGATCGGCGGGCTCCTTTCCGGCGTGATGTACTCGCTGGTCGCGCTCGGCTTCGTGCTGATCTACAAGGCCTCCGGCGTATTCAACTTCGCGCAGGGCGCGATGGTGTTCTTCGCCGCCGCGACTTTCGTCGGCTTGCACGAAATGGGGCTCAATTTCTGGCTGGCGCTCGTCGCGACGCTCGCCGCGATGATCGTGCTTGGTCTCGCGACCGAGCGCATCGTGCTGCGCCCACTCGTGAACCAGCCGCAGATCACGCTGTTCATGGCCACGATCGGGCTTTCCTTCCTGATCGAAGGAATGTCACAACTCTTCTGGGGCTCGCAGCCGCACAACCTGGACCTGGGAATTCAGGACGAGCCGATCGAATGGATCAATGCTGCGATCGGGCTTGGAATATCGAAGTTCGACCTCGCGGCAGCCGGGATCGCCGCGGTGCTGGTTGCCGCGCTGGCAGTGTTCTTCAACCGCACCCGCATCGGCCGGGCTCTGCGCGCAGTCGCCGACGATCATCAGGCGGCGCTGGCCGTCGGCATCCCCTTGCAGCAGATCTGGGGCATCGTGTGGGCGGTCGCCGGCTTCGTCGCGCTGGTCTCGGGCCTCCTCTGGGGTGCCCGCAACGGCGTGCAGTTCGCGCTGACGTTCCTGGCGCTGAAGGCGCTGCCGGTGCTGATCCTCGGCGGCTTCGAGTCGATCCCCGGCGCGATCGTCGGCGGGCTGATCGTCGGCGCGAGCGAGAAGCTCGCCGAGGTGTATATCGGCCCGAAGGTCGGCGGCGGGATCGAAGGCTGGTTTCCATACGTGTTGGCGCTGCTCTTCCTGCTCGTCCGGCCGGAGGGACTCTTCGGCGAGAAACGTATCGATCGCGTCTAGATGCTTTACAGGGAAGCCGGCCAGTTCAAGGCCACTTACGCCGAAGACCAGCAGATCTTTCCGATCCGCCAGGACCGGATTGCAGTCCTGCTGATGCTCGCCGTCGCTTACCTCCTCGTGCCGTTCTTCGCCAATGAATACTGGCTCTCGGCGATCCTGACTCCGTTTCTCATCTTCGCGTTGGCAACGCTCGGGCTCAACCTGCTCACCGGTTACGCCGGCCAGCTTTCGCTCGGAACGGCGGCGTTCATGGCGGTGGGCGCATTCGCGGCGTACAACCTGCTGCTGCGGGTTCCGGGCATTCCTCTGCTGGTCGCGTTTGTTCTGGCCGGCGTATGCGCGGCGCTTGTAGGGATCGTTTTCGGACTGCCGAGCCTGCGCATCAAAGGCTTCTATCTCGCGGTCGCTACGCTGGCCGCGCAGTTCTTCGTTGTCTGGGCGTTGACCAAGTTCGGCTGGTTCTCGAACTACAGCTCCTCGGGCGTGATCACCGCGCAGAAGATGTCGATCCTTGGATACTCCTTCGACTCGCCGCTCGCCAAGTATCTGCTGGTGCTGACGATCGTTGCGGTGCTCGCGCTCGCTGCGAAGAACATGGTGCGAAGCTCGCTCGGCCGCGCGTGGATGGCGGTCCGCGACATGGACGTGGCGGCCGAGGTGATCGGCATCCGCATACTGCACACCAAGCTGATGGCCTTTGCGATCAGCTCGTTCTACTGCGGCATGGCGGGGGCGCTTTACGCCTTCGCGTATCTGGGAACAGTCGAGCCTGAAGGCTTCAATCTCGACCTGTCCTTCCGGGTGCTGTTCATGGTGATCATCGGCGGAGTGGGGAGCATCCTCGGATCGTTCCTCGGCGCTGCCTTCATCGTGCTGCTGCCGATCTTCCTCGATACGATCGCCCATCCGATCGAGCTGGCGCTGGGACTGACCCTGCCACCGGGGCTGATGTCGAACGTCGAGCTCGTGGTCTTCGGCGGACTCATCATCTTCTTCCTGGTGGTGGAGCCGCACGGGTTGGCGCGCCTGTGGCAGATCTGCAAGGAGAAGCTGCGCCTTTGGCCCTTCCCGCATTGATGGTGCATTGCAGTAGACATGGATTGTCGGGGACTTGACCGTGTTGTTTGCGGACAAGGCCGATTATTGACAAGCGGCCGGTTGTGGCAAATGCTTCCCTCGTTTCGCTTCGAGAGGCAAGGCTTTCCCCATAGGAGGACAGACATGAAGGTAATCAAGGCGGCCCTGCTGGGCCTCGCGCTGGCTGGTGTCGCCACCTCGGCCGTCGCGCAAAACGAACAATTCATCCCGATGAATGGCTATTGGGTGGGACCGTACGCCCCCGGCGGCTCCGGCATCTTCGGCGGCTTCATCGACTACGTAAACATGATCAACGCCAAGGATGGCGGCGTTAACGGCGTGAAGATCACCTACGAGAAGTGCGAAACCGAGTACAACAACGCGCGCGGCGTGGAATGCTACGAGCGCGAGAAGAACAAGGGTCCGACCGGTGCGACGGTGATCCATCCGCTGTCGACCGGCATCACTTACTCGCTGATCGACAAGGCCACTGCCGACAAGATTCCGATCATCTCCCTCGGCTATGGCCGCACCGACGCGAGCGACGGGCGCGTGTTCCCGTACATCTTTCCGCTGATCACGAACTACTGGTCGCAGAACACTGCGGTGATCAAATTCATCGGCTCGAAGGAAGGTGGGATGGACAAGCTTAAGGGCAAGAAGATCGTGAACATCTATCACGACTCGGCCTACGGCAAGGAGACGATCCCCATCCTCGACGCGCAGGCAAAGAAATACGGCTTCACCGTGACGCATATCCCGGTGGCGCATCCCGGTAACGAGCAGGGCGCACAGTGGCTGCAGATCCGCCAGATCAAACCCGACTGGGTGATCCTGCGCGGCTGGGGCGTTATGAATCCGACCGCGCTCAAGGCCGCGGCCAAGGTTGGTTACCCGCGCGATCACATCGTCGGCGAGTGGTGGTCCGGGGCCGAAGAGGACACGATCCCTGCAGGCGATGCGGCAAAAGGTTATTTCGCGGCCGGTTTCAACGTTGCGGGTGCCAACTTCCCGGTGATCCAGGACATCAAGAAGTATGTCTATGCCAAGGGTAAGGGCGAGATGGAGGACACCTCACGCATCGGCTCGATCTACTACAACCGCGGCGTCGTGCATGGCATTGTCACTGTCGAAGCCATCCGCACCGCGCAGGCGAAGTACGGCAAGGGCAAGCCGATCACACCCGAGCAGATGCGCTGGGGCATCGAGAACCTGCAGATCAGCGAGGCGCGGCTCAAGGAGCTCGGTGCAACCGGTTTCATGCAGCCGCTCAAGGTCACCTGCACCGACCATGAGGGAGGCGGCGCGGTCAAGTTCCTGCAGTGGGACGGCAACCAGTGGAAGGTTGTCTCCGACTGGATCCAGCCCGATCGCGAGCTCGTGCGTTCGATGATCGAGCAGTCGGCGGCCGCCTACGCGAAGGAAAAGAACATCACTCCGCGCGATTGCGGCGCGGGCTGAAGCTCTTTCACTGAAGTCGCGTTGACTCTCCCTCTCCCGCATGGGAGAGGGCGGAACCGAATGAGCCATGAGCACTGCTGTCGCTTCCGCAGCACACGCCGCCGCAACCGGGTCCACGAAAGCCGGCCTCTCGGTCAACAACATCGAGGTCATCTACGACCACGTCATCCTTGTCCTGAAGGGTGTGTCGCTCGACGTGCTCGAAGGCAGGATCGTCGCGCTGCTCGGCGCCAACGGCGCAGGCAAGACGACGACCCTCAAGGCGATCTCCAATCTGCTGCGCGCCGAGCGCGGCGAAGTCACGAAGGGAACGATCGAATTCAAAGGCCGCCGTGTTGATCGCTTGACGCCGAACGAACTCGTGCGCATGGGCGTATGCCAGGTGATGGAGGGGCGGCATTGCTTTCAGCACCTCACGGTCGAAGAGAACCTTTTGACCGGCGCGTTCACGCGTGACGCCGCGCGCGCCGAGATCAAGGCCGACCTCGAGAAGGTCTACCATTATTTTCCGCGCCTCAAGCATCGACGGCTGTCGCAGTCCGGCTACACGTCGGGCGGCGAGCAGCAGATGACGGCGGTTGGCCGTGCGCTGATGGCGCACCCGACGATGATCCTGCTCGACGAGCCGTCGATGGGACTCGCGCCGCAGATCGTCGAGGAAATCTTCGACATCGTGCGCAACCTCAATCAGAAGGAAGGCGTGAGCTTCCTCCTGGCCGAGCAGAACACGAACGTGGCGCTGCGCTTCGCCGACTACGGATACATTCTGGAGAACGGCCGCGTGGTCATGGATGGCGCGGCGAACGAGTTGGCGCAGAACGAGGACGTCAAGGAGTTCTACCTCGGCCTTTCCACGGCCGGAAGGAAATCGTTCCGCGAAGTGAAGCACTATCGCCGCCGCAAGCGCTGGCTGGCCTGATCAATTGATATAAAGCCGCCGCGCGTCCCGACCGCTTCGCGTGACTGAGCACTTCGATACCCTCGAGACTCGCGACCCCGAGGAGCGCGAGCGTTCGCAGCTCGCAGCTCTGCAGGCGCAGATCGCGCACGCGAAGGCGAATACCGCGGCCTACGCGCGGCTTCTCGCCGAAGTCGATCCGTCGAAGATCACTTCCCGCGCTGCGCTGGCGAAGCTTCCGGTCGTGCGCAAGTCCGAAATGCTGGACCTGCAGAAGGCGAGCCGTCCGTTCGGTGGATTCGCGGCGCGCTGGGATGCGAAGCGTGGACGCGCTCCGCTCGTCTTCGCGTCGCCGGGTCCGATCTACGAGCCCGAGGGCGAGGCGCCCGACTACTGGCGGCTTGCCCGCGCGCTCTTCGCCGCGGGCTTTCGCGCCGGCGATCTGATCCACAACTGCTTCTCGTATCACCTGACGCCGGGCGGCGCGATACTGGACAACGGCGCACGTGCGCTCGGCTGCAGCGTGTTCCGCGGCGGCACCGGGCAGACCGAGCAGCAGGTTCAGGCGATGGCGGAGCTCAAGCCCGACGGCTACGTCGGGACGCCGTCGTTCCTCAAGATCATTCTCGACAAGGCGGACGAACAGGGGATCACGTTGCCGAGTCTCAGGAAAGCGCTCGTTTCGGGCGAAGCCTTCTTGCCGAGTCAGCGCGAAGCTTTCGCCGCACACGGCATCGCCGCCTATCAGGCCTATGCGACGGCGGATGTCGGGTCTATCGCCTACGAATCGGAAGCACGCGAGGGCTTGATCGTCGACGAAGGCGTGCTGGTCGAGATCCTCCGTCCCGGCACCGGCGATCCGCTCAAGCCCGGGGAGGTCGGCGAAGTCGTGGTCACCACGCTCACCAACATCGACTATCCGCTGATCCGCTTCGGCACCGGCGACCTTTCCGCCGTTCTTCCCGGCATATCGCCGTGCGGGCGCACCAACCGGCGAATCAAGGGCTGGATGGGGCGCGCCGATCAGACCACGAAAGTAAAGGGCATGTTCGTGCATCCGTCGCAGATCGCCGACGTCCTACGCCGTCATCCCGAGATCATCAAGGCGCGCCTCGTGGTCGACAGTCAAACCGGCGCGGACCGCATGACGCTGCACGTCGAGGTTCCAGATAATCGCTCGACCAGCGCCGAGGCAATCATCGCTTCGATGCGCGAAATCACGAAGCTGCGCGGTGAGATATCGTTCCACGCGCCGGGCGAGCTCGCTAATGACGGCAAGGTCATCGAAGATACGCGAACATATAGTTAGGCGGCACCTCGACATGACAACAAACCCTTACGCTCCGCCAACTGCCGTCGTCGCCGATGTACAACAGAACGAGAGCGCCCCGGCGATCTGGAATCCGAATGCTGCCGCAAACTGGAGTCTCGTGTTCTCGCCGGCGTTTGGTGCTTTCCTGCACATGCTCAATTGGCGCGCCCTGGGCGAGCTGCAGCGCGAGGCGACCGCGAGGCTCTGGTTCATCGCCGCGCTTTGCATGCTCGCTCTCTACCTCGTTCTGGGACTCGCTCTTGCGGGTTTCAGAGGAGTCGAGGGAGCCACGCGGACTTTGGGATTTGGCTTTCTGCTCGTTTGGTATTTTTCAGCTGCTCGCGGACAGGCGAAGTTCGTCAAGGAGAAACTCGGCAAGTCGTATCAGCGCAAGGGCTGGCCGAAGCCGCTCTTGATCGCACTAGCCGCATTCGCGGGATACATTCTGGTTGCCTTCCTCATCGGCCTGGTCTTGGGTCTCATGCATTGGGGCATATCGGGGGCGCTCCCATCGCACTAGGATTTGTCGGTCGGCCGGCGCGGCGTCCGGAGCGACCTTCAGCTTCGCTCGCTAGAACGCCCGTCGAGCGCCCACTCCGCCTTCGCGCAGCGCAGCGCCATGAATTCCGCGAAGGCACGCACCTTGGCCGACAGGTGCCGCCGGCTCGGGTAGACAACATGGATGCTGCCGGAGGCCGCGTCGAAGGGGCGCAGCAGCGGCACCAGACGGCCGTCGCGTACGAGCGGCGCGATGATGAAATCTGGTTCGCAAACGATGCCCAGGCCGTCAGCAGCCAGAGCCGCGAGCAGGCGGCCGCTGTTGGAGTTGACTGGTCCCGTGATCTTCACCGAACGGTCGCGTCCCTGGCGATCTCGAAACGGCCACAGTCCGCGCACCGGCGCATAATCGTAGGTGAGACAAGTGTGCGCCGAAAGGTCCTCGGGCTTCTTCGGCTCGCCGCGCCGCTTTAAGTAGGAAGGCGCCGCGCAGCACACGAGACGCGTCTCGCCTATCTTGCGCCCGACGAGATTCTGGCTGCCGATCGCGCCGATGCGCACGGCAGCGTCGAAGCCTTCCTCGACCAGGTCGACGACACGATCCGAAAGCTCGACGTCGAACTGCAACTCCGGGAAGCGCGCGCCCAGCTCGGCGAGCGCAGGCACGAGGTAGCGCTCGCCAAAGGTCACCGCGCAGGTGAGGCGCAGCGTGCCGCGCGGCTTCAACGTGCCCGCGTGCGCCGACTGTTCGGCTTCCTCGAGATCGGCGAGGAGTTGCACGGAACGCTCGTGAAAGGCGCGCCCGCTCTCGGTCAGGCTCAGGCGACGCGTCGTGCGGTTGAGGAGCCGTGCATCGAGGTGCGCCTCCAACTCCGCGACCTGCCGCGAGACGGCGGATACCGACAGGTCCAGCCTCTCCGCCGCGCGCGCGAAGCTCCCGGTCTCGACGACCTTGGCAAAAGAGGCAATGGCCTGGAAGCGGTCCATGGTGGGACGAGCTATTATTGCACGTTGCGCAACAAACTATCAAGCTGCTTCCTCTTTATCCCGATACCAACAAACCTATAAATTGCTGCCATCGCGCTTCAAGCGCATGCAGACGGAGAGGCAAAAGCTATGAACGATTCGACCCGTATCGATGTCGCAGCATTGGTGTTGCGCGTGAGCCTTGGCGTCATGTTCGTCGCCCACGCACTGCTCAAGTACTTGGTCTTCACGCCGGCCGGAACGGTGAAGTTCTTCCAGTCGATCGGGCTGCCTGGTCCGCTCGCGTACGCGACGATGGCGGCCGAGATCATCGGCGGGGCGCTCCTCATCCTTGGCGTCTACACCCGCGTGGTGAGCTTCGCGCTGGTACCGGTGCTGATCGGAGCGACGTGGGTGCATTCAGGCAACGGCTGGCTCTTCACATCGCCCAACGGCGGCTGGGAATACCCGGCCTTCCTCACGCTCACGGCCATCGCTGCGGGTCTTGTTGGCAGCGGGCGCTACGCGCTGGACGCCCTTGGCGCGGGTCGCGCCCCCGCGGCTCTGCCGCGCGCGGCTTGAAGCCAAAACTCGACGTTTCCACACCAAGGAGATTACGATGAAACTCTATTACTCGCCCGGAGCCTGCTCGCTGTCGCCGCACATCGCGTTGCGCGAGGCCGGCATCGACGCGCAGTTCGCGAAGGTCGATACCAAGACGCACAAGCTTGAAGACGGAAGCGATTTCTATGCAATCAATGCAAGGGGCTACGTGCCTGTGCTCGAACTCGACGACGGACACTGCCTGACCGAGGGCCCCGCGATCGTGCAGTACATTGCCGACCGCAAGCCTGCCTCCGGTCTCGCGCCGGCGAACGGCACGATCGAGCGCTACCGGCTGCAGGAGTGGCTGAACTTCATCACCTCCGAATTGCACAAGCAGTTCTCGCCGCTCTTCGCCGCCGACACGCCGGGGGAATACAAGGCAATCGCGAAGCAGAAAATCGCCAAGCGCTTCGACTGGGTCTCGCAGCAGCTCGAGGGCAAGGACTATCTGATGGGCAAGCAGTTCACGGTGGCGGACGGCTACCTTTTCGTGATGCTCCACTGGTGCAAGTTCGTCGGCATCGATCTGGCCAAATGGCCGGCCTTGCAGGGTTTCCAGGCGAGGGTCGCAGCGCGGCCGAAGGTGCAGGAAGCGCTGGTGGCGGAGGGCCTTTTGAAGCCCGCCGATCGCGTCGCCGCCTGAGCAGGACCACACGTGGATCGCCTGCCGACCCTGTTCCTTTCGCACGGCTCGCCGATGAACGCGGTCGAGCCGGGAGGGGCGGGGCGCGGCTGGATCGCCCTCGGGCGCACGCTGCCGCGCCCGCGTGCGATCCTCGTCGCATCCGCGCACTGGGAAACCCAGGTGCCGATGCTCACCGGCAACCCGAAGCCGGAGACGATCCATGACTTCGGGGGATTCCCCGAAGAGCTGTACAAGCTGCGCTATAACGCGCCGGGGTCGCCGGAGCTGGCCGCGAAAGCGGTGGCCCTGTTGAAGGGGGCGGGTATCGCTGCAGGGATCGACGGTTGCCGCGGCCTCGATCATGGCGCCTGGGTCCCGCTGCGATTCATGTTTCCCGACGCGGACATACCGGTCGTGCAACTCTCGCTGCAAACCGAGCTCGGACCGGCACATCACCTGCGCCTGGGACGCGCGCTCGAGTCGCTTCCCGACGATGGCGTGCTGGTGATCGGCTCCGGGCATACGACGCACAATCTGCGCGACTGGATGGGCAACCGCCGCAGGCAGGAACCCTTGCGTTACGCTCAGCAGTTCGCGGAATGGCTGCAGGGCAAGCTCGCTGCGCAGGACACCGACGCGCTCGTCGCCTACCGCGAGCGAGCCCCCGACGCGGTACGGGCGCATCCGAGCGAAGAGCATTTCCTGCCGCTTTTCGTTGCGCTCGGTGCGGCGGGAAGCAAGGCGACCGCCGAGCGGATCATCGACGGTTACGAAGCCGGTGCGCTCGCGGTGGACTCGTATCTCTTTCGTTCCGTTGCCTCCGCGCGGACCAGGCAGCCGGCGATGGCGTGACGCAGGACATCGGACCGAGAATCGAGGAGATTTACCGCGCCGAATCGCGGCGCGTCTTCGCCACGCTCGTGCGTCTGCTTGGCGATTTCGACCTCGCCGAGGAAGCGTTGCACGACGCTTTCCGCGCCGCGCTCGAGCAATGGCCGAGCGAAGGCCTGCCCGCGAACCCGCGCGCCTGGCTCGTCTCTGCGGGCCGTTTCAAGGCGATCGACGGCATCAGACGGCGCGCGCGCTTCACTTCGGTCGAAGACGTCGCCGAGGAAGTCGAGGCGATCGCCGATGAGTCTTCATCAACGGACGGCGAAGGCATCGAAGACGATCGCCTGCGTCTGATCTTCACTTGCTGTCACCCCATGCTGGCGCCTGACGCGCAGGTCGCGCTCACGCTGCGCGAAGTCTGCGGTCTCACCACCGAGGAGATCGCGCAGGCCTTCCTCACCGCGGCGCCCACGCTCGCACAGCGCATCGTGCGCGCCAAGGCGAAGATCCGCGACGCGCGCATCCCGTACGAAGTGCCGGGACCCGACGAGCTGCCGCAGCGGCTCGACAGCGTGCTGCGCGTGATCTATCTCGTCTTCAACGAGGGCTACTCGGCCTCCTCGGGTGCGTCGGTGACGCGCGTGGACTTGTCCAGCGAAGCGATCCGCATCGGCCGGCTGCTGGTCGCGCTGCTGCCGGAGCCCGAAGCGATGGGGCTGCTCGCGCTCATGCTGCTGCACGAGTCGCGGCGCGCGGCGCGCTCGTCGACGAGCGGCGAGCTGGTGCTGCTGGACGATCAGGATCGCTCGTTGTGGAACCGGGAGCTGATCGAAGAAGGATCCGCGCTGGTCGAGCGCTCGCTCGCGTCGCGCCGATTCGGACCGTATACGATCCAGGCGGCGATCTCCGCGGTTCATTCCGACGCGGCGAGTCCGGAAGCCACCGACTGGGATGAGATCGTCGGTCTCTACGACGTGCTCCTTCGCATCGATCCTTCTCCCATTGTCGAGCTGAACCGCGCTGTCGCAGTGGCGATGCGCGACGGCGCCGCGGCGGGCCTCTCGCTGATCGATGCGATCCTCACGCGCGGCGAGCTTGCCGAATACCACCTGGCACACGCGGCGCGAGCGGACCTGTGCCGGCGGCTCGGAAACGCCGGAGAGGCGCGCGAGTCCTACAAGCGGGCGCTGGCGCTGGCGCGCCAGGAGCCGGAGCGACGCTTTCTGGAGCGAAGGCTGGCCGAGCTATAGAAAGATCTGCATTTGCGGCGACCGCGGTGTCGATTTCGGCCTTGGCCGTTCGACAAGCCAATGAAAGGAGCCGCAAATGCAAACTATCATCAACAGCCTGCTGTTCCTGCGTCGTTGGGCACAGGCGCTCGGACCTTACCTGCTGCTGGAACTCCTGCTGCCGGGCGGAACCCTCCTCGCGCTGACGCTCTTCCTGTACCGGAACGGCAAGCTCGGAGTCGGCGCCGTGGGGCGGAGTCCGTTCCTGCCCCGGGTCATGTCGATTTCGGCCATCGCCAGACGACAATGAGTCGGGCTAGTCATTTAAAAGGAGGTTCTACCGTGAGTGAATTTGTTTTGTTGTACCGCAGCAGCAACGAAGCGTACAGGGAAGCCATGGGATCGCCTGAAAGAGCCGAGCAAACTATGGCCAGGTGGATGGCTTGGTTCAAGGACATGAGGGAGAAAGGTCAGTTGAAGGATCGGGGCCAGCCCTTGGATCGGTCCTCAGGCAAGGTGGTCGGACCTAAGAGCAAGACGGTCACCGACGGCCCGTACGTCGAGTCCAAAGAGGTCCTCGGCGGGTTCTCCATCATCGACGCACCGGATCTGCATCGCGCCGCGCAGATCGCGTCGGGCTGCCCGATTCTCGACATCGGCGGCTCCGTTGAGGTGCGTCCCGTGATGCAGATCAATTCACAGACATGAAATATCTCTGCCTGGTGTACATCGAGGAATCCAAGCTGAGGGCTGTTGCCGACCGCGAATGTGCAGCATTCAGCGAAGGGCTTGGCAAGCAGGGGCATCGGCTAGCTGCAGAGGCTCTCCAGCCGGTCAATACTGCGGCGACGGTGCGCGTCCGCGATGGGAGACTATCGGTTACCGACGGTCCCTTTGCGGAAACCAAGGAGCAGCTCGCAGGCTTCTACCTGATCGACGCGCGGGATTTGAACGAAGCGATCCAGCTCGCGGCAAAGATTCCCCCGGCTCGCGAGGGCAGTATCGAGGTGCGGCCGGTCCGTCAGCTCGAGGTCGACTGACGGTTGTCGATTCGAGCCGACGCCGTTTGATTGTTCAAACGCGGCCACCCGGGTAACGGCAGGTGGCGCCGCGAACTTAACGCAAGGAGACAAGCAATGAGATTCATGGTCATCGTCAAAGCCACGAAGAACAGCGAAGCCGGCGCCCTGCCGACCAAAGAGCTTCTAGCAGAGATGGGTGCTTTCAACGATGAGCTGAGCAAAGCCGGCGTAC
>DATKJP010000220.1:0-16188 GCA_035543635.1 Casimicrobiaceae bacterium
CTTCGCACGCCTTGGAATCTCGTCGTAGTCGGGCTCGTCGGGCTGGCCGAGATTCGCCGTGTACGCGTACGGGATCGCACCCTTCGCGCGCATCCAGTGCAGCGCCGCGCTCGTGTCGAGGCCGCCCGAGAACGCGATGCCGACCTTCTGGCCGACTGGAACGTCGTGCAGGATGTGCGACATGTTTGGAGCGTAGCTGGCCGAGCCGCGAAATTGCCTATTCTAGCCGACGCCATGCGCTCGTCGACATCGCCCGGGAGAAGAAACGAGGTTGAATTGCGCGGCACGTTCGATCAGGCTGACAATGAAGCGTTCGACACGCTTCGATTTTCCGGCGAATCCTTGCTGCCTGAGCGAATCCTCGCGTCCCCTGTAGCGCTCCGCCGCCTCGCGACCAGCGATGCGCCGCGCGTGCAATTGCTCGCCGGAGAGCGCGCGGTCGCAGAGCTCACTGCGCTCATTCCGCATCCCTATCCGGATGGCGCGGCCGAGACGTGGATCGATGGGCAGGCGAAGGCCTGGTCCGCGGGCAAGGAGTACACCTACGCGATCGACGCGGACTCCGTCCTGGTGGGAGTCGTCGATCTGCGGCCAGCCGCGGCGGAGCGGGAGAACCTCGGGTACTGGATCGGCCGCCCGTACTGGGGCCGCGGCTACGCGACCGCAGCCGCGAATGCGCTGATCGCTCTCGCCTTCGCGCTGCTCGACCTCGACAAGCTGACGGCCTCACATCTCGCGCGCAACCCGGCCTCGCAGCGCGTGATGGAAAAATGCGGCATGCGTTTGCTCGACACCGGGACGCGGGAGCATCGCGGCGTCTCGGAAGCGTACTGCGTGCGCGGAATCACCCGCGGAGAGTGGGAAGCGCGAATGGGCGGATGAATCCACCCCGCCCCGCGCTGCGCACCGGCGGTTGCGCTGCTCGAAGCCTACGCGAGGTCGGCTAGCAGCGCCGTGCGTGTCGCCTCGGGGACGGCGCGCAGCGTCGCGGTGTATTGCGGATGAT
Organism: Casimicrobiaceae bacterium; assembly: GCA_035543635.1. Taxonomy (GTDB): domain Bacteria; phylum Pseudomonadota; class Gammaproteobacteria; order Burkholderiales; family Casimicrobiaceae; genus PALSA-1003. Next base: position 1,007 of record DATKJP010000220.1, read on the forward strand.
CGACGCCGATCGACAGCGCCGCCCCCGACTTCAGCGACGCGATCATCGACGGCTTTAGCTCGAAGCGCAGGAAGTGCACCGAGGAAGTCTTCTCCTCGTTCTCGCGCTCGAGATCCTCGTCGGCGATCGCGTAGACCCGCGGATGCGTCTCGATCTGCACCCAGACGCGGTCCTCGATGCCCTTCAGGCGCGCTAGCATGCGCCGTCGCTCCTCCACGTCCTCGTACTCGACCAGCATCGTCGCCTTCCAGTTTTCGCCGTCGGGGACGAGCGGGTTGTAGGCGTCCAGCTCGTCCTGAATGCCCGCGTCCTCGAAGGTCTTCTCGATCCGCAGCATTTCCTGGACCTGGTAGCGGATCGTCAGCTCGTCCTCGAAGAGCAGCGTCAGGTGCTCGCCAAGGTGTACCGTCCTCGCCCTCTTGTGCGCGAGGACTCTGGCGCGAAATTCGTTGCGCTCCCTGGCGTAGCTTTCGAGCGTAAGCAGGCTGTCGCGCGTGATGCGCGTTGATCTCGTCTCTGCGGTTCGGGTCATGGTCGTTCCCTATAGGCCGTAGGCAATGCGAACGAGCGTGAGCGGGTGCGCCTTCTTCGCGCGGCTCGCGCCCTCAATCTGTTCGATTCCCTGCTGGATCGCGCGACCGGCGATCGGGCAGTCGGAACTGATGTAATCGGGATCGCCCTCGGCCATGCGGCGGAACACCGGCTTTCCGATCTTCATCGACGTTTCGAAGAACTCCTTTTTTATTCCCCAGGTCCCGTCATGGCCGGAGCAGCGCTCCACCGTATTTACTGTCGTGCCGGGAATCCACTCGATCACTTCGCGTGTCTTCTGACCGGTCATCTGGACGCGCGAGTGACAGGGGATATGGTAGGACACCTTGCCGAGCGGCGTCTTGAAATCCTTCCTGAGGAGCCCGTCCTTGTCGCGCAGCACGAGGTACTCGAAGGGATCGAACATCGCGTCAGCGATGGCTTCGATGTCGGCATCCTCCGGGAACAGCAGCGGCAGCTCGGTCTTGAACATCAGCGTGCACGAAGGCACGGCCGTAAGAATCGCGTAGCCCTCGCGGGCGAGCTTCGCCAAGGGCGGTGCGTTGATCTCCTTGAGCTTCAGCACCGACTCGATGTCGCCCAACTCGAGCTTGGGCATGCCGCAGCATGCTTCCTTCTGTGCAATGACGTAAGGAATTTCGTTGTGCTCCAAGATACGGATCAGGTCCAGCCCTATGCCGGGCTCGCTGTAGTTGATGTAGCAGGTGGAGAAGAGCGCGACCTTTCCCGGCGTGCGCTCGCCGTTTTTCACGGGCCAGGCGACGCTTTTCGGCGCGACGTCTCTGAAGCGCTTCGCCGCGAAAGGCGGAAGCTTTCGCTCGGCATGCACGCCCAACGTTGACTGCATCGCCTTGCGCGCGAGCGGAGTCTCGTTTGCTTTGTTCACCACTTGCACCACGACGGGAATCGTGGCGAGCTTGCCGAGCCGGTCGGTGCTGGTGAGCGCACGGTCGCGAAAGCTGGTCTCGCCGCGCAGGAATTTTTGCGCCTTCGCGCGCAGCATCTGATGCGGAAAGTCCACGTTCCAGGGATGCGGCGGAACATAGGGACATTTGGTCATGTAGCAGAGGTCGCACAGGTAGCACTGGTCGACGACCTTGCCGAAGTCCGATGTCGCGACGCCGTCGATCTCGCCGGTCTTGCCGTTGTCGACCAGGTCGAACAGCGTCGGGAAGGCGTTGCACAGGCTGACGCAGCGACGGCAGCCGTGGCAGATCTCGAAGATGCGCGCGAGCTCCTTCTCGCTCGAGGTTCGGTCGTAGTAGTCGGCGTCGCGCCAGTCGATCGGATGGCGGATCGGCGCCTCGAGGCTGCCTTCGCGTTGGCTCATGCTGAAAAAGGGCGCCGCGCCGGGCGCGACGCCCCCTTCTCTTCGAAAATGCAGCTTTAGTCCGTCAACGCGTCGAGCGCCTTCTGGAAGCGGTTCGCGTGCGAGCGCTCCGCCTTGGCCAGCGTCTCGAACCAGTCGGCGATTTCCTCGAAGCCTTCGCCGCGCGCCGTCTTGGCCATGCCCGGGTACATGTCGGTGTACTCGTGCGTTTCGCCTGCGATCGCGGACTTGAGGTTGTTGCGCGAGGCGCCGATCGGCAGTTCGGTCACCGGGTCCCCCACGCTGGCGAGATAATCGAGATGCCCGTGAGCGTGTCCGGTCTCGCCTTCCGCCGTGGACCGGAATACCGCAGCGACATCGTTCTGCCCTTCGACATCGGCCTTGGTCGCGAAATAAAGGTAGCGCCGGTTCGCCTGCGATTCGCCGGCGAAAGCGGCCTTGAGGTTGTCGTGCGTCTTGGTGCCTTTCAGATTCATGCTTGAAGTCTCCTGTCGATGCATCGGTCCGGCCGGCGCGTGCACGACCGGAGCGGGCTGATCAAACCCGCATGCGAGCTGATTTTCCGCGGCCGGTACCCATATGTCTAATTAATTGTACCAATAACGTTGATAAATTCGTTATATGCCTGCGCGAGGGCAAGCTCCAGACCCCCGCCACGGGGAAGAGGCGAGCGGTGGACTAGTCGATGCGCTCGTACGCGGGCAGTGTCAGAAACTCCACGAAGCTATCGGCATTCACGAGCTGGGCGAAGATTTCTGCGGCTTCGGTGTATCGCCCCTCGCCGTAAGCCGATCCGAGGAGGTCTCGAATCTTCTGCATTTCCTCGGGGATCATCGCGGCGACCATCTCGCGCGTGACTTTGCGCCCGTCGTCGAGCTTGCCCTTCGCAGACCGGATCCACTGCCACACTTGTGAGCGCGAGATTTCCGCAGTTGCGGCATCTTCCATGAGATTGAAGATCGGCACGGCGCCCTGCCCCGCGAGCCAGGCCCCGATGTACTGGATCGCGACGTTGATGTTGAGCCTCAGCCCTTTCTCGGTGATCGGCGCCTCGGGCTCGAACCTGAGCAAATCGGCAGCCGCGACCCGTACATCGCTGCGCTTCTTGCTCGCGATCTGGTTCGGTGCGGGCATAAGGCGGTCGAACGCTTCCTGCGCCACCTCGACCAGGCCGGGATGCGCGACCCAGGTCCCGTCGTGTCCGATGGTCGCCTCGCGCTCCTTGTCGGCCTTGACCTTGGCGAAGGCTTCGCCGTTGGCCGCCTCGTCGTTCTTCACCGGAATCTGCGCCGCCATGCCTCCCATGGCGTGAATGTTGCGCCGGTGACATGTCTTGATCAGCAGCTCCGCGTAGCTCTTCATGAACGGCGTGGTCATCGTCACCAGAGCGCGATCGGCGAGACAGAACTCGCGGTTCAAGCGGAATTTCTTGATGCAAGAGAAGATGTAGTCCCAGCGTCCCGCGTTGAGGCCCGCGGAGTGCTGTCTCAACTCGTGCAGGATTTCGTCCATCTCGAACGCCGCGAGGATGGTTTCGATCAGCACCGTTGCCTTGATCGTTCCGCGCGGGATGTCGAGCTCGTCCTGCGCCATCACGAAGATGTCATTCCATAGCCGCGCCTCGAGATGGCTCTCGAGCTTCGGCAGATAGAAGTACGGGCCGCTGCCGCGCGCGACCAACTCCTTGGCGTTGTGGAAGAAGTAGAGCGCGAAGTCGAAGATGCCGCCGGAGATCGGCTGGCCGTCGATCGAAACGCGTTTCTCGGGCAAGTGCCACCCGCGCGGGCGAACGAACAGCGTGGCGACCTTTTCGTTCAGCTTGTATTCCTTGCCTTCGGGCGTGACGTAGTCGATGCGACGGCGAATCGCGTCGCGCAGGTTGATGTGCCCCTGGATATTGTTGTCCCACTTCGGCGTGTTGGCGTCCTCGAAGTCGGCCATGAACACCTTGGCGCCGGAATTGAGCGCGTTGATGATCATCTTGCGATCGACGGGGCCGGTGATCTCGACGCGGCGGTCCTCGATGTCGGCGGGCACCGTCGCGCAAGTCCAGTCGGCTTCGCGCACGGCGCGCGTCTCGGAGAGAAAGTCCGGCAGCTTTCCGGCGTCGAACTCGCGCTGGCGCGCGGCGCGGCGAGCGAGAAGCTCGGCGCGACGGCCGCCGAAGGCGCGTTGCAGTTTCGCAGCAAAAGCGACGGCATCCGGCGTCAGTATCTCGGCGTACTCGGGCGTGATGCGGGCTGAGACATCGATTCCCGGCCCGTACTGGGGCGTGGACAGCGAAGGTCTTGCAGTCATGAGCGGTCTTTCTTCGGCGTTGGGCGTGCAGGCAACACCGATCGGCGTGAGCGCTTTCGAGCGCCCGCCGACCGTGCCGGTCGATGGGCCGGGTAGGCCCGGGGAATCCGGTTTCAGCCGGTATTGCTGCGGTGCATCAATCATAACAGGAAAGCGCAGTCGTCCGTCAAGGGGACGGACCCGTCCCGAGGCGACTGCGTTCCCTGTGTCGGAGTGAGCCCTACATGCGCCAGCCGTCGCCGGCGCGACCCTTGAGCCGCTCGAGGGTGATGTTCCAGGAAAGCGTGATGCGCGGCCGGTGGCCGTTATACGGATTGACGCTGTGCAGATAGTCGCTGGCGAAGATCAGCATGGTGCCGGGAGTGAGATTGGGCATCAGATGCCGCGTCACGCGCCCGGGCTCGTCAGGACAGCAGGCGTCGATGCGCGGGTCGGCGAAGCAGAAGCGCCCGGCCATGCTGTCCCCGGGATCTCCATCGCCCGGATCGAGCATGTAGACGATGGAGACGTTGGCGCGCAGATGGCTGTGCGGCATGCAATAGTCGCCGGCGCGGTAGACGCTCGCCCAGCTGTCGTCGGCGAAGACCGCGCGGCGCGACAGCGTGCGGTGCGCGAAAATGAGCGCACGCGCGTGAATGAGCGCCGCGGCCGGCGCGTTCCACTCGGTGATGCGGCGCACCTTCACGCCGCAGCCGCCGCGAAAGATCGGATCGCGCAATTGCGGATTCCGCTCGGCGGTGAGCGTCGCTTCGACGAGCGCCGGGTGATACGAATCCCAGTCGGCGAATAGCGTGATCGCCGCGAGCCGCGCGGACAGGGCCTCCGTCTTCTGCGCCTCCGGCCAAACGGGAAGGAGCGCGCCGGAGACCTCGACCGCCGGCGGCAGCGTTTCCTGCTCGCCGGCGTCGATCGCGTTGCTCACCCGCACCCCGAACTAAGCCGCCAGCTGCGGATTCAGTCGCTGCTCCTTGCTGTGCAGCTTGTTCAGCGCGTTGATGTAGGCCTTCGCCGAAGCCACCAGAATGTCGGTATCGGCGCCCAGCCCGTTGACGATGCGCCCGCTTTTCTCCAGCCGCACCGTGACCTCGCCCTGCGCGTCGGTCCCGATGGTGATCGCGTTGACCGAATAGAGCAGCATTTTCGCCTTCGAATGCGCCATCAGCTCGATGGCCCGGAAAGTCGCGTCGATCGGGCCGTCGCCGCGCGTCTGCACGCTGTGCTCGGCGTCACCCACGCCCAGCGTGACGGCCGCATGCGGAATCTCGCCCGTTTCGGAGACGACCTTGAGCGACACCAGCTTGTAGTGCTCGCGCTCGGGCGTGATCTGCTCGTCGGAGGCGAGCGCGTGCAGGTCCTCATCGAAGACTTCACCCTTCTTGTCGGCGAGATCCTTGAAGCGCGCGAAGGCGTGGTTGAGCGCCTCCTCGCTGCCGAGGTCGATGCCCAGCTCGGCGAGACGCGTCTTGAACGCGTTGCGTCCCGAGAGCTTGCCGAGCACCAGCTTGTTGGCGTTCCAGCCCACGTCCTCGGCGCGCATGATCTCGTAGGTCTCGCGATGCTTCAGCACGCCGTCCTGATGGATGCCGGACTCGTGCGCGAAGGCATTCGCCCCCACGATCGCCTTGTTCGGCTGCACGGGAAAACCGGTGATGCCCGACACGAGCTTCGATGCCGGAACGATCTGCGTGGTGTCGATCCGCGTCGTGCAGGGAAAGACGTCCTTGCGCGTCCTCACCGCCATCACGATTTCTTCCAGCGAAGCGTTGCCGGCACGCTCCCCCAGGCCGTTGATCGTGCATTCGACCTGGCGCACGCCGTGCATCACGGCGGAGAGCGAATTCGCCACCGCCATGCCGAGGTCGTTGTGGCAATGCACCGACCACACTGCCTTGTCCGAATTGGGCACGCGCTCGCGCAGCGTCTTGATCAGCGCTCCGAACTGCCACGGCGTCGTGTAGCCGACCGTGTCGGGAATGTTGACCGTCGTCGCGCCCGCCTTGATCGCCGCTTCGAGCAAGCGACACAGAAAGTCGGGTTCCGACCGCCCTGCGTCTTCAGGCGAGAACTCGACGTTGTCGGTGTATTCGCAGGCCCACTTCACCGCCCTCACCGCCTGCGCCAGCACTTCCTCCGGCATCATGCGCAGCTTCATCTGCATGTGGATCGGCGAGCTGGCGATGAAGGTATGAATGCGGCCCGACGCGGCACCCTTCAGCGCGTCGCCCGCGCGGCGCACGTCGCTCTCGTTGGCGCGCGCGAGCCCGCACACCGTGCTGTCCTTGATCGCCTTGGCGATCGCGCGCACCGCTTCGAAATCACCGTTCGACGACGCGGGGAATCCCGCCTCGATGACGTCGACCTTCAGCCGCTCCAGTTGCTTCGCGATGCGCATCTTCTCTTCGCGCGTCATCGATGCGCCGGGACTCTGCTCGCCGTCGCGCAAGGTGGTATCGAAAATGATCAATCGGTCGGACATGATCGGCTCCTGCAAGCTCTATCGAACGGCAATCTTCCCGCCCTCGTTTCGGGCAGGACCGGATACTGCAAGATGTGGGTGTGAGTTATCTGCGCGCGGGGCGCAGCAGCAGCCCGCCGAGGAGGGCGGACAAGGGAAGGCGCGGAAGCGTGTCCATGCTGCTCATCGGGAACGACTATAACGGGATTCGCTGCGCCATGCAACATCAGCCGCAGCCGTTGCTACCCTATAATGCGCCACGACTCTTCTCGCCGACATGCGCCTTTGCAACCGACGCGGGTCCTCGCGTCCACCGGGGCTCGCTCATGGCAACCCGCCCGGCCGACCACGACTCGGTTGAACCTCAGTCGCCGCGCATCTCGCGCGTGCTTGGTGTGCTGGTCGTCGTCGCGCTCGCCGCCCATGCGCTGCTCGTAGCCACCCGGCTCCCGGTTCCCAAATACGATTTCATCGAGCCCGGCGCCGCAATCGCCGTCAGCTTCGTAGTGTTCGGCGCGCTTTTCATCATGTGGCGGCGCGCCGCGCGAGCGATCGCGGTGTTGGGAACCTTGCTCGTCGCGTCTGCGCTGCTCACGCCGGGAGCGGTCTTCCTCGTCGCGCTGATGATGCTCAACAGCTACGTGGTCGGAGACTGGTTGCTTGGCCGCGTCGCTGCACGAGTGACGAGCTCGGCGGGCGAGTCGATGACGATTCCGCTCTTGGTCGGCTGCAGTGTCTGGCTCGGTGCCATGAGTCTCACGGCTTCGCTTAAGCTCCACTACGCGCCAGTCTATGCGCTCGTGCTGCTGCTGACTCCGGTTGTCTTCCAGGGTCGTGCACGCGCCGCCGTGCGGTCTCTGTGGCGTGCGCTCGCAAGCCCGGAGAAAGCGTCGGGCAAAACCGAGATCGCCTGGCTCACGCTTCTTTGCGTCATCGTCGTGATGCACGTCTTCGTGGTCGCCAAACCCGATGTCGGACACGACGCCAACGCCATGCACCTGCAGTTCGCCCGGCTGCTTGCGGATCGGCACCGGTGGAACTTCGATGTGCTGCGCCACGCCTGGGCCGTAATGCCGCTCGGAGCGGACTTGGGTTACGCCGCGGCTTTCGTCCTGGGCGGTGAGGACGCGGCGCGGCTGCTCAATTTCGCCTTTGGCCTCGTCGCTTGCCGTGTCGTTTACGAGCTCGTGGCCAAGTACGCGCATCGCGAGATTGCGCTGGCGAGTGTTTGTTTGGTCGCCTCGATGCCGCTCGCCTATCTGGAGACCGCAACGCTCTACGTCGACAGTCTCTGGACCGCATTTCTGCTGGCCGCACTGTTGGCCGCCATCAACTTTGCGCACACGCGGTCCTCCTCGGACCTTGCCGCCTACGCCCTGCTCGCGGCCGGCGCCATGCTGACCAAGGCCATCGCTATCGTCTGGATATTACCGCTCGCATTGGCACTCGTTTTCGTCATGGCGCGCACCGCTGGGCGCCGCGCTATCGGAGGCTCAGCCTGGACGCTGATCGGACTTGCAGTGCTGCTGGCGGCATGGCCGTACGCAAACGCCTGGATTCGAACCGGCAATCCCGTCTTTCCATTCATGAACGCGATTTTCCGTTCGCCGCTCTTCGATACGACGGCCTCGCTGGTCAATCCGCGTTACCAGACTGCACTGGGACCGGCAAGCCTCTACGACATCTTCCTGTCGAGCGGGCGTTTCATCGAGGGTGAAGACGGCGCCGCCGGCTTCCAATGGCTGCTGCTGCTTCCGATCTTCGCGCTCGGCTTCGCGTTTCGACGCCGGAGCATCGTGCAATGGCTGTGCGCCGGGCTCGCCGCGTTCTTCTTCGTCGTAGTGTTCTCACAGCAGTCCTACCTGCGATACCTTTTGCCGTTCCTGATGCTTTTCGCAGTGCTCGCGGCCTGGGCGCTCGATGATTTTGTGCGCGGACCTCGCATTCGCGCGATGCTTATAGCAAGCGTGGCCTTGCTGTGCATGCTCAACCTGCGTTTCATGTATGCGGCAAGCTGGCCCAATCAGCAGCTATGCCTTAGCTGCGGCGTCGACGGTCATGCGCGCAGCGACTACATCAATACCTTCCTTCCCGACCGTACCATTGCCGATTATCTCAACGTCGCGTTGCCGTCGGCCCGAGTCGGTTTCTTCCTCATGGGTCTACCCGGCGAATCCGGTTATCTCGGTTATTCGCGCGCAGCAAACTGGCATGACGTCGAGCTCTACGCGCCGTTATTGAAGGCATCGACGCCGGAGGAAGTGCTCGAATTGACCCGGCGCTTCCGTCTTACGCACGCCGTGCTCTGGACGCGCGAGTGGGACCGCGACCCTCCCGCAATGGGGGCCTTCCGCGACCGCTACACGATCCCGGTCTTCAGCTTCGGCGGCCGCGTGGTCGCCACGATCGATCCAACCGCTCGGTAACGCGAACGGGTTAGCTACGCGCGCTGCCGAAAGACCTGCAGCGAGATGTCGGCGGGCAACAACGGAAGAATGGGCGAAATAAGCATGATACCGACCCATGCCACGGACGCGGCGCCAATGGAGGACTCACGATCATAGCGGAGCCGGGCCCACAGTCCCGCGTGCTGGAGCGAAGGGAGCGTTCCCCGATACAGCTCGACGAAGTTCTCCCTGGCGGCGAGTCTCGCCAGCGCGGCCTCATGAAAGTAGCTCAGGTGCGGCGACGGGAAATTCTTCTGCCAAATTCGCTCATAGGGTCCCTTGATGCCGCTTCTATCGAGCATCGAGACGATCTGAAACAGAGCGCCTTGGCTGCTGGGGAGATTCAATACGACCACACCGTTCGCTCGAAGCAGGCGTCCGCACGAGGCAAGAGCCTCCCTCGGCTCGGCCAGGTGCTCGAAGACATCATTGAAGGTGATGATGTCGAAGCTCTGGTCCCCCGCAAGCGCTTCGGGAAAGGGTCCACCGTAGACGAAGTGTCCTTTGTTGCGGGAACGCAGTGCCATCGCGGCGTCGGGTTCCACACCCGCCACGTCGAAACCGCGGCTCGCCGCCGCGTCGAGGAACCACCCATGTCCGCACCCGACGTCGAGGAGCCTTCGCTGCCCGGGACCTGTGATCGCCCCGATACGGTCAAGCACGCGCTCGAAGTTCTGCAGGCGAAGTTCCGCGAGGGCTGACTCCCGCCGTTCTTCATCGATCTGCGGCATCGCTTGGACATCAAGGTTCGCTACGAGGCTCGAAGCGAGATAGCCGCAAGCCGGGCACGCGAATGCCCAATCGCGTCTGGATGCGCGCATCGCCGACTCGCACACGGGACAGCTGACGCAGCGCGAGGGGAGGCGGAGCGCACGCATCTGCGCTATTGCACACTGCGCAGGCGCTCGTTTTGCAGCGGGTCTCGGGGAACGTTCTGGACGTCGAAGTTGAGCGCGCCAAGCAGCAGCTGGATACCGACCAGTACGGGTAGCGCTGCGAGCATGACTTCACCCGAGGTCGCCGGCAGCCCGCTCGCCGCGGATTGGATCCATTTCACGGCCCCGAAGGCCGCCCCGATCGCACCTACAAGCACGCCGAGCGCGAGCTGGAGTGTCCCCGCATTGAAGTCCCTCAAGAAGTACGCGTAGAACACACGCTTCAGGGCAGCGCGCACGTACTTGCCTGGGAATGCGGCCGCAATCCGCCCCACGCTCATATTGCTCGTCTCCGCTCCGTAGCGTGCTGGCATGGGAATGTCGCGGACTACCGCTCGGAGTGTGTAGAGCCGAAACAGCATGTCCGATTCGAAGAAATAGCCGCGATCGAGCTTGTCCAGCGGCAGCGCCGAGAGCGCCGTACGATGAATCGCGGTGTATCCGTTCGTGGGATCCATGATGTCCCAGTAGCCGCTCGACAACTTGTTGACCAGTGACAACAACGCGTTGCCGAGCAATCGCAGCTTCGGCATCGAGCGGACGAAGGAAAGATCGTAGAACCGATTGCCCTTCGCGTAGTCGGCGTGGCCGGCGAGAAGCGGGCGCAGGAACCGCGTGATCAATGCCGGATCCATCTGACCATCGCCGTCGATCTTTATCACGACGTCGGCTCCCTCGGACAGAGCGGCACGGTAGCCCGTAATGACAGCGCCGCCCACTCCCTGATTAGTGATGTGACCGATGACATGTACACGCGGGTCAGTGCAGCTCTCCTCGACCAAAGCGCCGGTGGCCTCCGGGCATGCATCGTCGACTACGAAGATGCGCTCGACTTCCGGACCAATCCCGTCGAGAACACTCAATATTTGGGCTCTAACCCGATAGCACGGGATTACCACGGCGACGCGCGCGGAGGTACTCGGCATCAATATACGGAGATGATCACGCCAGCAATGATGAGAGCGCCCCCGAGGAGAGTTCTGACCGCGAGTGGCTCACCCCAGACAAAGTGGGCCATCAGCGGAACGAGGAGAAAGGTCAGCGCGTAGATAGGAAAGGCGATCGACAACGGCACTGCACGCAGAACGACTAGCCAGAGGACTGTCACCAACGCGTACAGCATGAGCCCGCCGAAGAAGGCGGGCGAAAGGAGCGTGTGCAGACTCGACCATGACCACCCATCGATGCGCCATTGGCTGGCGGCGGACTTGAACAGCATTTGTCCGATGGCCAGCAACACGACGCAAAGGAGCGTAAGCAGCAGCCAGCGCGGTTGCATGTGGCGAGCTACGAGGACCGGTCAGACTTCTGGCCGCGCCGTCTGAGCGCAAGCCACGCCGACCAGAAGTATCCGGAGAACGCGTAGGCGACGAAACAACCGAAGAGCACGATCGCGGGGTATTGGCTGACGAGCACGAAGAACAGCGCGATCAGAAAGACGACAACGAACGAAACGCTGCGGCGCAGGTTGATCGTCTTGAAGCTGTAATACTTGAAGCTGCTGACCATTGTCAGCCCCGCGAACACGGTAACGACCCATGCCAGCCAGCGAATGCCGGTGCTTTCCGGGTTGATTGCAGCATCGTCGAGAATCCATACGAAGCCGGCCACCAGCGCCGCGGCGGCAGGACTCGGCAGTCCCTGGAAGTAGCGCTTGTCTGCGACTTCGAGCATGGTGTTGAAGCGAGCGAGGCGCAGCGCTGCGCATACGCAGTATAGGAATGCGGCGCCCCAGCCCCACTTGCCCATGCCCAGAAGTGCCCACTCGTAGACGACCAACGCCGGCGCCGCGCCGAAACACACCATGTCCGAAAGACTGTCGTACTCCGCGCCGAAGGCGCTCTGGGTCTTGGTGAGCCGCGCGACGCGTCCGTCGAGGCCATCGAGCACCATGGCTACGAAGATGCCGATGGCGGCCTGATCGAAGCGTCCGTTCATCGCCTGAACGATCGAGTAGAAACCGGCGAAGAGAGCCGCCGTCGTGAACAGGTTTGGAAGCAGGTAGATGCCGCGGCGCCGGATGCGGTTCTTGAGCAGCGCCCGCTCCTGCTGGAAATCCCCCATGAGGAAAGCTTAGCACGTCGCCGTCAAAGCGACGGTCTAATCAAGTCAGCTCGGCGATGGTGCTGGACGTCGCGTAGACCTTGTCGCCGATCGCCACTCGGGGCGACGCGCCCGGAGGGAGATAGATATCCACCCTCGAGCCGAAACGGATGAAGCCGTAGCGCTGTCCGCGCACGAGCCGATCGCCCTGGCCCGCGTAGCAGAGCACCCGCCGCGCGACGAGCCCGGCGATCTGAACACAGGTCACGTCATGCCCCGGCGCGCTGGCGATGTGCAGTGCGCAGCGCTCGTTCTCGAGCGAGGCCTTGTCGAGCGAAGCGTTGAGAAAGCTTCCGGTGTGATACCACTTGCTCTTCACCGTGCCGTCGACGGGGCTTCGGTTCGAATGGACGTTGAAGACGTTCATGAACACGCTGATCTTAAGCGCGTCGCGCTCGAGATAGCTGTCGCGCGTGCGCTCGACGGCGACCACCCGACCGTCGGCGGGCGAGAGCACCGCCTTCGGGTTGTCGGGGGCAGCTCGCGCGGGGTCACGGAAGAACTGCACGATGAACAGCACCGCCGCCCAGGCGAGGATGGCGAGGAGCCACCATCCGAGCAGGGTCAGAGCCGCGGCGACGAGAAGTGCCAGGCCGACGAAGAACCAGCCTTCGCGAGCGATGATCGGATGCGGATAGTCGACGGCGGCCATGACGCACTGCCAGCGGATCTACTTCGTCTGCTCGTCGATGCGCTTCGACATGTCTTCCTCGCCCTGCTTCACCGTCTGCTCCACACCGCGCGCCCGCTCGATCGGCGTCATCGGCGCAGGCGCAGCGGCCGTATCCGGCGAGGCGGAAGCGGCTGGACCTGGTCCTCGAGTCTGCGCCTTCACGGGAGCGCCGGCACCGAGCATTCCGTAGCTTTTCAATACCGTCTGCGCGAGCACGGCCACGATCACCAGCGCGAGCAGGAGAACGATGAGGCCGACCCAGCCGCGTTCGCGGGACGGCGTTAGTTCCGCGATTGGTCGACGAGCTTGTTGCGCTTGATCCACGGCATCATCTCCCGCAGCTTGCCACCCACCTGCTCGATCGGATGTTGCGCGGTCATCCGGCGCCGCGACAGCAGCGTCGGCGCTCCTGCGCGGTTCTCGAGAATGAAGCTTCGCGCGTATTCGCCGCTCTGGATGCGCGCGAGCGCCGCGCGCATCGCGTCCTTGGTCGCGGCGTTGATGATGAGCGGACCGGTGACGTATTCGCCATACTCGGCATTGTTGGATATGCCGTAGTTCATGTTGCCGATGCCGCCCTCGTACATGAGATCGACGATGAGTTTCAATTCGTGCAGGCATTCGAAATAAGCCATCTCCGGCGCATAACCGGCCTCGACAAGGACCTCGAATGCCGTCTTCACCAACTCCACGCAACCGCCACACAGCACGGTTTGTTCGCCGAATAGATCCGTCTCGGTCTCCTCGCGGAACGAGGTCTCGATCACGCCGGCGCGCGCACCACCGATCGCCGCCGCGTACGAAAGCGCGAGATCGCGCGCCTTGCGGCTCACGTCCTGATGTACTGCGATCAGCATCGGCGTGCCGCCGCCCTGCACGTAGGTGGAGCGTACGGTATGCCCCGGCGCCTTCGGCGCGATCATCACCACGTCGAGGTCGGCTCGCGGCACCACCTGTCCGTAATGAATGTTGAAGCCATGCGCGAAAGCGAGCGTGGCGCCCTTCTTGATGTTGGGCTCGACGTCCTCGCGGTACACCTGCGCGATATGCTCGTCGGGCATCAGCATCATCACGAGATCCGCGCCCTTGACCGCCGCGGCCACGGCCGCGACCTTGAGCCCCGCTTTCTTCGCCTTGTCCCACGACGCACCGCCGGGACGGAGGCCAACCGTCACCTTTACGCCCGAATCATTGAGATTGAGGGCGTGCATGACCCTGCGAGCCGTAGCCGACGATCGTGACCTTTTTACCCTTGATAAGCGAGAGGTCGGCGTCCTTTTCGTAGTAGACCTTCATGGTTCTCTCCGTTCGCTTGCTAGATCCGCAGCACCCGCTCGCCGCGGCCGATACCCGAAGCACCGGTGCGCACGGTCTCCAGAATCATTCCCGGCTCGAGCGCCTGCAGAAACGCGTCGAGCTTCTCGCCCGGACCGGTGAGCTCGATCGTGTAGCTCTTGTCGGTCACGTCGAGGATGCGGCCGCGGAAGATGTCCGCGAGTCGCTTCATCTCGTCGCGATCCTTGCCCGAGGCTCGCACTTTCACCAGCATCAGCTCGCGCTCGATGTGGTTGCCTTCGGTCAAATCGACCACCTTGACCACCTCGACCAGCTTGTTCAACTGCTTGGTGATCTGCTCGATCACGTCGTCCGAGCCCGCCGTGACGATGGTCATGCGCGACATCGTTTCGTCCTCGGTCGGCGCGACCGTCAGCGACTCGATATTGTAGCCGCGCGCGGAGAAGAGCCCGGAAATGCGCGACAGCGCGCCCGCTTCGTTCTCGACCAGGATGGAGAGGATGTGCCTCATAACTCCTCCGCCAGGATCATCTCGGTCAGCCCCTTTCCGCCGGGAACCATCGGGAACACGTTCTCGGTCTGGTCGGTGATGAAGTCGAGAAAGACGAGCCGCTGCTTCTGCTTGAACGCCTCCTTGAGCGCGCCGTCCACGTCGCCCGGCTTCTCGACCTTGATCCCGACGTGCCCGTAGGCCTCCGCCAGCTTCACGAAGTCCGGCAGCGCATCCATGTACGACTCGGCGTAGCGATTGCCGTAGAAGAACTCCTGCCACTGCCGCACCATGCCCATGTAGCGATTGTTCAAGTTCACGATCTTGATCGGCAGGTGATACTGCCTGCAGGTCGACAGCTCCTGCAGGCACATCTGGATCGACGCCTCACCTGTGACGCAGGCCACGGTCGCGCCCGGGTTGACGAGCTGCACGCCCATCGCTGCCGGCAGTCCGAAGCCCATCGTGCCCAGGCCCCCCGAATTGATCCAGCGCCGCGGCTTGTCGAACTTGTAGTACTGCGCAACCCACATCTGGTGCTGCCCGACGTCGGAGGTTACGAAGGCGTCGCCTTTCGTGATCTCGTAGAACTTCTCGATCACG
>DATKJP010000221.1:0-17508 GCA_035543635.1 Casimicrobiaceae bacterium
CGAGCCCGCCGTCCTTGACGCCGAATTCCGGCGCGAAGAGCGTCTTGTAGTCGTCGACCTTTCGGCGGACGGCGATTTCGTCGCGCGGAGGCTTGTCCCGGAATACCTCGTCCCAGTCGGCACCGAGGACGAGCTTCTCCATCTCCTCGGGGGTCCGGCCCGCTGCGAAAGTCGCGCCGACGATCGCCCCCATGCTGGTGCCGGTCACGCAGCTGATCGGCACGCGCATCTCCTCGAGGACCTTGAGCACGCCGACATGCGCGATGCCGCGCGCGCCGCCGCCGGAGAGCGCCAGCCCGATCCGAGGAGAAGTCGTTAATATCGGCGGAGGCGCGTCCGCCGCCATCACTGGCAGATACATGACCAGCATTGCGAAGGCCGATGCAGCCGCAAACGAATTCACGCGCATGGTTCGGGACTCCGGAAGATGACCACCGGCTGCTTCTGGCGGCGAAGACCAGACGCGGAACCTTACACCCAAAAATTCGCGACATACTAGCGTTATCAATCGAGATGCTCGCCGATGCCATCGCTGCGCACCGTTGGCAAATGCGCACGTCCGCGCGATAGTTGACGAAGAACGACCGCGATGAGAACCTCGGAGCGGTGAGTTGTCTGACGAAAATCAAGGCCTCGGCTAGCATACTAGCTAATGTCATGGCTCCTGTTGCGTGAAACCGTCACCAGCTCCGCGATCGTGTTCCAGCGATAAGCGCGGTTCCTCCGGTGGCCTGGGCACATCATGAACGAGACGCCTGTCCAGGGATTGCTCGCTCGAGTCGGCCTGGGCATCGGGCTCGCCGCGCTGGCCTTGCTCGTACTGGTGATGGGCATCTGGGGCGCGCTGCTGCTTGCACTGGCGGGGCCGGGCAACGAAATAGTCCGAGCCGCGCTGGTCGTTGCGCTCTGCCTGGCGTCCGTGGCGATCCTGATTGCGGTCTTCATACGCCGCTGGCGCTGGCGCGCAATGGGCGCCTTCGCCGTGCTATGCGCCGCGGTTATCGCTTTCTGGACGAGCATCGAGCCGACCAACGAACGCGATTGGCAGCCGGACGTGGCGGTTCTGCCCTACGCCACCTTCGCCGGTGATCTTGTCACCGTCCACAACATTCGCAACTTCGACTACAGGAGCGAGAGCGACTATACGGTCGCTTACTACGACAAGACCTTCGACTTGCGGGAACTGCGATCGGTCGACATCGTGACCTCCTACTGGATGGGCCCGGCCATTGCCCATGTGTTCCTGAGCTTCGGGTTCACCGGCGATCACTACCTGGCGATTTCCATCGAAGTGCGCAAGTCGAAGGGGAAAGCGTATTCCACGCTCAGAGGTTTCTTCCGGCAGTACGAGCTCGTCTACGTCGCGGCAGACGAGCGAGACGTGATTCGCCTGCGCACCAACTATCGCCGAGATCCCCCGGAGGACGTTTATGTCTACCGTGTCAGGGGCTCGCTCGAGGCCGCGCGGAGGCTCTTCATGCAGTACATGGAGCAGATGGACGCTCTAAGGACGCAGCCGGAGTTCTACAACACGCTCACTACCAACTGCACGACCAACATCTGGATGAACGCTCGCGTAAACCCTGGGCATCCTCCGTTGAGCTGGAAGATTCTCGCGAGTGGCTACGTGCCGGAGTATATGTACGAACAAGGAAGACTGGAGGACATGGGCCTGTCGTTCGATGAACTGCAGCGCCGGGCCCATGTCAACGCTCGGGCGAAGGCTGCGGACACCGCACCCGATTTCTCCCGGCGCATTCGCGCCTGGAGCGAATAAAGGCAAAAGATGTCAATCGCCATTATCTCGTCCGCTCTCATCGTTACGGCTTCGGCTTGAGCTGATAGCCGTGCGAGCGCATGCAGGCGTCGTAGAGCCGGTTGTAGGGTCCGCGCAGGAGATCGAACTCGCCGTAGCCGAACTCCTTCTGGTGCGCTTCGGCCTCCTTCGCGCAACCTGCGGCATCGGTCTGAAACTTCGCTTCCGCCGAGCTGCCGCGATCGTATTCGGCCGCAGTGCGCGCGGTCATCGTTGAGCATGCGCTGAGAAGGATCACGGTGCCGACTGCCAAAGCTTGCCAGGGATGCATGCGGGGCCCGAGGTCGACGACGCGGCCGGATAGTCGCGCGGCGGCCCGCGCCTGTCAACGCGGCGTAAGATTGTCATTGGAACGAAACCTTTTTTCACCCTGATCCCGCCCTCGGAGGGGGAAAATCGGATGACCCTCTACGCCAAGCTGCAGCAGCGCGCTGCCGAAAGGAATCCGCTACGTGTCGGATTGATCGGCGCCGGCAAGTTTGGCGCGATGTATCTCGCGCAGATCCCCAAAACGACCGGGGTGCATCTCGCGGGCATCGCCGATCTCGTGCCGGCGACTGCGCGCGCCAACCTCGAGCGGGTCGGCTGGAAGGCGGAGCGGTTCGCAGCGTCTTCGCTCGACGATGCGCTGGCGAAAGGGACGACGCACGTCAAAGAAGACTGGCAAGCGCTCGTCCGCCATCCGAAGATCGACATCGTGGTCGAGTGCACGGGCAATCCGATCGCCGCGGTCGAACATTGCCTCGAAGCATTTCGCAACGGCAAGCACGTCGTCAACGTCACGGTCGAAGCGGATGCTTTCTGCGGTGCTCTCCTCGCGCGCAAGGCGGCCGAAGCCGGCGTCGTCTACAGCCTCGCCTACGGCGATCAGCCGGCATTGATCTGCGATCTCGTCGATTGGGCGCGCGCCGCGGGATTTGAAGTCGTGTCGGCAGGCCGAGGTCACAAATGGATGCCGCATTTCGCGCAGTCGACACCAGAGACGGTCTGGGGACACTACGGGCTTACGCCCGAGCAGGCGAAGATCGGCGGGCTCAATTCGAAGATGTTCAACTCGTTTCTCGACGGCTCGAAACCGGCGATCGAATGCACCGCGGTGTGCAACGCTACAGGGCTCGCCGCTCCACCGGACGGGCTTTCCTATCCTCCGGCGTCGATCGATGAGATTCCTTCAGTGTGCCGTCCACGCGCGGAAGGCGGAGTGCTGCATCAGAAAGGACAGGTCGAGGTGATCTCGTCGCTCGCGCGCGACGGGACGCCGATCGGTTACGACATCCGCTTCGGCGTTTTCGTCGTGTTCGAAGGGGACACCCAGTACATCCGCAACTGCTTCCAGGAGTACATGGTTCGCACTGATCCCTCCGGACGTTACGCGTGCATGTACAAGCGCTGGCACCTGATAGGATTGGAAGTCGGGATCTCCGTCGCGTCAGTGGGATTACGCGGCGAGCCGACCGGCAGCGCGATTGGATTCAACGCCGACGTCGTCGCGACGGCGAAGCGCGATCTCCATCCCGGCGAAACGCTCGACGGCGAGGGCGGCTACACGGTGTGGGGCAAGATCTTCCCGGCGCAGAAATCGCTCGCGCTCGGCGGGTTGCCCCTCGGGCTTGCGCACGGCGTCAAGCTCGTGCGCGCCGTCGCGCAGGGACAATCGCTCACATGGGCTGATGTGGCGATCGACGAGACGCTTGCTGCGTATCGGATACGCCGCGAGATGGAGCGGCTGTTCGCGCCCCAGACGCCGACTCGCCGGGTAGCCTGACTAAACGCGCCAGATCTCTGCTGCGTACTCGCGAATCGCGCGATCGGAGGAGAACCATCCGACCCGCGCGGTGTTGAGGATCGCGCTCCGCCACCATGCCGCGCGATCGCGCCACAAAGCGTCGGCCGCTCGCTGGGCCGCGGCGTAAGCTTCGAAGTCCGCGCAGACCATGAAATAGTCGCGCTCGCGCAGGTCCGCGACGAGGCTGGCGTACCGGCCGCGATCGTCCGGCGAGAACTCGCCCGATTCGATGGCCTTGATCGCAGTCGAAAGCGCGGGCGATGCCGCGATGACATCGGCCGCTGCGAGTCCCTTGGCACGCCGCTTCGCGACCTCATCTGCGGTCAATCCGAAAATGAACAGATTCTCGACGCCGACGCGCTCGCGAATCTCGATGTTGGCGCCGTCGAGCGTGCCGATCGTTATCGCGCCGTTCAAGGCGAGCTTCATGTTGCCTGTGCCCGAGGCTTCCATCCCCGCGGTCGAGATCTGCTCCGAGAGATCCGCGGCCGGAATCACCGCTTCGGCAAGGCTCACGTTGTAGTTCGGAATGAAGACGACCTTGAGCAGCCTGCTCACCGCCGGATCGGCGTTGACCACGCGCGCGACGTCGTTGGTTAGTTTCACGATCAGCTTCGCGCGCAGGTATGCCGCCGCCGCCTTGCCGGCGAAGATCTTCACTCGCGGCACCCAGTCCCGGTTCGGCTGCGCGCGCATCGCGTGATACAGCGCAACCGTCTCCAGCAGATTGAGCAGCTGCCGCTTGTATTCGTGGATGCGCTTGATTTGCACGTCGAAGAGCGCGTCGGGATCCACGCTGACGCCGGTTCGCTCGGCGATGAGCCGCGCGAGCGCGAGGCGGTTCATTCGGCGCATCGCGGCGAAACGGTCGACTACTTCGGAGTCCTCGGCACGCGAGGCGAGCGCCTCGATCGCGTCGATGTCGTCGAGCACGCGCGGCCCGACCGTGTCAATGAGCAGTCCCGTGAGCTTCGGATTGGTCTGGAACAACCAGCGCCGGAAGGTGATGCCGTTGGTCTTGTTGACGATGCGATCGGGATAGAGCGCGTGCAGGTCGCGGAACACGGTGCTCTTCATCAGTTCGGTGTGCAGCGCCGAGACGCCGTTCACGCGCCGCGACCCGATGAAGGCGAGATGCCCCATGCGCACCCGTCGGTCACCGTTCTCCTCGACCAGCGAAACGGGCGCGAGCTTGCCGTTGCCGCGCTTGGCCTGCGCTTCAAGATGCTGGGCATTGATGTGATAGATGATCTGCATGTGCCGCGGCAGCAGCCGCTCGAGCAATTCCACGCTCCAGCTCTCCAGTGCTTCCGGCAGCAGCGTGTGATTGGTGTAGTTGAACATCGAGGTCGCGATGTTCCATGCCAGATCCCAGGGCATTCCGTGCTCGTCGGTCAGCAGTCGCATCAGCTCCGGAATCGCGATCGCAGGATGCGTATCGTTCAGCTGGATCGCCGCGTGGTCCGCGAGCGAGGAAAGCTCGCCGTGCTGCTGCTTGTGCCGGCGCAGCAGGTCCTGCAGCGAGGCCGAGGCGAAGAAGAATTCCTGGCGCAGCCTCAGCTCCTGACCGGCCGGCGTGTCCGCGCTCGGGTAGAGGACACGCGAGATCGCTTCCAACCGCACGCGGTCGGAGAGCGCTCCGACGTGCTCGCCGCGGTTGAACTCGTCGAGGTCGAGCGGATCGGCGGCGCGCGCCGACCACAGCCGCAGCGCGTTGACGTGCGTGGCATGCCAGCCGACGATCGGCGTGTCGAAGGCGACTGCAGTGACCATTTCCTCGGCGCGCCAGACTGAACGCTTCGCGCCGTCGAAGCCTCCAGTCTCCTCGACTTTGCCGCCGAAACCGACCGTGTACGTGACTTCGGGCCGCTCGAACTCCCACGGATTGCCGAAAGTCAGCCAATCCTCCGGCCACTCGTGCTGCCAGCCATCCTGCATGACCTGGCGGAAGCTGCCGTGATCGTAGCGGATGCCGTAACCGTGCGCCGCGATGCCCAGCGTCGCCATGCTCTCCATAAAGCACGCCGCCAGTCGTCCGAGTCCGCCGTTCCCGAGCGCCGCGTCGGGCTCGAGCCGGCGCAGCCGGTCTAGATCCACGCCGAGGTCGTTAAGCGCCTCGCGCGCGATCGCCGTGAGTCCCAGATTGCACAGGGCGTCGAAGAGCATGCGCCCGATCAGGAACTCGAGCGAGAAGTAGTAGACGCGCTTGCGGCCGTCGCGATAGGTCCTGCGGGTGGCATCCCGCCAGCGATCGATGATGCGGTCGCGCACCGCGAAGGCGGTGGCCATGAACCAGTCGTGCTCGCGCGCGTAGCTCGCGTCCTTGCCGACGACGTAGGTGAGCTTGTCGACGATCGAGTTGCGGAATGCAGCTACCGTGTCGCGATCCGGTGCGCGATTGGCCGCGTCGCTTCCGCTCAGGCGAGGTTCCAGCATCGGGCTTACCACACGGAGTTGACAGCAGGAGGGCTTTGCAGTTCGAACGACGAAGGGGCGAAAACGGTTTAGTGTACCGCGCTGCCGCGCTACTTAAGAAGTCCCGGAACGATCCTGCGGGTATACTTTCCCGGCGTCCGTTGCGGCGCTGCGCCTTGAAACGCAGCCGCGGACGGACCGAGGGGGAGCGGGATGAGGGTGTTGTTGGCTTTGGCGGCTGCACTATCGCTCTTCTGCGCGAGCGCTGCCCTCGCGCAGGCAGCGCTCATCCCTGGCGTAACACCGCCCAAGGCCGAGGCGCCTGCCAAGGCGGATGCCGCCGAGAGCAACGAGCAGAGGCGAGCTCGCATTGTGAAGCTCCTCGACGAGGCGCGCGCCGAGAGCGAGCACGCGACGGAGCCGCCTCCGGGCATCGATCCGCGCGAAGCCTCCGATTTCCGCGATGCGGAATTTCGCCTCGTCACCGCGTACGACATTCAGCTCCGCGCGTTGAACGAGATCGAGCGTGCGCGCACGGAACGCAAGGACGCCGAAGCGCGCGAGCGCGACTGGCACGGGTTCGATTCGGCGCCGCCGTATTCGATCCTGATGGTGGATGATCTGCGCGATCAGGAAGCGGCTACCCGTGACCGCATCGCCGTGCTCGAAGGGGAGCTCGGGCAGCTCAAAGTCGATGGACAGCGCGCCCAGGAAGAGCTGAAGCAGTCGGAACAGGCGCTGCGGCGCGCCGACGAGGCATTCGCTTCCGCCGCTGCACCGGAAGACAAGGCACGCGAAGCCTGGCGCCGGAGCCTCGCGCGAATGAAAGGACGAGCCGCGGCCGCCGCCGTGGCAGCGGTAGACTTGCATACGCGATTCCGCAACGACGATCTGGCGTCGCGACGCGCCGAGCTGGCTCTGCTCGGGCGGCAGGTGAGCATCGCGACTTCGGGAGCTACCTTCACCGAGGCCGATCTTGCCAAGGCGCGGCAACGCATCGACGACCAGCTCGGCGAGGTCCGCCGCGACCTGATCGCCATCGAGACTCAGCGCGACGCGCGCTTGCGCGAGCGCGACCTCGCCAAGCAGGCGGGCGAGCGTCTGCGCGCAAATAAAAAGGCAAGCGAGAACGAGCTGGCACTCGCCGAAGCGCGTCTCCTTGCCGCGGAAGCCCGAGTGGCGTCGGATCGCGATCGCATCGATGCGCTGCGCGGGCGGCAGCTCGTCGGGGAGGCGACATCCGCACTGTGGGGCGAGCGTTACACAGCATCCGCCGGAGACGCGGAGGAGAGGTTGGTCGCGCTGGTCAAGTTGCGCGAGGCCAAGCAGCGCGCACAGCGCTACAAGGATTATATCGAGAGTCTAGTGCGGCAAGCGCGAGCCCGGCTTTCCGAGGTCGAGACGCGGCTCTCCGCTCCCGACATCACGCCCGCCGTATTGCGCTACGACCAGGACGCGCTGGCCGCGCGCCGCGAAGCGCTGCTTTCGGTCGAGCGCTTGCAGGAAACGGTCGGCGGGGTGGTTGCGCACGTCGACCGCTGGCTTGGGGACGTGGACAAGACAGCAGCGCAGCGCGACCTTGGCACCAGGTTGATCGATACCTGGCTCGTCGTGCGCGCTACGCTGCAGCGCGTTTGGAACTTCGAGCTGTTCGACGTCGAGGATACGTCAGTCATCGACGGCCAGCCGGTCACGATCCAGCGCGGCGTGACCGTCGGCAAGAGCGTGGGCGCGATCGGATTGTTTTTGCTGAGCTACCTTGCGATCGCGGCGATCGCCCGCCGTGTCGAGAAGCGTGTGGTCAAGCGAGGCTTCGACGCGCCGCGCGTGCGTACGACGAAACGCTGGGTGCTCGCATTGTCCGGCGTGATTCTCGCGCTGCTCACGCTCAACCTCGCCCACATTCCGTTCACCGTGTTCGCCTTCCTCGGCGGTGCGCTCGCGATCGGTGTCGGCTTCGGCACGCAGACCATCATCAAGAACTTCATCAGCGGGATGCTGGTCCTCATGGAGCGTCAGGTGCAGGTCGGCGACATCGTCGACGTGGACAACATCACGGGCACGGTGACCGAAGTGAACCTCCGTTCGTCGACCGTGCGGGGCTTCGACGGCGTGGAGACGATCGTCCCCAATTCAGCGCTGGTCGAGAACAAGGTTACCAACTGGACTCACAGCGACCGCAAGGTGCGGCGCGTGCTCAAGGTCGGCGTCGCCTACGGGTCGCCGGTGCGCGAGGTCGCGGACATCCTGCGCGACTGCGCCAAGCGACATGGACTGGTGCTCGGCGATCCGGAGCCGTACGTGATTTTTTCCGACTTCGGCGACAACGCGCTCGTCTTCTCGCTTTACCTCTGGGTGGATTTGGCGCCCAACGTCAACTCTCTTCAGGTTCTGAGCGATCTGCGTTTCATGATCGAGAAGCGATTCGCCGAGGTCGGCATCGAGATAGCCTTCCCACAGCGTGACGTTCGTCTCGACCTTGCCAAGCCGCTGCGTGTCGAGGTCGTGCCATCTGCGACTGCGCCGGCGGCGGCCCCGCCGGCCGCTGCCGTGCCAAAGGCGGCGGAATAACGAGCAGCGCTTGACTGCGTCGCCGACTCAGGGGTAAAAGCGACTCCGCCCTGCGGCCTGCCTCATGATGCGCAGCGGGTGTCGACGCAAAGCTTTAACGGGGAGATTAACCCTAAGATGGAAACGATCGCCTGCCGCGATTGTGATCTGCTGCAAGACATCCCGCCGCTTCCGCCAGGTGGGAAAGCACGCTGCGCGCGCTGCGGCGAAACACTCGCGCAACGACACGCCGATCCGCTCCACCTACCGCTCGTCTTCACGATCGCCGCGACCATCGCTTTCATCGTTGCCAACACGATGCCGCTGATGGGACTCTCGGCCGTCGGCCGCGAGGCGAGCACGACCATCTTCGGCGGGGCGCTCGAGATGTGGGAGCAGGGGAGCCAGATCACCGCGGTCGCTGTCGCGTTTTGCGCGGTGATCGCGCCTGCAGGTCATCTTCTCTTCCTGCTCACCGTTTTGCTCTCGGTGCGTCGACCGCCGGCGCCGCGCTGGGTCGGCGAGATGCTGCGCACAGCGCACTTCTTCGAGCCATGGTCGATGACCGAAGTGATGATGCTCGGCATCCTTGTAGCGCTGTTCAAGATCGCACAGCTCGCGACCGTGATTCCCGGCATCGGCATGTATGCGGCAGGCGCGTTCATATTTCTGCTCGCCGCTGTCCAAGTGACGTTTAACCCGCGCGAGGTGTGGAAGCGGGTCGAATGGGCGGACGGCACACCGCCGCTGGCGATTAGCGAGACTGAGGAGGCGGCGTAATGAACGCTGTCGCTCTAAGCGCTGCCGAAGCGGGACTCCTCTCCTGCAGGACCTGTCAACTCCTGTCGCGTCCTGCTGACGCCGCCAACCCGGGACATTGCCCGCGCTGCGGCACCGCGCTCGCTTGGCGCCGGCATCACTCGATCCAATACACCTGGGCGCTGGTCATCGCCGCGGCGATCTTTTACATACCAGCGAATGCGCTTCCGGTGCTCACCACCACCGCGCTCGGATCGACCGAGTCGGACACGATCATGGGTGGCGTGATCTTCCTCTACGCGTCTGGCTCGTGGCCGCTTGCGCTGATCGTGCTCGTCGCCAGCGTGATGATCCCACTCGGCAAGCTCCTCGTGCTCGCCTACCTGCTGATCCAAGTGCAACGCGGCTCCGTAAAGAATGGACATGACAGCACGCGCATGTATCGCATGGTGGAATTCATTGGCCGGTGGTCAATGCTCGACGTCTTCGTCGACGCGTTCGTCGTCGCGCTGGTTCAATTGCAGCCCCTGATGTCGGTGGAGCCCGGGCCCGGCGTGATCTTCTTCATGGCGGTCGTCGTGCTAACGATGCTCGCGGCGCAGACTTTCGATCCACGGCTCCTCTGGGATACGCCACGCGAAAGGCAGGCTTTCGATGGCTGAACCACACAGTGGCGATCAGCTCCCGCAAGCGACGGCGGTACCGCCCAAGCGCTCGCGCATCTCGGTCATCTGGATCATCCCGATACTCGCCGCGGTGGTGGCGATCGGGATCGCCGTGCAACAAATTCTGAGCAAGGGCCCGGGCGTCATCATCGTCTTTACCGCCGCCGAAGGCATCGAGGCGGGCAAGACCTTCATCAAGTACAAGGACGTCAACATCGGGCAGGTGAAGGCCGTCCGGCTCACCAACGACTATCAGAAGGTGGAAGTCACCGCCCAGATCGAGAAGCACGCCGCCGACCTCATGGTGCAGGACGCCAAGTTCTGGATCGTCCGTCCTCAGATTTCATTGAGCGGAGTCTCTGGCCTTTCCACCTTGCTTTCCGGCAACTACATCGGCTTCGAGCCCGGCAAGTCCGAGCAGAGCGCGAGAATCTTCATCGGACTCGACGTGGCACCCGTGGTTTCCGGGGTGCCCGGCAAGGAGTTCATCCTGAATACGACCGAGCTCGGATCGCTGTCGATCGGATCGCCCGTGTACTATCGGAAGTTACCGGTCGGCCAGGTCACGGGATACGAGCTGCAGCCAGACGGCAAGTCGGTGCAGATCAAGATTTTCGTCAAGGCCCCGTACGACCGCTTCGTCGTTTCGTCGACGCGCTTCTGGGATGCAAGCGGCGTCGATGTCTCCTTGACTGCAGACGGCGTGAGCGTGCGCACCGAATCGCTGCTCGCGCTGCTCGTTGGAGGTATCGCTTTCGACTCACCATCGTTCATGGCCGAGGGCGCGGCTGCGGAGCAGGACACTGCGTTCACGCTCTACAGCGATCGCGCGATCGCGATGAAGGCGCCGGACCCGCTCGCCAAGCACTACGTGCTCCACTTCAACGAATCACTGCGCGGCCTTTCGGTCGGTGCGCCGGTGACTTTCTTGGGATTGGCCGCCGGCGAGGTCACCAGCGTCGGCCTGGCTTTCAACCCGAAGACGAGCGACGTTCGCACCGAAGTGATCGTCGTGCTCTATCCCGAGCGCGTGATGGCGCATGCGAGCACGGAGGCCGAGGCGCGGGACGCCGCGGTAGTGCTACGCGACGCACAGAAGCGGCGCGCGCTGGTAAAACATCTCGTGGAAGACCGCGGTATGCGCGCACAGCTGAAGAGTGGCAGCCTGATCACCGGGCAGCTCTACATCTCCCTCGACTATCACCCGGGCGCGCCCAAGGTGAAGATCGATCTGAGCCAGGAGACGCCGGAGATGCCGGTGGTGCCGAGCGCGCTCGCCGACCTTCAGGACAAGCTCGCGAGCATCGTCGCCAAGATCGACAAGATACCGCTGGAGGAGATCGGCAATAACATCAAGAAGGATCTCGAGAACCTCGACCAGACGCTGACCAGCGCCAGGAAGCTCATCACCAACGCTGACGACAAGCTTGTGCCCGGGTTGAAAACGGCGGTCGAGGACCTGCATCACACATTGACCGCGGTAGAGCAGGCGATGAACAATGCCAACACATCGTACTTCGAATCGAACGCCGCGGCGCAGGAAGAGCTGCGGCAAACGCTGCAGGAATTCACGCGCGCGGCGCGGAGCCTGCGCATGCTGATGGATGAGCTGGAACGCCAACCCAGCTCGGTGATCCGGGGCAAGACGGAACAGACCAGCGGAGTAAGATGATGCGTTCCCTCGCCACATTCGCGCTCGCGTTCACACTCGCGTTGTTCGCCGAGGGTTGCTCGTCTCCTCCCGCGAAGTTCTACACCCTGAGCGCGGTCGCGCCTGCCGCGTCGACGCCCTCGAAAATTTCGGTCGTGGTCGGTTCAGTCGCGGTGCCCTCGGTGATCGATCGCCCGCAGATCGTCGTCACCAGCAGCGCCAACCAGGTGACGGTCGACGAGTTCAGCCGCTGGGCTTCGCCCGTGCAGGACAATCTTGCGCGCGTCATGGCCGACGACCTCGCGGCATTGCTGGGCACGCCGCGTGTCACGCTATCTCAGAGCTCGCTCGGTGCGGAGGCCGGCTATCGCGTTCAGATCGAGGTGCGCAACTTCGAGTCCGCGCCCGGCAAGTACGCCTCGCTCGATGCCGTCTGGTCGGTCCGGCGGCTGAAGGACGGCAAGACGGAGACCGGGCGCACCAGCGTGCGCGAGAATGTCGACGGAGACGGTTTCGAGGCGCTCGCCGCCGCGCACAGCCGCGGCATCGCTCGGCTGAGCCAGGACATCGCCGAGGCGATTCGCGCCTTCGAGCGCGCCGCATCCTAGCGGGCGCAAGCCCCGTTTAGTGTTGATGCGCCCGCCGCTCGGCGTCGAGCGGCGAGTCGAATCGAGCCTCTGCGTCGACCGGGATTTCCTGCCGCGTGCCGTTCGCCGCCTCAATCACGAGTGTCAAATGCACCCGCTCGCCGCGCTTGATCGTTCGCGAGAGCTTGTCGAGCACGAGGCGGTAACCGTGCGGCGCGAGGCGGATCATCCTGCCTGCGGGGAGCGCGAGCTTGGGTAAGCTCTGTGTGGAGTGCGTCCCGCCGCCAACCCTCACTTCCCGAGCGGCATCGCTCCTCGCCGCCACGAGCGTGGCCTCCTCGCTGCTCGTGAGGTCCATATACGCTTCCGTCGATCGCCCCTTGGATGCGGGAACCACCCACGGCTGATTGACGATGAACATCGCGCTCGCCTCAGCACCAAAAACCGCGAGCTCGAGGACGAGGCAGAACGTTGCGCAGCGCGGGAAGAAGGGCATAGCTGTAATTTATACCAATCCGCGACGAGTCTCGCTGCCGCGGATCCCATGCTACGATCGATGCAGCTGGCGAGCTGCTTTGAATAATGCGCTAGAGCTTCGGTCGACGTGGAGCTCTACGCTCGCTCAGGCAGGGAGACCCGATACATGAATGAACTCGATTTTCACGGACGCACCGCGGTCATTAGCGGCGGAGCGATGGGCATCGGGCTCGCGATCGCGCAGCGGCTCGTCGCGAGTGGCGGCCGAGTGAGCCTCTGGGACCGCGACAACGACGCGCTCGAAAAGGCGAAGGCGCTGCTCGGCCCGCGCATCGACACGCGCATGGTCGACGTGACCAATGCGGATGCGGTCGACATCACCGCCAAGGCCGTCGTTGCGGCTCTCGAGCGCATCGACGCGCTCGTATGCTCGGCCGGGATCACCGGACCGAACACCGCGACTTGGGAATATCCGGTCGACGCTTGGCGGCAGGTGATGGAGGTCAATGTCAACGGCGTCTTCTACTGCAACCGTGCGATCGTGCCCACCATGCTGCGCTTCGACTATGGGCGCATCGTCAACATCGCCTCGGTCGCCGGCAAGGAAGGCAACCCCAATGCTCCCGCGTACAGCGCTTCCAAGGCCGCGGTAATCGGGCTCACCAAATCGCTCGGCAAGGAACTTGCGAAGAGCGGGATTCGCGTGAACTGCGTCACGCCGGCAGCGGTGAAGACCGCGATCTTCGATCAGATGACCCAGCAGCACATCGACTTCATGCTCTCCAAGATTCCACTGGGACGCTTCGGCACCGTGGACGAGATCGCCGCGCTCGTGGCGTGGCTGTGCACCGAGGAGTGCTCGTTTTCCACCGGCGCGGTGTTTGATCTTTCCGGCGGCCGGGCCACCTACTGAGCGCGCACCTGCAGCATGATCTTGCCGATATGCGCGCCGGATTCCATGAGCGCGTGCGCGGCGGCCGCTTCGGCCAGCGGGAACACGCGGTGGACGACCTGCTTGAGCCTGCCGGCCTCGAACAGCGGCCAGACTCTTTCGCGCAATGAGATCGCGATCTCCGCCTTGCGTTTCGTCGTGCTTGCGCGCAGCGTCGAGCCGGTGATGGTGAGCCGGTGCAGCATGACATGTCGGACGTCGACGTTGACACGGCTCGACTGCAGGAAAGCGATGAGAAGCAACCGGCCCTCCAACGCCAGACAGCGCAGATTCTTTTCGAAGTAGTCGCCGCCGACGATGTCGAGCACGACGTCGACGCCGCGCTTCCCGGTGATCGCCGCGACCTCGGTTACGAAATCCTGCTCGCGATAATTGACGACGTGGTCGGCGCCGATGCCGCGACAGAAGGCTGCCTTCTCGGCGCTTCCCACAGTCGCGATGACTTTGGCACGGACGGCTTTCGAGAGCTGAATCGCGGTGAGCCCGATGCCGCCCGAGCCGCCGTGGATGAGGATCGTCTCGCCGGCCACGAGATGCGCACGGTCGAAGACGTTGTTCCATACCGTGAAGTAATTCTCCGGGAGGCCGGCGGCTTCGAGCGCCGACAAGCCGCGCGGAAACGGAAGGCAGAACGAGGCGGGCGTCGTGCAGTATTCCGCGTAGCCGCCTCCTGGCGTGAGCGCGCACACGACGTCGCCGACACGCGAGTCCTGTACGTCTTTTCCGACAGCGGCAATCCTACCTGCGACTTCCAGCCCGATGATCGGCGATGCATCGGGCGGCGGTGGATACGCGCCTGCGCGCTGCAACAGGTCGGGGCGATTCACTCCTGCGTAGGCCACCTCAATCAATACTTCTTCTGCACCCGGCGTCGGCACGCTCGTCTGCGCGAGCGTCAAGACTTCAGGCGGACCGGGCTCGCGCGCGGCGACGTAGTTCATCGTGTCTGGGATCGGCATTCTTCTGCGTCAAGAACAATTTCAGAGAGCGCTCATTGTAGCGTGTGCTCCGAATCCGATCAGCGCGTTCAACCGCGCCGCGGCCGCCACTCATCTGCCTTGCTTGAGAGACTACGCGATTCGTCGCGGCGTCTCACCGCCGGGTTCTGCCTCGCAGCGACAGCGACAGCAGCGTTGCGATCAAGCAAGCCGCTGCCGCCGCGGCAAACGCCGCCCATGCTCCCGCGGTTTCGACGAGCTGGCCGGCGGCGGCCATTCCTGCACCGATCCCGATCACCACGCAGGTGGAAAGCCAGGTGAATGCTTCCGTTGCGTAGCGCTCCGGCGCGCGCCGCGTGACGAGCAGTGTGAGCGCCGTGAGCGAGGGTGCGATCAGGAGCCCGCAACAGAACGCGAGCAGCACGAACAGCCACGCCGACGAAACCCATGCTTGCAGAGCGAGCGGAGGCACCATCGCCAGCAGAAAACGAGATAGCTGCCTTTCGACCGGCGCCGAGAAGTGCATGCCCCCGTATGCGAAGCCGCCGACCGCGCTGCCTATCGAGCAGAACGCAAGCAGCGCTCCACCAAGCGCGGGCGCTCCGAGACCGGTCGCGAAGCCCGGATAGCCGACCTCGATCATGCCGAACATGAAGGTGAGCGCGGCCGTGGTCGCATAGACGAGCAGCAGCCTTGGCTCGGTGAGCGGCCCGAGCAGATGCCGCTCGACGTCGCGCGTCACTCGAAAGTAGCGCGGCGCCGGCGAGAGCAGGAAGAGCGGCACCGCGCAGGTCGCGAAGATCCAGGTAGCTGCGAGAGCCGCTTGCGGCGTACCGAACAGCAGAATCAGCGCGATCAGCGCCGGCCCTATCGTGAAATTGAACTCGATCATCACTGTGTCGATCGCGAACGCCGTGCGGCGATCCTCGTCATCGTCGAAGCGATGCCGCCACAGCGTGCGCGTGACAGTACTGATCGGCGGCGCAAACGCACCGGTCAGCGCAGCGACCGGCGCGATTGCGGAGAGCGGCAGTTGCAGCGGTCCGGCGAAGAGGATCAGGCCGAGCAGAACCGGCTGCGCGATCCCGAGGACGATCAGGACTCCGCGTGGTCCGCGCCGGTCGACGATACGCCCGATGACGGGCGCGGCGCAGGCCATGGCCACCATGTAGGCCCCGACCACGCCACCGGCAAAGGCGAACGAGCCGGACAGCGCGCGCAGATGCATCAGCAACGCCAGCGACATCATGCCGATCGGCATGCGCGCCACCAGCACGACCGCCAGCAGCCGCACGACGTCCGGCAGCCGGAAGAACACGGCGTAGCGCCTCAGGAAGCGCTGCATTCAGAACGGAGGCGCGCGAGCGCGCGCCTCAGCGTCCAACGCGGGGAAGCTCGCTGACGAGCCGCGCGCGCAGCGCGGCTTCCGCCGGTTCGTCGAGGTACGCAGGAGAGCGGACGAATTCGTCGAGCAGTTGGATCGATTCCGCGCGGCTCTTGGATGCATCGATGCGCTCCAGCACCAGGTGCAGGCGCGCACGCTGCTCGAAAAGATGATTGAACTGCGCATCGCAGCGCGGGATCGGCGTCGGGTAGTGGCGGATCTCCTCGTCCAGCCGCTGCTTCGTCTGTCGCAGATGGTCACGGACCTGGCGCAGCCGCTGCTCGATATCTCCGAGATCTTCATTGCCGATCGCGCGCGTCGTCACCGTATCCATGGCTTCCTCCGACGGCGCTAGCGTACCATGCCGTGCTTCCCGACGCTGCCCGACTCGCTCCTTCCGAGCTCGGATGCGAAGCGCAGCGCGGTTACGTCCGGTTCAGCGCGCGTCAGCTCGGGCGCCGCAGGCTCGCCGCGCACGTAGTGATTCATGAAGGCGATGCTGTAGGACGCGATCTCGCTGTGAAAACCCTTGTTGAGATCGGTCCAGATGAAGTGTCCCGCGCGCCCGAACTCGACGAAGTATTTGGGCTCGGGGGATTGCTCGTAACCGCCGCTCGTCTTCTGTATCGCTGGCGTCACGCCGAGATCCCACGTGCCGCCTTGATACATCACCGGCGCCGAGAGCCCACTCAGCGTCTTGTGCACGATGAAGGGCTGGCTGTAGGGCGAGAGCGCGAGCACGGCTTTGACGCCTGGCAGCTTCCATTCCGGCCACGCGCCGGCAAGCCCCAGCACGGTATAGCCGCCAAGCGAATGGCCGGCGAGTCCGAGCTGCGAAAGATCGATGCGAGAACGAAAGCGCTCGTCGCTTGCAATCGCGGCGATGAGATGGCGCACGTCGTCAGCGCGATCGCGAAAACTCTCGGCGGTCCAGCTTTCGGGATGCTGGAATGCTGCCGTCGGCCTGTCGCTCCAATGCGCATTGCCGCCGCGGCACACGGCGTCGCGGTGGTTCGGCGCTAACACCACGTAGCCTGCGCTCGCGAAAGCCTCCATCAGGAATCGCGACTGCGTGGCGCAGCCGTGGAAGCCATGGGAGAACACGATCACGGCCTGCGGGCGCGCCGCGTCGTCCGACCACACGAAGACGTTCATGCCGGCGAGCGTGAGGCTTTGTTCCGCCGCCTCGACGTTCGCGGCGGTCAAGAGCGCAGCCACCGACAATGCGATTATCGATCGGGCCGTGCCAGCAGCGACGTTGAATGGCCGCGCGAGCGTTTTCATCAACTGCTCGCCGCCGGGCTTGCGAAGAGACAACGAAACCTGGCCTCGATCCGATAGCTGCCGTCGCTCGCCCGAAACGGCGCAATGGCTTCCGCGTGCGCACGATCCACTGCGTCGGAACCGGCAAGGTTCGCCGCTTTCACCGCTCCGCCCGGAGAGGCGAGCGCGCGGAGCGCGGTCGCGTGATTGGGATAACTCCACGGCGCGTCGATCTCGAAAGCGTCGAAGGGTGTCAGCCCACTGC
>DATKJP010000222.1:0-8162 GCA_035543635.1 Casimicrobiaceae bacterium
ACGATGCTGTCGTCTTGTTCTCAGACTCGCTCTTCGCGGTCGTCTCTTTCTCCGAATCGTTCTTTGCTGTCGCCTTTTTGTCCGATTCGTTCTTCGCGTCGGCGGGTGCCGGCGGCGGCGTCGTGTCGCCTCCCGCTCGCGTCGGCGAGGATTTCGCATCGCCGGGATCATCAGCGGCCATCGCCGCCATCGTCTGCCCCGTTGCGGCGCCGGCGAGCGCAGCGCAGAACGCCCCTGCCCGCATCCCTTGCAAGATTCGCTTGTTCATCGTTGCCTCCATCCGTTCATCCGTTGACTGTGATCGACTTCTTTCGGTCAGCGGCTCGACTCTTTTCTCGCGCCCTGCGTCCTGCATGCCCGCAAGCTGGCCACACTATCCGCGAAGAGGTTGCGCAGCGCTATCAGTGCGGCTCCGATTTCGGTGTAGGACCTGCGCTGACCTCTTTGCGACGAAATGTCTTTGAGGGCATCATCTGCGCACCATGAGCGAGCCGCGCATGAGCGACCTGCCGAGCGGCACGGTCACCTTCCTGTTTACCGATATCGAAAGCTCCACGCAGCTCATCGAGCGGCATCCCGATGCGAGCAGGAGCGCGCTCGCTCGTCACCAGACATTGCTGCAGGCCGCGATCGAGGCGCACGGCGGGCAGGTGTTTCAGGTGATCGGCGATGCGCTGCTCACTGCATTCGTCCGCGCGGACGACGCGCTCGCCGCAGCGCTCGCGGCGCAACGCGCCATGCAACAGGAGGATTGGGGCGAAGTCGGCGCAGTGCGCGTGCGCATGGGCTTGCACACCGGCACGGCGGAAACGCGCAACGGGGAATACCTTTCATCGCTCACACTCGTGCGCGTGCAACGCGTCACCGCAGCGGGCCACGGAGGCCAGACTCTGCTTTCGGCTGCGGCCGCGAGCGAGGTTGCTGCGCATTTGCCGCACGGCACGACGCTGCGCGATCTCGGCCCCTACAAGCTGCGCGGTCTTGCCGACGCGGAGGCGATCTATCAGCTGGTCGCGAGCGATCTGCCTTCAGACTTCCCGCCACTGCGTGTCGAGGATGCGAGTGCAGCCTCTGCCGCGCCGCTGCAGCAACTCGTGCGCGGAAGGCTGATCGATCGCGCGGCGGAAGCGCTGCAGTTGAAGCAGCAATGGGAGCGAGCGCAACAGGCGCGCGGTCACCTCGTGCTGCTTTCGGGAGAGCCCGGCGTTGGCAAGACGCGTCTGGCGCAGGAATTGATCGCCCATGCGCAGGAGAGCGGTGCCACTGTGTTGCGCGGCGGCTGCTACGAATACGAAGCGACGACGCCCTACCTGCCCATGGTCGAAGCGTTCCGCGAGTGGGCGCGCTGGCGCAGCGCCGACCAGCTGCGCGCGGCGCTCGGCGCCA
The DNA here is from genome assembly GCA_035543635.1 of Casimicrobiaceae bacterium. Taxonomy (GTDB): domain Bacteria; phylum Pseudomonadota; class Gammaproteobacteria; order Burkholderiales; family Casimicrobiaceae; genus PALSA-1003. Next base: position 1,387 of record DATKJP010000222.1, read on the forward strand.
CCGCGTCCGAGATCGCCAAGCTGGCGCCGGAAATCGAGGCCAAGCTCGGACCTCTCGCCCCCAACGCTCCGCTCGCGCCTGGCGAGGAGCGCCTGCGGCTCTTCGACAACGCCGCGCGCTTCCTCCAGTCGCTCGCCGCGTCGCGAGGACTTCTGCTCTTCGTCGATGATCTGCACTGGGCCGACCAGGGCACGCTATCGCTGCTGCACTATCTGCTGCGCTTTCTACGCAACGATCGCGTGCTGGTGCTCGGCGCCTACCGCGAGATCGAGCTCGATCGCGCACACCCGCTCGCCGCGGCGCTCGTCGACTGGAACCGCGAGCGCCTCGCCACCCGCGTGATGCTTGGACGGCTTTCGCGCGCCGACAGCAACGCGCTGCTCGCGACGCTGTTCGGACAGCAGAGCGTCTCGGAGGACTTCGCCGCCGCGCTCTACCGCGAAACCGAGGGCAATCCCTTCTTCATCGAAGAAGTGGTGAAGTCGCTGATCGAGCAGGGACAGATCTACCGCGAGGGCGAGCGCTGGCAGCGCAAGGACTTGCACGAGCTGGCCATTCCCCAGAGCGTCAAGGAAGCGATCGGGCGGCGACTAACGCGATTGAGCGACAAGGTCATCGATGCGCTGCGCATGGCCGCGACGCTCGGCAAGAGCTTCTCCTTCATCGAGCTGGCGAGCGTCGCCGCTGACGATGAAGATGCGCTGCTCGATGCGCTCGACGAAGCGAGCGCCGCGCAGCTCATCCGCGCCAACACGGCTTCGGCCGGGGCGTCGACCGGCGACGACAGTTTCGTCTTCACCCACGACAAGATCCGTGAAGTGCTGTATGAAGAATTGAATCCCATTCGGCGCCGCCGGTTGCACCTCAGGATCGGTGACGCGCTGGAGAAGTTGTACGGCAGCGCGGCGCCGATTGCGGACGAGCACGCCCAGGATCTGGCCTACCACTTCACGCAAGCCGGCGACCTCGAGCGCTCGCTGGCGTGGTCGCGGCGCGCAGCGCGCAACGCAGTTGCGGTCTTCGCGCATGACGAGGCGCTCCAGTTCCTCGAGCACGCGCGCGAGTCAGCCGAAGCGCTGCATCGACCCGACGAAGTCGCCGCGATCGACGAGGAAATCGGCGACATCCACGAAGCGCGCGGCGTGATTCCCGCAGCGGTTGAAAGCTTCGAGCGTGCGCTCGCCCAGGCGCCGACGCCCCAGAGGCGCGCCGCCCTCAAGGTCAAGGTGGGCAACGCCCTGGTACCGATCGGTGATCCCCGCGGGCTCGCGCGGCTCGAAGAAGCGCTCGCGGAGCTCAATCCAGAAACGCAGACGAACGCCCTTGCGCTGGCGACCGCGCTCGTCGGGCGCTACTACCACTATCGCACGGAGCATCGCAAGGCGATCGAATTTCTCGAGCGCGCGCGAAAGCTCGCCGAGCCGCTCGACGACCCACCGACCGTCTGCGACATCTACAACTATCTCGCCGGCGCGCATCAGCATATGCTGCTCTACGATGAGAGCAACCGCTGGGCCCACGCCAGCATCGCGGTGGGCGAGCGCACGGACTTTGGCTTCGCCATCGCGCTCGGCAACGAATTTCTGGCAGAGAATGCCGGCGGCCGCGGGCTCTGGGCTGAGACGCTCGCCTTCGCGGAACGGGATCGCGAGCAGGCGCGCAAGATCGGATCGCTTGCGCGCACCGCTTGGAGCGGTTTTTGCAGCGCGACCGGTTATTACGGCAAGGGCGAGCTCGAAGCCGCGCGGACGACGTGTCTTGCAGCATTGGAGTTATGCGAACAAATCGGCGAGAGCCGACTCGCCTCGTGGGTCGATAATGCGGTCGCCGTCACGCTCGCGGATCTCGGCGACGAAGCGGCGGCGCGCATGCACGCGACTCGCGCGATCGAACGCGCACAAGAGCTCAAGCAACTCGTGCTGACGGCCGGTGCTCTGCAGGCGCTCGGCTACGCAGCGATGCAGCGGGGCGATCTCCAGGACGCGGTCGAAGCGTATGGGAAGTACGTGCTGCTGGTGCGGGACACGGAAAACGGCGTCGCCCGCAACCTGTTCATGGCGTCAGCCGCCGACGCACACCTGCGCGCTGGAAAAGTCGATGACGCCGCCATCATCGCGGACCAGGCTTTGCAGCTCGCCGAGTTTGCGAAAGCTCCTCATTATCGCGCGCTGGCGCGGCGTGTGCAGGCACAGGTTCTCGCAGCGCGAGGCAAATCTGATGCTGCGATACAGGCGTTCGACGACGCGGTGCTCTCGTTCGAGAAGACCGGGAGCCGCCTCGAGCTTGGGCGCGCTCTATACTATCGCGCGCAATTGCGGTTAGCACGCCGCGAACGCGATGCCGCACGCGACGATGCCGAGCGGGCTCGCGACTTGTTCGCGGAGACTGGCGCCGCCCCTGACCGCGCTCGGGCGGAAGCCATGCTCTCAGCTTGACAGCAGCGCAGCCGAATCAATTCGGCGGCAATTTTTCCGGCTTCGCCTTCCACACGCGCGCGCGCTCGCGCGCGTCCTCGCGCTGCTCCCAAGTCATGTTCTTGGAGACATCTTCCATCGCGCGCGCGACGTCGAATCGCGCGCCGCCGGGCGGCAGCGCGAACAAGGCCAGCTGCAGCCAGGTCATCGCCTCTGCGTTGTCCTGGGGAACGCCGTGCCCCGAGGCGTAGAGAAGCCCGAGGTTGAGCTGCGCGTAGGGCATGCCCTGGTTGGCGGCGCGACGGAACCACTTCGCGGCTTCGGCGTCGTTCTTGGCGGTTCCCGCGCCGGTCGCGTAGCTCACTCCGGTATCATATTGCGCGGCTGCGTCACCCTGCTCCGCCGCCTTTTGAAACCACGTCAGCGCCGCCTTGTCGTCGCGCTGCACGCCCTTGCCCTCGCTGTACATGAGCGCAAGCCGATACTGCGCGCTGGCGTCTCCCTTCTCGGCGATCGGGCGCAAAAGCTCCACCGCCTTGGCGTAGTCGCCGCCCCGGTACGCGGCGAACGCGTCATCGAGCACGCCCTGCGCGAGAGCATTTGAGACGACGGCAAAGCTGAGGATTGCGACGAGGATAAGTCGAAGAAACCGCATGCGGACCAGCTGAAGCGCTTCGGAAGGGCGCCATTGTAGCAAGGCGCTGGGGCCTCACGGCCGTCGCGTCTCTCGCGCGCGACGGGGATGCGCGAAGGAGCTTACTTCGCCGGCGAGGTGCTGCTCTGCTCGCGTGCAGGCAGGTGCGCGACGATGCAATCGACAGAGCGAGCGTTGTACGAGCCGGCGCCGACGAATGCTACCAACGAATCGCGATAGACCTGTTGCGAGATGCCGCCGCCATACAGCGCCTGTGTCTTGGCGATGAAGGTGTTGTAGCGCTCCGGTATCGCCCCCACACCGTTGAACAGGATGGCCTGGCCCATATCGTCGGATCCGATGATCAACGGTTTGCACTGAACCGCAATCCGGTGCAGAAAAGCATCGAACGTGTCCTCTCCTGCCGGCGTCGCGCACGCAGCGATGCACATAACGCACAGTACCCTCGCACAACAAAGCACAGGTGTCGTGATCGACATGGCCCGGAAAGAATTACACGATTCGCTCGATGCCCGCAAACCTTGCACTGGAAACGCCTCGAAGCGTCGGCGTATCGCCGATTTGCGCGGACAACTCGCACCTGTCTGTTTGCTGACTAGTGGCTGTCTGTTTGCTTGCGCTTCTTTGTGCGCGTTGCAGGGTTGCAACAACGCACATCGCAATCGTTCGCAAGAATGAAAGTTTCGGCACTGTGCGTTGCCACGCGAGAACGCGCGGTGCTACGTTGGGTGTCAGCGCGTGAAATGTGGCATTCCACATTCCAGCGCGTCACGCAAACGGCACGCCCACAAAGGCGCGGTCGACAAGATTCAAAACAACCGGAGGATCTCGCGATGGTCAGAAAATCTTTGGCGGTTGCGATCGCGCTCGCTTTCGTGTTGCCTGGCGTGAGCCGAGCGGACGCGGTAAGCGACCTGCAGGCGCAGGTCCAGGCGTTGCAGAAGCAGATCGACGCTCTTAAGACACAAATCCAGCAAGTCACCACGGAACAGCAGGCGGACAAAGCTGCGCAAGAGAAGAAGAATGAACAATTTCTCCAGCGCGTCGGCCCTGGCTTGACCTTCGCTGTCCCCGGCGGCGGCGACGTGTCGTTGTATGGAAACCTGGACGTGTCGTTCGACTACGCGACCAAGGGCTTGCACAGCGACTACGGAGACAACGGAGGCATGCCGGTCGGAAAGATGGGCTGGCAGCCCGACATCTCGACCAATCTCTCGTATCTCGGCGTCCGCGGGCGGCACCCGTTGCAGCCGGATCTCGCCTTCGTGTGGCAGCTCGAGGCGGGTATGGAAATCTCGGCCACACCCGGAACGAAGAACACGACCTCGAACAACAGCGACGCCGTCAACGGCGCGCTCTTCTCTCGCAACAGTTTCATCGGGTTCGCGAGCCCGGTGTGGGGTGCTGTGAAGATCGGCAAGTCGGAAACGCCGTACAAGACCTCGACCGATCCGCTGAATCCGTTTAGCGGGATGCTCGGAGACTATCGCGTCATCATGGGGAATACCGGCGGCGACAACCGAGTCGAGTTCGGCTACCGCGCGCCGCATGCAATCTGGTACGAGTCCCCGAACTGGAGCGGCGTGTCGTTCAACGCGATGTACGCCCCCGGTCAGAATCGCGACGATACGAGCAGCATCGTTCCGTCCGCCGAACCCGATTGCTCGGGAGGCAATATCCCGGGCAGCGGCGCGCTGCCGCCGCTCTGTAACGACGGCTCATTCGGAAACCTGTACAGCGTCAGTCTCCTGTACAGGAACGGTCCGCTCTATCTCGCAACGGCGTACGAGATGCACAAGAACGTCAACCGGACGAGCGATCTGCCTAACCTCGACCCGAGGGACGTCGGCGACGAGAGCGCGTACAAGATCGGCGGCCAATACGTGTTCCCGACCAAGACCGCACTCAGCGTGCTGTGGGAGCGCACGAAGAGAAAGATTCCTTCCGATCTCGAGTTCCAGAACGAGCGTACCCGCAACAACGCCTGGTGGGTAGCGGTCACGCAGACGCTGACTGAGAAGGATAATGTGAGCTTCGGCTGGGCGCATGCGGGTGCCACGCCGGGCGATCCGGGACAGCACAACACACCGGGCGGCGCCAATCCGGACAACTCGGCGAACATGTACACCTTCGCCTGGAAGCATGCCGTCGATTCGTCGCTGAACGTTTACTTCAACTATGCAGCGACCCTGAATCACTTCGCCGCGCACTACGATCTCGGCGCGGGTGGTCACGCCGTGACGGTGGATTGTCACGACTCGACGCCTGAAGCCGCGTTCGATGCGACGACAGGCGGCGTGACGAACACCGGCCCGCATTGCTTCGCCGGCGGCCATCTGCAGGGCGTCTCGATTGGCGCCCAGTATCGCTTCTAGACAAAGCGCGCTCCAAAAGAAGAGCCCGCCTCGCGGCGGGCTCTTTCACGTTGGCGGACAGATTGTAATCAGACAGTCGCGACGCGGCGCCCGAAATCGAATTGCAGCGCCTCGAGCGCTTGGAAAAGCTGGGCTTTCGCTTCTGCCGCGAGCGGGCGCAGCGGCGGCCGCACGACGTCCCATGCCGGATCATCGCGAACTCGCGCGAGTATCGCCTTGTTCGCAGCCACCATCGGAAACTTCTGGATTGCGCCGCGCGTACGCGCAATGCCGTCCTGCAATGCGTCGGCGTCGGCCCCTTGCCATTCGCGGATCACGCGACTGATGGCAGCGACGTTCACGTTCGCGGTGGCGGAGATGCAACCGGCGCCGCCTTTGCGCAGAGCGTCGAGGAGATGCGTCTCGCTTCCCGGAAAGACCTCGAATCCGGGGAAGCTGTCCAGCAAGGCCTGGGTATTGTTCCAATCGCCGGAACTGTCCTTGATGCCGACGACGATGCGCGGGAAGTCCTTGAGCAAGCGCTCGATCAGCGGGAGCGAGAAAGCTACTCCCGCCATCGGCGGAATGTGATAGAGATAGATGCGCAAGCGATCGTCCGCGACGCGCTGCACGACCTCGGCGATGCTCGCGTGGATGCCGTCATCGCTGACGCCCTTGTAATAGAACGGCGGCAGCATCAGCACGCCGAAGCAATTGCGCTCGACCGCGTGGCGCGTGAGCGCCACGGTATCGGGCAACGCGCAGCAGCCGGTGCCTGGCATCAGCACGCCGGCCGGCACGCCGTGCTCGATCAGGCGCTCCAGCAGACTCATTCGCTCGGCAATCGACAGCGAATTCGCTTCGCTCGTCGTGCCGAACACCGCGAGGCCGTTAGCTCCCTCGGCAAGCAGCCACCGGCAATGTTCGACGAAGCGCTCCGCATCGACCGCGAGGTCGCGCTGAAACGGCGTCAGCACTGGTACCAGAACGCCACGGGGATACTGATCGAGCTTCATCTCAATCTGCTTTCGGAAGCCTAGTGATTGCTGTTGAGCGCGGACTGACACATTGATTGTTCCGTACCTAGCGGTTCAAACCAATGCCACCGACGGAGTCAATTCGCGCCCGACCGAACAGCTGTTTGAATCGTGTGCAAGAGGCCACCGGCAGTGGCGCCGGCAGGTGCGCCGGCCGCAGCGGCTTCGACTTTTTCAGCGGCTGCGGTCTGGCTGCGAACGGCAGAAATGACAAAGGCCGCCGTGGTCGTAGCGCTCACCGGTCCGGCAGTGAAAAACGTCAGCGTGTCTCCGCGCTCGATCAACAGGTTGATTTCGCTACCACCCGTCTGCAAAT
>DATKJP010000223.1:0-4878 GCA_035543635.1 Casimicrobiaceae bacterium
TCGGCTGCACCTTGGAAAAGATCGCGGCGAAGGCAATGCCGAGCGCGGCGAGGAGCACCGGCGTTGCCCATGGATGCTCGCTCATCGCCGTCGTGAGGATCAGGAACTCGCTTGCGAAAACGCCGAACGGCGGCATCCCGAGGATCGCGAGCGCGCCAAGTGCCAATCCCCAGCCCACGAGCGGGCTCTGCGTGATCAGTCCGCGGATATCATCAATCGCCTGCGTGCCGGTCTTCTGCGCAGCATGACCGGCGGCGAAGAAGATCGCGGACTTGGTGAGCGAGTGTACGGTCATGTGGAGCAGGCCGGCGAAGCTCGCGATCGGGCCGCCCATCCCGAACGCGAAGGTTGCGATGCCCATGTGCTCGATCGACGAGTACGCGAACAGGCGCTTGATGTCGCGCTGTCGCAGCAGGAGCAGCGCCGCCACGATCGCGGACACGATGCCGAAACCCATCATCAGCGAGCGCGCGAAGCTGGTCGGCACCGCTCCTTCGACCAGAACCTTGCAACGGATGACGGCGTAAAGGGCGACGTTGAGCAGCAATCCGGACAGGACCGCGGACACGGGCGTCGGTCCCTCGGCGTGCGCATCGGGAAGCCAGTTGTGCAGCGGGACCAGGCCGACCTTCGTGCCGTAGCCGATGAGCAGGAACACGAACGCGAGCGAGAGCACCGTCGGCTCGAGATCGGTCTTGACGGCGTTCAACGACGTCCACAGCAGCGCGCCGCCCTCCGCACCAAGCAGCCGCTCCGATGCGAAGTACAGGAGGATCGTGCCGAACAGCGCCTGCGCGATGCCGACGCCGCACAGGATGAAGTACTTCCACGCGGCTTCGAGGCTCGCCGGCGTGCGGTAGAGGGAGACGAGGAGAACCGTCGTCAGCGTTGCCGCTTCCATCGCCACCCAGAGGATCCCCATGTTGTTGGTGAGCAGTGCGATCAGCATCGTCGCCATGAAGAACTGGAACATGCTGTGATAGAGCCTGAGGCGCGCTGGCGAGAGCCGGCCGTGCTGCTCCTCGATCTGCATGTACGGGCGCGAGAACAGCGCGGTCGTCAACCCGACGAACGCCGTGAGCGCTACGAATACCACGTTGAACGGGTCGACGAAGAACAGTTGGCCGAACGCCGAGTACGGGCCATCGATCGCGACGCGGAAGGTCAGGGCGAGCGCAGCGATGAGCGTCACCAGGCTCGCGCCGACGTTGATCACCGGCGCGCCAGCGCGCTCTCCGAAGACCGCGAGCAGCAACGCGGCGACGACCGGGGTACCGATGACCGCGGCGATCTCGATCATGTCGATTCGCCTTCTTCGTCGATGCCGCCTTCGCGCAGGCGTTCCAGGTGGCGCAGGTCGAGGCTGTCGAATTGCTCGCGGATTTGAAAGAAGAACACGCCGAGGATCAGCACGCCGACCAGGACATCGAGCGCAATCCCGAGCTCGACCACCATCGGCATGCCGTAGGTGGCAGAAGTCGCGGCGAAGAACAGCCCATTCTCCATCGACAGGAACGCGATGACCTGCGGGACCGCCTTGCGCCGCGTGATCATCATGAGGAATGACAGCAGTACGCTGGCAAGCGCAATCCCAAGCGTGCTCCGTGTGACGGTGCTTGCCAGCTGCGAGATCGGCACCGCGAGGTTGAAGGCGAACACGACGAGCACGATGCCGATCAGCATCGTCGCGGGGATGTTGATCAGCTGCTCGAACTCCCAGCGCACGTCGAGCCTGCGAATCAGGCGATGCAGGATCAGCGGCAGGGCGATGACCTTCAAAACCAGCGTGAGCGCCGCCGACGCGTACAGATGAGGCTGCCGCGTGCCGTACGCCACGATTGCGGTCGAGCAGGCGAGGGCGAAGCCCTGCGCTGCAAACAGATCGATGAGGGTGAGAATACGTCGTTGCGCCAGCATCGCGAAGGCGAGCAGCAGCAGCACGGCGGCGAACAGGTTGATGAGCTGCGCGTAGAGCGGGAGCGTTGCCACGACGTCAGCTCCCCAGCAGCTGGTTGACGAGCATCGCCAGCACCGCGAGCAGGAACGCTGTGCCGAGAAATTCAGGCGCGCGGAAGATCCTGAGCTTCGCCGACAGCGTCTCGATGACCGCCAGCGCAGCTCCTCCGACCACAAGCTTGACGACGAGCGCCGGCGCCGACCAGGCGATCGCGCGCCAGTCGTCGCTGACCTCGGCGATCCCGAACGGCAGGAACAGCGCGATGCCGATGCACGAGTAATTGAAGAGCTTGAGCGCGGATGCCCATTCGATCAGGGCCAGGTGCCGTCCCGAGTACTCGAGGATCATCGCCTCGTGGACCATCGTGAGCTCGAGATGCGTCGCCGGGTTGTCGATCGGGATGCGTGCGTTCTCGGCGAGCGACACCATCGTGAACGCGACACCGGCGAATGCGAGGCTCGGGTAGATCGCGATATCGCGGTGCGCAAGGGACTCGACGATCGCCGGCAGGGACGTGCTGCCGGAGATCAGCGACGCGGTGAACAGCACCATCAGCAGCGCCGGCTCGGCCAGGAATCCGATGAACATCTCGCGGCGCGCACCGAGCGAGCCGAAGGCGGTCCCGACGTCCATCGCGGCAAGACTGATGAAGACGCGCGCGAGTGCAAACAATCCGACCAGCGCGATCGCATCGGCCGCCGTCGCGAACGGCAGGTCGGTGACCAGGGATGGAACGATCGCGGCTGCGCAGCACATCGCGCCGAATACGATGTACGGCGTGAGCCGGAAAATCGCTGACGCATTAGCGGCGACGATCACGTCCTTCCAGAAGAGCTTGCGGATCGTGAAGTACGGCTGCAACAGCGGCGGCGCACGTTTACCTTGCAGCCAGGCGCGACATTGATTGACCCAGCCGAGGAGCATTGGCGCCAGCGCGAGCGCCACGGCGAGCTGCAGCAGCTGCGACACGATGCCGGTGGCACTCATTGCGTGAAGAACAGCAACGCGAGCAGGGTCACGAAGCTGAACATCAGGTACACCGCGATGCGTCCCTGCTGCAGGAGCCCGGAGAGGCGAGCGAGCCGCTCGATGCCCGCCACGATCGGCAGATAGATCCAGTGCCAGAATGGATCCTCGACACGCACCCGGTAACGCGGTGCGCTGTCGGATGGCGAGGGCAGCAGGCGCTCGACGCGCAACAGGCCCTCGAAGACTTGCCGGATCGGCTGCCCGAAGCCTTCGGCCGTGTCCTGCATGCGTGGCGTCTGTGCCGGGAATCCGCAGTCCCAGGCCGGGCCCCGGCGCACACGACCATGGTACTGCCGATGCACGATCCGTAGCGTCAGCAGCACGACCGCGGCAATGACCGCGAGCACGATCAACGGGCTGTAGCTCGCGCGATCCACGCCGATCGGCGCGAGCAGGATCCAGCTGCCGCCGCGATTGCCGACCGCGGTGCCCACGAGCACGACGTTGACGTGGTCGATCGCTGCGATGATTGGGACCGCGAGCAGTCCGAGCGCGATGCAGCCGCCCGCGAAGTAGACGAGGGCGCCACGCTCGAGGCGTCCGGGGTCGTGCGCGTGCACGAGGTTCGGCTCGCGGCTCCTGCCGAGGAAGACGATGCCGTAGAACTTCACCATGACGTACGCGGCGAGCGCGAGGGCGAGCACGAGGGCCGCCGCAGCGACCGGCACCAGCATGTTGATGAACGACTGCGGCAGGCTCGGCGTGAACAGGAACGCCTGCAGCAGCAGCCACTCCGACACGAAGCCGTTGAGCGGCGGAAGCCCGGCGATCGCCAGGGACCCCACCAGCGCGGCACCCGCGACCCACGGCATCCGGTGGATCAAGCCGCCCAGCTTGCCGAGGCTGCGTTCCTTCGTCGCGTGCAACACCGAGCCTGTCGCGAGGAACAGGAGGCTCTTGAAGAATGCATGGTTGAGCGCGTGATACAGCACTGCCGTCAGCGTGACCGCGGCGAGCAGCGGCTTCGCATAGGCGCTGAACAGGATCGTGAGCCCGATACCGGTCACGAGGATGCCGATGTTCTCGATCGACGAGAACGCGAGCAGCCGCTTCATGTCGGTCTGGATCGCGGCGAAGATCACGCCGAAAAGCGCGGTTATGAGGCCGAGCACGAGGGCAACGACGCCCCACCACCAGATCTGCATGTGCAGCAGATCGAAGCCGACCCGGAGCAGACCGTAGATCGCGGTTTTGAGCATGACGCCGCTCATCAACGCCGACACGGGCGACGGCGCCGCGGGATGCGCTTCCGGCAGCCACACGTGCAGCGGCACGATGCCCGCCTTCGCGCCGAATCCGAAGAGCGCGAGGAAGAACGCAATGCTTGCCCACCATGCGGTACGGTCGAGTGCGCGGATTGCGTCGAACGTGTAGTCGGCGGCGCCAGCGTGCAGGACGCCGAAGCACAACAGGATCCCCAACGCGCCGATGTGAGCGATCAGCAGGTACAGAAAACCGGCCCGCCGGATCTCCGCGATCCGGTGATCGGTCGTGACGAGGAAGAACGACGCGATTGCCATCGTCTCCCACGCGAGCATGAACACGTACGCATCGTCCGCCAGCATCACGAGCGCCATCGCCGCCAGGAACGCGTGGTATTGCACGCACATCAAGCCGGGCGTCGTGCCTTCACCCGCGCGAAAGTAGCCTGCCGAGAAGATCGAAATGCCGGCCGATGCGAGGCTCAGGAGGAGCAGGAAGAACGCGGACAGAGCATCGACGCGCAGATGGAACGGCAGCCCGGGAAGTCCGAGCGGCAGGACGGCGACCTCGGGCGGCCCGAAGAGCGCGAACGCGCTCGCGGCCGCAAGCACCACGCCAACCACAGCGCCGATCGGAAACAGGATGCGCGCGATATAGACGACGTCGCGCGGCCGCGCGACGTCGTCTAT
>DATKJP010000224.1:0-14622 GCA_035543635.1 Casimicrobiaceae bacterium
GGATATTCATGATCACGGCCGGGATTTCGGCGAAGTAGGACAGGCCGATGAACTCCGTCATCAGCGAGATGCCGGGCCCCGAGGTTGCGGTGAAGGCGCGCGCGCCGTTCCAGCCCGCGCCGATCGCGATGCCGATGGAAGCCAGCTCGTCCTCGGCTTGCACGATCGCGTAGCGCGCCTTGCCGGTCACCGGGTCGGTGCGGAAACGCTTGCAGTGGCGAGCGAACGCCTCCGCCATCGAGGAAGACGGCGTGATCGGATACCAGGCCGCAACCGTCGCTCCGCCGTACACGGCACCGAGCGCGGCGGCGCTGTTGCCCTCGATGAAAATTTTTTCGCCGACCGCACCAGTGCGCTTCACCTTGATGCCGAGCGGCCAATCCAATTCGTTCTGCGCATAGGTGCGGCCCATGTGCATCGCGTGCACGTTCGGCTTGAGCAGTGCTTCCTTGCCCTTGTAAAGCTCCCCGATCAGCTCGGCGATCGCCTCGGGCTCGATCTCGAGCAGCGTGGAGAGCGCCCCGACGTAAATGATGTTCTTGAACAGCTGCCGCTGGCGAGCGTCGCTGTACTCGCGATTGCAGATCTCGGTCAGCGGCATCCCGATCACGTTGATGTCGTCGCGGAACTTCGACAGCGGAAGCGGTTTGGTCGAGTCGTAGAAGAGATAGCCGCCCGGCTCGATCTCCTTCACATCCTGATCCCAGGTCTGCGGATTCATCGCCACCATGAGATCGACGCCGCCGCGGCGGCCTCGCCATCCGGCTTCCGAGACGCGCACCTCGAACCAGGTCGGCAATCCCTGGATGTTCGAAGGGAAGATGTTGCGCGGCGCGACCGGAATGCCCATGCGCAGGATCGATTTGGCGAACAGAAGATTGGCCGAGGCCGAGCCCGAACCATTCACGTTCGCGAACTTCACCACGAAGTCGTTGAGGCGCGCGATCGGAGCGACTTTCATCGGCGCTTGCTCACTCCGCGGCCGCGGCCTGCACTGGCCGCAGTTTCGCGACCGGCGACTGCCGCCGGTGCTTGTCGCAGGCCAAAGCCGGCTCGAGGAAGAATTTCTGCATGTCCCAGGCGCCGGTCGGGCAACGCTCGGCGCATAGACCGCAGTGCAAGCACACGTCCTCGTCCTTGACCATCACGCGGCCTGTCTTCAGTCCGCCATCAAGGTACAGGTCCTGCGTCATATTCCGCGCCGGTGCGTTCAGCCGCCCGCGCAAGTCCTGCTCTTCGCCATCCGCTGTGAAGGTAATGCAATCCATCGGGCAGATGTCGACGCAGGCATCGCATTCAATGCACAGCTTCGGCGTGAACACGGTCTGCACGTCGCAATTGAGGCATCGCTGCGCTTCCGCATACGCCTGCTGCACGTCGAAGCCGAGCTCCACTTCGACCTTGATGTTCTTGAGCGCGATGACCTTGTCCTTGAGCGGGACTTTGTAGCGCGCGTCGTTGGAGATCGCATTGTCGTAGCTCCACTCGTGGATGCCCATCTTCTGCGAGAGCAGATTCACGAGCGGCGGGGGGCGCTTGGTGAGGTCTTCGCCGCGGCAGAGCTGATCGATCGAGATCGCGGCTTCGTGGCCGTGCGCGACCGCCCAGATGATGTTCTTGGGGCCGAAGGCGGAATCGCCGCCGAAGAAAATCTTCGGGTGCGTCGACTGGAAGGTCACCTTGTCGAGCACCGGCAAACCGTGGCGGTCGAACTCGACGCCGAGGTCGCGCTCGATCCACGGGAAAGCGTTCTCCTGTCCCACCGCGACCAGCACGTCGTCGCATTCGAAGTGCACGTCCGGCTCACCGGTCGGAAGGAGCTGCCGGCGTCCGTCGGCGTCGTACTTCGCGCTGACCTTTTCAAACGTGACGCCCGTGAGCTTGCCGTTCTCGTGCGTGAACGCCTTGGGCACGTGGTAGTTGATGATCGGGATGCCCTCGTGCATGGCATCCTCCTTCTCCCAGGGCGAGGCTTTCATTTCCTCGAAACCCGAGCGCACGATCACCTTGACGTCCACGCCGCCGAGACGGCGCGAGCTGCGGCAGCAATCCATCGCGGTATTGCCGCCACCGAGAACAATCACGCGCTTGCCGATATGGTCGATGTGGCCGAAGGAGACGCTCGAGAGCCAGTCGATGCCGATGTGGATGTTCTTCGCCGCCTCTTTGCGGCCTGGAATGTCGAGATCGCGCCCACGCGGCGCGCCGCTGCCGACGAAGATCGCGTCGTAGCCCCCGCTGTCGAGCAGCGCTTTCAGACTGTCGATGCGCGTGCCGCCGCGGAATTCAATGCCGAGACCGAGGATGTAGCCCACTTCCTCGTCGATGATCGACTCGGGCAGGCGAAAGCGCGGGATCTGGCTCCGGATCATGCCACCGGCCTGCGCATCGGAATCGAAGATCACGCATTCGTAGCCAAGTGGGGCGAGATCGCGCGCCACCGTGAGCGACGCCGGTCCGCAGCCGACGAGCGCGATGCGCTTGCCGTTCTTTCTCGGCGCCTTTTTCGGCAGCCGATGGCGGATGTCGTCCTTCAGGTCCGCCGCGACGCGCTTAAGGCGACAGATCGCCACCGGCTCCGGCTTGAAGCGCTCGCCGTGACCATTGCTCCCGGGAGTCCCTTCTTCCACGCGCCCGCGACGACAAGCAGGCTCGCATGGCCGATCGCAAGTCCGCCCCAGGATGCCCGGGAAGACATTCGACTGCCAGTTGATCATGAAGGCGTCGCTGTAGCGCCCCGCCGCGATCAACCGGATGTATTCAGGAACAGGGGTATGGGCGGGGCACGCCCATTGGCAATCGACGACCTTGTGGAAATAGTTGGGATCCGCGATATCCGTCGGCTTCAACACTTCTCCTCAATCGGACGCGCCCGGTCGCTGATGCTCTTCGCGGCTCCCCGTGCCCTTCGTCGCGCCACAGGCCGCGACCGGTGCATCGTCCTGCAAATGACAATCGTTATCCTACGCTACTGGCCGCAGGCTGAAAAGCTCTTTGCATTCAACTACTAGCGAGATGGACTTTAGGTCGATGGAACGTTGCGTCACGGCAACAATTCAGGTAAAGGACAAAGACGTCCTCGTGAGGTCCCTCGCGATGACTTGGAGCGACAACACGGAGGACCATTGGCTCTAGACGATCATGACGTGATCGACCTGCGCTCGGACACCATTACGAAGCCGACCGCCGGAATGCGCGAGGCAATGGCCTCCGCGGCAGTGGGCGACGACCAGTACGGTGAGGATCCCACCTCGAATGCCCTGCAGGCGCGCGTCGCGCAGCTTCTCGGGAAGGAAGCCGCGCTGTGGCTGCCCTCCGGAACCATGGCCAACCAAGTGGCGCTGCGAGTGCTCACGCGCCCGGGCGACGACGTGATCGTAAGCCGCGAAAGCCATGCCGTCTGGCACGAGACCGGTGCGGGGGCAGCGAATGCCGGGGTCCAATTCACCGAGGTCGGTGCCCGCGGCACCTTTACTGCCCAGGAGTTCGCCGCTGCCTGCAAGCCACGCGGCCACGTCATCTACCCGCCGACGACGCTGGTCGAGATCGAGAACACCCATAACCGCGCAGGGGGTGTCATATTCCCGCAGGATGAGGTCGCCCGCATCTGCGCCGCCGCCCGCGAGCGCGGCGTGGCGAGCTTCCTCGATGGGGCTCGGCTCTGGAACACGGCGGTGGCGGGCAAGCGCACGCCGGCGGAGCTCGCCGCGCCTTTCGATCTCGTTGCGGTGGCGCTCTCCAAGGGCCTCGGCGCGCCCGGCGGTTCGCTGCTGGCGGGATCGCGCGAGCTGATCGAGCGGGCGCTGCGCTACCGCCGCATGGCCGGCGGCGCGATGCGCCAGGTCGGGATCTTCGCCGCAGCAGGCCTTTACGCGCTCGAGCGGCACATGGACCGTCTCGCCGAGGATCACGCCAACGCGCGGCTGATCGCCGATCGGCTTGCATCGAGCCCGCGCATTGCGATCGACCTCGAGACCGCACAGACCAACATCCTCGTCTTCAGCGTGAAGGAAGGCGCCCCCGACGGCGCCGCGGTCGTCGCGAGGGCGAAGGAGCAAGGCGTGCTGATCTTCGCCTTCGGTCCGCGCATTCTGCGCGCGGTGACGCACCTCGACGTGACGCGCGACCAGTGCAGGCGCGCTGCGGAGATTTTGGTCGAGATTGCGGAGGGCTACTCCGCGTAATAAACCGCGAAGTCCCCCGCGTCGTCCTGCCACAGCACTACCGACAAGAAGCCGGCGCGCCTGAGCAGCGCGGCGAAATCCTCCGGGCTGTACTTGTAGGAGTTCTCGGTGTGGATTCGCTCGCCGGCGCGGAATGCACGCTCCTGCCCTGCGATCTGCACGACCTGCTCGCTGCAGGCTTCCAGATGCATCTCGATGCGGCTCTGCTCTTCGTTGTAGAACGCGATGTGCTTGAACGCGGAGGGATCGAAATCGCTGCCGAGCATCGCATTGACATGGTTCAGCACGTTGCGGTTGAAAGCTGCCGTGACGCCCAGCGCATCGTCGTACGCGGCCTGCAAGCGCGCCGGCTCCTTTTGCGTATCGGCCCCGATGAGAAGGCCCCCGCGATTGCCGCACTGCCTCCGCACCCCTCCAAGAAAGGAGACGGCGTCCTCCGGAGCGAAGTTGCCGATGCTCGAGCCTGGATAGAAGAAGGTCACGCCGCCGCTGTCGAGCTCCGGACCGAGATCGAGCTCTTCGGAGAAGTCGGTCACCACGCCGGTGAACTCGATCTCCGGATGTGCGGCGGCAAGCCGAGCAAGCGCCGGCTCGATGGCCGGCGCAGCGATATCGACGGCGGTGTAGCGTCTCGGCTGCAGATAAGGCAGCCAGAATTCGCCCTTGGCGCAATCGCCCGCGCCCAGGTCGACGAACTGGCGACCACGCCCGGCAACCCCGGCGATCGTCGCCGCATGCGCGGCGAAGATCGCCCGCTCGGTGCGCGTAAGGTAATACTCGGGCAACTCGCAGATCGCCTGGAACAGCGTGCTGCCGAGCGCATCGTAGAAATACTTGGGCGGAATCGCGGCAGGCGACCCGAGCAGGCCGTCGACCAGACCGGTCCATTCGGTGCGCGCCTGCGGCCGCAGCGCGCCGATCATGCGGTTGATCAGACGATAACGCCGCAGCTCCCGCTCGGCACCCCGAGACGTGGCCGTTGCCCATCGCGCCATGATTGAGCCCCCTAAATCTGGATAATAACCGTCGCGGTCGTTTTGAAAAACTTACAGTCCGGGCCGCGTAAACCGAATCGCTTACGGTTGAGATGATCGCTGCTTTGGAGCATGCCACGACTCGGGCACGCCGGCGACAAATCGTTCTCGGTGTTCGTCGCTGCCTTTGCGGATATTGAACCGTCTCGCAAATCCCGTGCCCGAATCGACCTCGCCCTTCGCTTCGTGGATCGGCCTTTTCGCTGGCGATGAGTTTCGCCTCGCGACCGGGCGCTGCGCCGACTGCGCCGCGATCCCGCAGGCTCTGTGGTACTTCGAGGACGAAACGATCGCGGCGCCGCGACCAGGCGTTCCCGTCGCCGGGTTCACCCCCGGGCTCACGACGCGGCAGGACCTCGAGCGTTGGGCCGCAACCCATCCCCCGGACGGAGCCATCGACGAGCCACCGCTCATATGGATCGGCTCGCCGGAAATTCTGCGCAGTGCGCGGCTGTCGCCGGACGGCCGCTTTCTCGACGTTGCCGGGCGGCGTCTCGCGTTCGCGATCGTCCCCAAGCTTGCGCTCAACCGTTCGTATTACAACGACGCATCGACTGCCTTTCTCACGACGAGGCCACTTTCGGTGCGCGGCCGGGCCGACGGCGACACCTTCACCGCGCGCACGCTCTGGCCCGAGGATTTCCGTCTCGACAGCAGCGCGGGGTTCCAGCATGTTGACACTTCGCCGGCGGCGCTGCGCGCGCTGGTGCGCGCCGAGCCGCGCGGCGGCGCGCAGAGCCCCTATGCCTGCGTAGCGCTCTGGGAGCGAACGCCCGGCAACGCGCGCCGCTGGGACAGCGCGCCGGTGCTCGCGGTCATGCTCAACGGTGCGCAGGGCGATGACGACGAGGCGCATGGCGGGCACTTCGCGCTAGTGACCGGACGCGTCGGCGCGGACGGCGCGATCGGCGACTGGCTCGCCAACAACTTCTACTCGCTCGATCTCGAAAGCGAGAAGGGCATCATCGCCAGCATGCTGCCGCTCGACAACTATCTCGCCGATCTGAACAGCGGGCAGGCGTGGTACCGGCCGTCGTATCTACTCGTCGCGGTCTTGCGCGACGAGCGCGTCGGGTGCCGCATCCAGGGCGCACTGGAGCGGGCCTACAACCAGTTCTACCGGCATCAGCTCGTGTACCGTCATTCGACGATGAATTGCACGAGCGTCAGCGTGGACGTTTTGCGCTGGCTCGGCTGGAATGTGCCAGCGCGCGGCGCGACGAGCTGGATCGGCGCGGCGCTCGGCGTGCCCTACTTCGTGCTGCGCGATCTGAATCTCGCGCGAGCGGCGCAAGCGTTCGACTATCTCACCGAGGACCAGACGCGCTTGTTGCCCGCGGTGGCCTTCGAGGAAATCGGCGTCGATCTGCTGCGCATGGCACGGGGCGAGCTTGAGCGTTCGCCGACTTCGCTCGAGTCGACCCTCGCCGAGGACCTGGACGCGATTCTTCTCCTGCGCGTCCCGCAACTTCCGTCATCGCGGGCCTGGGGCGACTATCCGGTCGCGAGCGCGAGGGAATACCATGCGCGCGTCCCGTCGGACCCGGCGCAGCGTCGGATCATCCCGGTGCCGGCGCGTCCGTTTCCGGAGCGGCTGCGCGATCCCGATTTGCTGCCTCCTCCGCGCCCGCGCTCGCAATACGCGCTGGCCACATGGGCGGTGCTGAGCGTCGTTGGCATTCCATGGCTCGTGTGGCGCTGGTGGCGCGGGCGCGAGTCCTAGTGCGCCATGGTTTCGGCCCGCGGTTCAATTGATCTCGTATTCGATCTGAAAGCGCAGCGTCGTATCGGGAGTGTTCTTGTTCAGGCCGAACAGCACGGCGGCGTCGTACTTGAGCTTGCTGCGCGTGCCGGTAAGAATTTGGCCGAACAGAGCCGGGCCCAGCTTCGCTTCCGTCTGGTGTCCGAAATCGTTCGTCCGACCCAAGGTCCCGAAGCCCTGTAGCCCCGGCTCGAAGCGAGGCTTGCCGCGCCACTTGAGCTGCCACTGGTAGCTGATCTTCGCCCCGGGGTCTGCGCCGGCCCCGAGCTGGCGCTCGAAGAACAGGTTGACATTGCCCTGCAGCGCGTCGAATTCCTTCTGGAGCATCGGGCCGAGCTTGATCGTGTTGCGGCCTTCGGCGTAATCGCGTGCGAATGTGGCGAACAATCCGAGATCGAGCCAGTACTGCCCCGGCTCGGTCAGCGCGAAGACGTTCTCCCACTCGATCTCGTCGAGCTTGTACGACTCGTTCGGAAGCCGCGTCGTGCCGATCCCCAACTCGCTTTTCCACCACGAAGTGAAGCCGTAGCCGATCTCGCCTTCGACCTGGCGCAGCCGGTTCTCCTCGTTGTCGTGCCACCACTGATAACCGCCGAGCAGCTCGAACTCGAGCTCGCCCTGCACGACGGTCGGAACGAAGATCTTTTCCGCCGGATCGGCTGCTGCGATCGATGCTGACAGCGATAGCGTTACAGCGGCGGCCCAAACGATCAGGCCGCGCGAGGTGCTCCCTTTCCTGTTGCTCCCTTGGTCGGTCTTCCCCATAGCTTCATCCCGACAGCGATCAGCGCGCCGGTCACGATGTAAAACAAAACCTGAATGCCAGCAGGACGCGCGTCGTAGCCGACGAGTGCGTGCAGGGTTTGCCCGAGGATGGAGCGATCGGAGAGAACCCGGGAGCTGTCCCATACCATCGGCCCGAGCGACGGCAGGACATCCGCCTGGACGAGGAAGCGTGCCGCCTGCGAAGCCATGCCCGCGGCCAGCAGAAGCATCAGCCAGTTGGTGACCGTGAAGAAGTGACGGATCGGAATGCGGAGCAGACCGAAGTAAAGCGCGACGCCGGTGGCGCAGCCGCCGGCGATGCCGAGCGCCATGCCGCCCGCGACGTCGACCCAACCGGAGCCACCAGCAGCCTGAGCGAAAAGAAACAACACCACTTCCGAGCCCTCGCGCAGGACGGCGAGGGCGACGACGATCAGGAGCGCAGCAAGCGGCCGCTGCCCGACCGACACCTCGGCGCCGAGCGTTTGCATCTGCATGGCCATCTCGCGCCCGTGCGTGGCCATCCAGATCGCGTGCCAGGCAATCATCGCGACTGCCGCGAACAGAACGGTCGCATTGAAGAGCTCCGGTCCCATGCCCGCGGCCGCGTCAGCGATCAAGCCGGCCGACAGGGCGACACCTACGGCGCCCAGAACTCCGGCGAGAATCCCGGCTCCGACCCAGCGGGTCCGGCTCGGCACGCCGCGCGTCGCGGCGAAGACGACGCTCACGATCAGCGCTGCTTCGAGCACTTCGCGAAAGACGAGTACCGCGATGCCGGCCATGGTTATTGCGCGATCAGCACGCCCTTGGCGCTGTCCTTGTGGAAGTCGCCGAAGAACGGATAACGCCCGGGTTTGAGCGGACCGACGAACACGGTGATTCGACCGTTTGCGGGTACAACTTTCTCCCGGTTCAGCTCATAACTTTCGAATTCCTCCGCCGTCGCATCCTGATTCTCGATCACGAGCTTCACTTTCTTTCCGGCGGGAACCGTGACCTCGGCGGGCTCGAACTTGTGATCGTGGATGACGATCTTGACTTCGGCATCCTGCGCCATGGCTTCCGTCGCGATAAAAAAGCTCGCGACAAAGAACAGCCTCGCAGCCACTTGTAGATTCATGAGCGGTCCGTAGCAGTACTAATCATAATAGTAATGATTCTCATTAATAATTGCAACCGGCCCTTGCCCCCAAATTGGGAACAGGCGCCAGCCTACCGGGCGGCAAACCGACGTGCCTTGAGCCAGATCAAGGGGTTGCGAGGAGTTCGTACAGCGACAAGGCGACGACCTCGGTCGCCTTGTGCAGGTCGTCGAGCTTCAGGTTCTCGTCAGCGCGATGCCCGCTCGCCTCTTCGAGCGTGCGCGGGCCGGCGCCGTAGAGCACCGTGGGAATGCCCGCGGCGCTGTAGTGCCGAGCGTCGGTGTAGATCGGCATGCCGTGCGTCTCGATGCTCTCGCCGAGCACTGCTTTCGCATTGCTCCGGATCGCCGTGACCAGCTTCTCCTGGCCCGCGATCGGAACGAACGGGAGCGCGAGTAGCACACGCCGAACCGCGATCGTCACGCCGGGCCATCGCGCCGCCGATTCGCGCAGGCTCTTCGTCAAGGCCGATTCGACTTCGCCTGCGTCTTCTTCGGGAATGATGCGCCGGTCGAGCCGGAATACGACGCGATCGGGAACTACGTTCGTGTTGATGCCGCCTTCGATCAAGCCGATGACGAGCGTGGGCGACGTGATCCCGGAAGTGCTCGAGCGAATCGATGCATAGCCGCGCCGCAAAGCGTAGAGATCGTCGAGCATCGCCGTTGCTGCCTCGAGCGCGTCCACGCCTTTTCGCGGCTCCGCGGCATGGCCCGACTTGCCGCGCACCTCGACCTCGAGATGAAGGCAGCCGTTGTGAGCAGTGGTGATTGCGTAGCTGAATCCGGCCGAGATCGCGTAATCGGGACGACTGAGCCGCTGCGCGAGAAGCCACGCCGGCCCGATCCCTCCGCCGACTTCCTCGTCGTAGGTGAAATGCAATTCGACTGCGCCCGACAGCTTCGCGCCCGCGGCCGAAGCGGCCTTGAGCGCGAGGAGCGCGAACGCGTAGGTTGCGAAATCCGATTTCGACACCGCCACGCCGCGCCCGAACATCCGGCCGTCCCGAATCTGCGCGCCGTACGGGTCCGTGGTCCAGCCTTCGCCCGGCGGCACCACGTCGCCGTGCGCATTGCAGGCAATGGTCGGGCCGGCGCCGAAGCGTTCGCGTGCGATCAGATTGACGCAGCTCGCCATGCCGTTTTCGCGCACTTGCGCCTCCGGAACCGCATGGCGCTCGACCTTGAAACCAAAATGCTCGAGAAGCAATGCCGCGCGCGTGGCGTGCGGCGCACAATCGCCCGGCGGATTGTCCGAGGGAATGCGCACCAACTCGGCGAGAAAGCGCGTCGCCTCCTCGCGCTGCTCAGCAAGAAATTCGTGGATGACCGCGCGCGGATCGGCCATCAACGCTGGGGGCGGAAGTTCTCTATGAAGCGCAGGAACACGCGCGCCGCGACGCCGGCGTCCTCCTCACTGATCGCCTCGGCCGGATTGTGGCTGATGCCTCCCCTGCAGCGCACGAAGAGCATGCCGATGTCGGTGATCGCGCTGATCGCCATGCCGTCGTGACCGGCGCCGGAGGGCAATCGCCGCGGTGCGACGGCTTCGCCCGCAACCGCGGCGGCGATCTGCTCCTGGAGCCACGGCGCGCAGGGCGTGGTCTTCGCATCCCACACCGGTTGGATGTCGAGCGCGACCTTGCGCCGGCCCGCGATGTCGGCGATCGCACTGCGGATCGCGGCGAGCGCACGCTCGCGCAGCACATCGGTCGGCGCGCGCACGTCCACCGAGAAGCGAACACGCCCGGGAATGACGTTGATCGCGCCGGGTGCGGCTTCGATCTTGCCGACGGTCCCTACCAGGTCGCGATCGCCGCTTGCGATGCGCTCCACGGCGAGCACGCATTCCGCCGCCGCGGTTAGCGCGTCGCGGCGCAAATGCATGGGCACGGTGCCGGCGTGGCCCGCCATGCCTGTCAGCTCGATCGCGAGCCGATTACCGCCGTTGATCGCGGTGACCACGCCTACCGGCAATCCTTCCTGCTCGAGCACAGGTCCCTGCTCGATGTGCAGCTCGGCGTAGGCGAGCAGCTCCGCGCGTCGTCGCGCCGCATTGTCGATTGAATCCGGATCGAGCCCGAAGCCGCGCATCGCGTCGCGCATCGCCAACCCGTCGCGGTCGGTGCGCTCGAGGTAAGTGCGGTCAAAGCTGCCGGCGACCGCGCGGCTGCCCAACAGCGTTACGTTGAAGCGCACGCCTTCTTCGTCGGCGAAGCCAATCACGTCGATCGCGAACGGCAGCCGCCGTCGTTGCTCGTGCAGGGCCGCGACGCATTCGATCGCGGTGACCACGCCCAGCATGCCGTCGTACTTGCCAGCGTCGCGCACCGTGTCCAGGTGCGAGCCAAGCAGGAGGCACGGAAGACCGGCACGCTCGCCTTCGTAGCGCCCAACGACGTTGCCGACGGCGTCGAGCCGCGCGTTCATGCCTGCCTCGGTCATCCATTGCAGAACGAGGGTGCTGGCGGCGCGCTGCTGCGGCGAAAGGTAGACGCGCGTCAGCCCGTCGGGCTGCTCCGAGCAACGCGCAAGCGCGTCGCAGCGCTCGAGGATGCGGGCGGCGGAGGGAACTGTCATGAGAAGTGCGGTGGATGCTAGCACGGGAATAAAAAATCGATAGGGCGAGTATGCTGCCAGTGTGAAACAGGCTCACGTCGACCGGACCCGTTTCGAGCAGGTCGTGCTGCCGCAGCTCGACGCCGCGTACAACCTCGCGCGCTGGCTCACGCACAGCGGCAACGATGCGGAAGACGTGGTCCAGGACGCATGCGAGCGAGCGCTGCGTTACTTCGGTGCGTTTCACGGCAGCGACGCGAAGGCATGGTTCCTGACCATCGTGCGTCACGCGTGCTACGACTGGATCAAGCGCAATCGGCCGGCGGAGATCGCTCCGGGCGACAACGCCGAAGCGATCGAGAACGCGCCGGATCCGGCCGGAGTGACCCCTGAGCAGGCCGCGATGCGCAACGCCACCGGCTCTGCGCTCACCGAGGCGCTCGCGGCGCTGCCGCCGGGCTATCGCGAGGTGCTGATCCTGCGCGAGTTGGAGGATCTTTCGTACAAGGAGATCGCTCGCGTGGCGGACATTCCGATCGGCACGGTGATGTCGCGGCTCGCGCGTGCCCGGGGCTTACTGCAGCGCTCACCGCTGCTGCAGGCGGTGCGCGAGCGGAATGCGGGACGAGGCTGATGAATGCGAACGAAGAGGTAAACGATGGACTGCCACGAAACGACTGATCTGTTGCAGGCCTATGGCGATGGTGAGCTCGATCCGGTGCGTAGCGCCGCGCTCGAGCGGCATCTTCTCGGCTGCACGGAGTGCACGGCGCGCCGCGATGAGCTTACGGCGCTGTCGGCGCGCGTCCGCTCCGAAGTGCCCTACCATCGCGCGCCACAGGCGGTGCGTGCTCGTGCGCTGTCCGCGCTGGATGCCGTCGTTTCCGCCGAGACGCGGACAGTCCGGCCGCGCGAGCGCTGGGGCTGGCTTTCCGGTGGAGCGCTCGCCGGCTGTGCAGCCACCGTGCTTGCGTGGTTCGTCGGCACAACGGTCCTCGATTGGCAGGCCGAGCACGATCTCGTCACTGAGGCGGTGACCAATCACACGCGTGCCACGCTGGGGAATCGCCTTGTCGACGTAGCTTCGTCCGATCAGCACACGGTCAAGCCGTGGCTCTCGGCCCGCCTCGACTACTCGCCGCCGGTGCTGGACCTCGCGACCGACGGTTTCCCGCTCGTAGGCGGGCGGCTCGATTATCTCGATCGCCACCCGGTCGCCACCCTGGTCTATCGCTACCGGCTGCACAACATCGACGTGTTCGTCCGGCCACTCGCTGCAAAGTCTCCGGCTGCTGCGCCGCCAAGTCTCGCGACGCAGCGCGGCTTCAACGTGGTCCACGATAGCGGGTCCGGGATGGAATGGTGGGCCGTGTCGGATGTTAACGCCGAGGTGCTGACCGACTTCCTGCGCCACCTGGCCCACGGAGCGTGATGCCGCGTTAACCAGGCGCTCAGTCCTGCGGTTCGCTCTGCTAGCCGTGGCACAAGCGCCTGGTTCACCAGGGGAGTTAGAGCATCGCGTTTCTCATTGACGCACTAACTGAGGTAAGCTGAGCGCCCGGGCGAAAGCGTGCGCAGACGCGCGTGGGCAAGCCCGTAAAAGCATCGCAAAAACAATCCTAATGGAGGGAACCTCATGTTGAAAAATCTGCTGACATCGCTCGTGTTCGGCGCGTCTTTCTGCGCCGGTCTTGCCGTGGCGCAAGCTCCCGCGCCCGCTCCAGCACCGGTTCCCGACGCCATGCCGTTCGACATTCCCTACGGCACGCCGATCGGCCTCGACCAGGCGAAGAGAGTCGCCGATGCCGCGATGGCGGACGCCAAAAAGCGGAACTGGAAGATGGCGATCTCGATTGTCGAACCGAGCGGCGACCTGATCTACTTCCAGAAGATGGATGGCACGCAGATGGCTTCGATCAAGATCTCCCAGGGCAAGGCGCGCGCGGCGGCGATCTTCCGCCGCCCAACCCAGGCTTTCTTCGAGGCTATGGAGAGCGGCCACCCCTACGTAGCGACGCTGGAGGGAGTAGTCGGCTCGCCGGGAGGCATTCCACTGATTGAGAACGGCAAGCTGATCGGCGCAATCGGCGTAAGCGGCGGCACCGGCGGACAGGATGCCGTCGTCGCCAAGGCCGGCGCCGACACCGTCAAATAGCGGTCAGCGATTCTTGAAGGCGGGCTTGCGCTTCTCGACGAAGGCGCGCATGCCTTCCTTCTGATCCTCGAGCGCGAAGGTCGAGTGGAATTCGCGCCGCTCGAAGAGGAGCCCTTCCGCGAGCGATGACTCGTAGGCGCGGTTGATCGCTTCCTTGACCTTGAGCACGACGGGCAGCGAATAGCTCGCGATCTTCGCCGCGACCGCGAGCGCTTCGTCGAGAAGCTTGTCGGCGGGAACGACGCGCGCGACGAGCCCGCTTCGCTCGGCTTCGGCTGCATCGATCATGCGGCCGGTGAGGCACCAGTCCATCGCCTTCGCCTTCCCGACCGCCCGCGGCAGGCGCTGCGTGCCGCCCAGCCCCGGCATGGTTCCAACGGTGATTTCCGGCTGCCCGAACTTCGCCGTGTCCGCGGCGATGATCATGTCGCACATCATGGCGAGCTCGCAGCCTCCGCCCAGCGCGTAGCCGGCAACCGCAGCGATCACGGGCTTGCGCGTGTGCTTAACCGATTCCCAGCTCATGATGTAGTTGTCGGCGTAGACCTTCTGATAATCCCACTCGGCCATGTTGCCGATATCGGCGCCGGCCGCGAAAGCCTTCTCGTTGCCGGTGATGACGATGGCACCGATGTTCGCGTCGGCGTCGAACCAAGCGAGCGCTGTGGCAAGCTCGGCGGCAAGCGCGTCACTCAGCGCGTTCATGCGCTGCGGACGATTGAGTCGAATCAAACCGACACGATCACGCGCTTCGACGACGATGTCGCGGTAGCTCATCATGGCTCCTTTGCATGAAGTGTTGTTGAGTTCGCGACGACATCCTCCTTCGCCGCCGCCATCGCCTCGCGCAGCACCTCCATGTCGCCGACGTGATTGGCAAGCAGGAGAATCAGCTTAGCGTTGACGAGCATGCTCTGCTCTCCGCTCAAGCCACGATGAAGATCGATCAGTTCCTCGTAGAAGTCGTCCGGAGTGGCGAGATTCGGCTCGGTGTTGAGCGTCATCGATGACCTCAGTGC
>DATKJP010000225.1:0-6974 GCA_035543635.1 Casimicrobiaceae bacterium
AGCACGCTGCCTTCGCTGACCTTGTCGCCGACTTTCACCTTCAGCGCCTGCACGGTTCCTGCCGACGGTGAAGGCACGTCCATCGTGGCCTTGTCCGATTCGAGCGTGACCAGCGGATCTTCGGCCTTGACGGCATCGCCCGCTTTGACGAACACCTCGATGATCGGAACATCCTTGAAGTCACCGATGTCGGGAACCTTGACCTCGGTGCTTCCTCCAGCGGGCGCGCTCGGCGCAGTGGCGCGCGGAGCGGCACTTGCTCCCCCGCTCGCGGGGGATGGTTGAGATGCGGCCACAGCAGGCGGCTGAGATGACGGCGCGGCCGCCGCCTTCGGCGCAGCGCGCGCTCCCGCTCCATCCGCGTCGATCGTGAGAAGCACGCTACCTTCGCTCACCTTGTCGCCGACCTTCGCCTTCAAGTCCTTGACGATGCCCGCAGCCGGCGAGGGCACGTCCATCGTCGCCTTGTCGGATTCCAGCGTGACCAGCGAGTCCTCCGCCTTCACCGCATCGCCCGGCTTGACGAAGACCTCGATGATCGGCACGTCCTTGAAGTCGCCGATGTCGGGAACCTTGACTTCAATCGCGCTCATGATCACACCGTCCACGGCGCGGGCTTGGCCGCGTCGACATCGTACTTCTTGATGGCATCGGCGACTTTCGCTGCGGGCAGCGTTCCCTCATCGGCAAGCGCCTTGAGCGCGGCGACTGCGATGTAGTGCCGATCGACCTCGAAGAAGCGTCGCAATTTCTCGCGTGTGTCCGAGCGTCCGAAGCCGTCGGTGCCGAGCACGACGTAACGTCGCGGCACGATGGCGCGGATCTGTTCGGCAAAGGCGCGCGCGTAGTCTGTCGAGGCGATCACCGGTCCCTGCGTATCCTTGAGGCAGGTCTCGACGTGCGAGAGCTTCGGCTTCGCGGTCGGGTTGAGCAGGTTCCAGCGAGCGACCGCGTGGCCGTCGCGCGCCAGCTCGGTGAACGACGGGCAGCTCCAGATGTCGGCCTCGACGTCCCAATCCTTCTTCAGCAATTCTGCCGCGGCGATCGCTTCGCGCAGGATGACGCCGCTGCCGACGAGCTGCACGCGTGCGCCCTTGCTTTTCTTTTCGCCCGAGCGCAGCAGATACATCCCCTTGATGATGCCCGGAGCCGCGCCTTCCGGCATCGCCGGATGCGGGTAGTTCTCGTTCATCAGCGTGAGGTAGTAATAGACGTCTTCCTGCTCCGCATACATGCGCCGCAAGCCGTCCTGGATGATGACGGCGACTTCGTAACCGAAGGTCGGATCATAGGAGACGCAGTTCGGCACCGTCGCCGAGAAAAGGTGCGAATGCCCGTCCTCGTGCTGCAGGCCTTCACCGTTGAGCGTCGTGCGTCCCGCGGTGCCGCCGAGCAGGAATCCGCGCGAGCGCATGTCGCCGGCGGCCCAGGCGAGGTCGCCCACCCGCTGGAAGCCGAACATCGAGTAGAAGATGTAGAACGGGATCATCTGCACGCCATGCGTGGAGTACGCAGTGGCCGCCGCCATCCAGTCGCACATCGCGCCCGCTTCGTTGATGCCTTCCTGCAGGATCTGCCCGTCCTTGGTCTCCTTGTAGAACATCAGCTGGTCGGCGTCCTGCGGCGTGTAGAGCTGGCCGAGCTGGTTCCAGATGCCGAGCTGGCGGAACATGCCTTCCATGCCGAAGGTGCGCGACTCGTCGGGCACGATCGGGACGATGTGCTTTCCGATGTTCTTGTCACGGATCAGCGTCTGCAGGACCTGCACGAACGCCATCGTGGTCGAAATCTCGCGATCTTCGGTGCTCTTCAGGAAGCGCTCAAGGGACGCGATGGCGGGAACGACGAGTGGAGGCGCCTTGCGCCGGCGCGTGGGCAGGAAGCCGCCCAGGTCCATGCGGCGCGCCTTCATGTACTCCGCTTCGGGCGACCCCGCGGGAAACGTGAGATACGGGACCTTCTCGATCTCCGCGTCCGGCACCGGGAGCTCGAAGCGATCGCGCATCGCGCGGATCGATTCCACCGACATCTTCTTCTGCTGGTGCGTGATGTTCTGAGCCTCGCCCGCCTCGCCCATACCGAAGCCCTTGATCGTCTTGGCGAGGATCACCGTGGGCTGACCCTTGTGGTTCACCGCGGCGTTGTAGCCGGCGTACACCTTGAACGGATCGAGCCCGCCGCGATTCAGGTGCCAGATGTCCTCGTCGGTCCAGTCGGCGACGAGCTCCTTCAACTCCGGCGTGTTGAAGAAATACTCGCGCACGTAGGCGCCGTTCTTCGACTTGAAGGTCTGATATTCGCCGTCGACGCATTCCATCATGCGCCGCGCGAGAATGCCCTTCTTGTCGCGCGCGAATAGCGCGTCCCAGCGCGTTCCCCAGATCACCTTGATGACGTTCCAGCCGGAGCCGCGGAAATCGCTCTCCAGCTCCTGGATGATCTTGCCGTTGCCGCGCACCGGCCCGTCGAGGCGCTGCAGGTTGCAGTTCACGACGAAGATTAGGTTGTCGAGCGCTTCGCGCCCGGCCATGCCGATGGCGCCCATCGACTCCGGCTCGTCCATTTCGCCGTCGCCGCAGAAGCACCAGACCTTCCGGCCTTCTGTGTTCACCATGCCGCGGTCCTGCAGATACTTCATGAAGCGAGCCTGGTAGATCGCCATCAGCGGTCCAAGGCCCATCGATACCGTGGGGAACTGCCAGAAGTCGGGCATCAGCCACGGATGCGGGTACGACGAGATCCCCTTGCCATCGACTTCCTGCCGGAAATTGTCCATCTGCTCGGGCGTGAAACGTCCGAGCATGAACGCCCGAGCGTAGATTCCCGGCGAAGAGTGTCCCTGGATGAAGACGAGATCGCCGCCGTGGCTCTCGGAGGGTGGATGCCAGAAGTGATTGAAGCCAACGTCGTAGAGCGTCGCCGCCGACGCGTAGCTCGCAATGTGCCCGCCGACGTTGGTGTGCTTGTTGGCCCGCACCACCATCGCCATCGCATTCCAGCGCGCGTAGTTGCGGATCTTCTCCTCGATCGTGGGGTCGCCCGGCATCTTCGGTTGGCGGTCCGCTGGGATCGTGTTGATGTAGGCAGTATTGGCCGAGAACGGGAGGTAAGCGCCGCGGCGGCGGGCTCGGTCGATGACCTGCTCGATCAGGAACTGGGCGCGGTCGGCGCCCTCGACCTCGAGAACGCCGTCGATCGCGTCCACCCATTCCCGGGTTTCCTGGGGATCAACGTCGTGTGGCATATCCATGGGGAACTCCTTGCACTGGCGGTGCGCTCGCTTAAGCCGAGGG
This sequence comes from Casimicrobiaceae bacterium, assembly GCA_035543635.1. Classification (GTDB taxonomy): domain Bacteria; phylum Pseudomonadota; class Gammaproteobacteria; order Burkholderiales; family Casimicrobiaceae; genus PALSA-1003. The sequence continues at coordinate 3,294 of DATKJP010000225.1, forward strand.
CCGGATTCATCCGGCCGATTGATTGTTCGGTTCGTCTCGCTGAACGCGGCGCCGGGGACCTAAACTGGAGGCGCTTGGGAAGTCGAGCGCCGTGAAGCCATGCTACCACGCAGGGCGGGGGCGTTCTAGGTTGGCGCCAGGCCGTTGCTCCATGCGGTCGCCGGGCGCCTGGGTACGATCACCTGAAGCTCGGTCACGATCGCGTCAAGGGCGAAGTCGTGCGGAGCAGTCGGGACTTCGTCGACGATCTGCAGTTCGAAGGCGGCGGCAATGCGGGCGGCGGAGTTGGGCAGCGCCGGGAGCAATCGATCATAGTAGCCACCGCCGTAACCGACGCGATGACCGCGTGCGTCGAAGGCTACGCCCGGCACAAGCACCCAGTCGATCGCCGCAAGCTCCATCGGCGGACAACTGGTGCTCGGCTCGGGGATGCCGCGATAGCCGGGCTCGACATCGCGCCGGAGATCGCAAACGACATGAATGTCCAGCATGCGCCGCTCGAGATTGACGCGCGGCACGGCGATGGTCTTGCCTTGCTCGAGCGCGACAGCGAGCAGTAAACGCGTGTCCCATTCGCTTCCGTAGGGAAGGGTCAGAAGCAGGGTGCGTGCGGCAGCGTAGTCGGGTCGCGCGGTGAGCGTCCTGACGATTGCTGCGCCGGCCTCGGCGCGAACCGTGGCCGGAAGGGCATCGCGCGCGCGCAGGATCCGCTCGCGCAGGGCGCGCTTCGCCTCGCGCAATGCACCGCCGGCGATTCGCACGGATTCGGATGAAGAAGGCATCGGATCGATAGTAGCGTATCCGGCATTCAGTCCGGCTGCGGCTTATAATTGCAACCTTTCCGCTACACCCTGGTTTATATCCCATGCACCACAGCCACCAGCACCATCGCGACCGGCGCTCGCACCTGATCGAAGCGATGCGCGCGCACAGCAAGGGCGGGATTGCCGCGATTCCCACTGCGCCGGAGGCGATCCGCAACGCCGACACGCATTATCCGTACCGGCCGGACAGTCACTTCTACTATCTCTCGGGCTTCCAGGAACCCGAAGCAGTGGTCGTGCTCGTCGCAGGATCCGACACGGGCGATTCGCGACAAGTGCTCTTCTGTCGCGACAAGAACGCGGAGCGCGAAGTCTGGGACGGCTTCCGCTATGGGCCGGACGCCGCGCGCGAAGTCTTCGCCTTCGACGAAGCGCATTCGATCACCGAGCTTCCGGCGAAGCTCGCCGACTGGACGGCCGACCGCCCGGCAGTGTACTCGCCGGTTGGCTTGTACTCGGCGTGGGATCATCTGGTTACCGCGACGCTGAACGAGGTGCGCCATCGGGTGCGCACCGGTATCGCTGCGCCCGAGCAGATCATCGACGTGCGCTCGTTGGTCGCCGCGATGCGTCTGGTCAAGGATGAGCAGGAGCTCAAGCTTCTTCGCTGTGCCGCGGAAATCTCCAGCGGTGCGCATCGTCGCGCCATGGCGCGCGCACAACCGGGCTGGTATGAATACCAGGTCGAGGCGGAGCTGGCGCACGAGTTCCTTCGCTACGGAGCGCACTCTCCGGCTTATCCTTCGATCGTTGCTTCCGGCCCGAACGCCTGCGTCCTGCACTACCGCGACAACGATCGCGAGCTGCAGCCGAATGATCTGCTCTTGATCGACGCCGGTTGCGAATATCACGGCTACGCGTCGGACATCACGCGTACGTTCCCGGTCAGCGGCAAGTTCACCGGGCCTCAGAAGGCGATCTACGAGCTCGTGCTGGCGGCGCAGCTCGCCTGCATCGATGCGGTGCGTCCCGGCAAGCCGTTCCACGACTACCATCAAGTCGCCGAGCGCGTGCTGGCGCAGGGCTTCATCGATTTGAAGCTGTGTGAAGGCTCGCTCGACGCTGTGCTCGAGTCCGGCGCGTACAAGCAGTTTTATATGCACCGCGCCGGGCACTGGCTGGGGCTGGACGTGCACGACGTCGGCCTTTATCGCGTCGACGGCGCCTCGCGGAAGCTCGAGCCCGGCATGGTGCTCACGGTTGAGCCCGGCTGCTACATCCGCCCCGCCGACAAGGTGCCGGAAGAATTCTGGGACATCGGCGTTCGCATCGAGGATGACGTGCTCGTGACCGAGACTGGTAGCGAGAACCTCACGACAAGCACTCCGAAGTCTCTGAGTGAAGTAGAGGAGGCTTGCGCTCGCTGATCGGCCTCGTTGAAACGGGCTCGCGTCGCGCCGCCCCTTAACTCGGCCGTCAGCTTTCTGGAGCACGGTTGGGCACGTAAATGCTGCATGACGTTGTGATCGTCGGTGCGGGCCCGGTCGGCGCAACCGCCGCCCTGGCGCTTGCCCAAAGCGATCTCGATGTCGTCACACTCGATGCGCGCGCCGAAGGCGCCATTGGACGCAGCGATCGCTCGCTCGCACTGTCGCACGGATCGCGGCTCATCTTCGAGCGCCTCGGCGTTTGGGGCGAAGTCGCCACCGCCAAGGATGCCGTCACGCCGATCAGGGCGATCGACATCTCGCAGCGCGGCGGCTTCGGCCACGCGCGACTCGATGCCGCCGAACACGGCCTGCCCGCGCTCGGTTACGTCGTCAGCTATCGCGCCCTGCAGGGCGCGCTCGACGCCGCACTCGAGCGCGCTGCCCGCAGCGTGCTCCACGGCGCGAGCGTGAACCGGATCACCGCGACCTCGGCGTTCGCAAAGGTTGAGACCGAGCGCGACAGCCAGCACCATGAGTACACGGCCCGTCTCGTCGCGGTGGCCGATGGCGGCGGGCGATTGCTGCCCGGGCTTGCGCGACGGCATCACGACTACGGTCAGGTGGCGCTTATCGGCAAGGCGTGGCCGCGCGAGCCACATCATGGTCTTGCGTTCGAGCGCTTCACGCCCGCCGGACCGATGGCGCTGCTTCCGGAGGGCGATCATTACGGGTTCGTGTGGACCACAACTCCGAGCGAGGGTGAAAGACTGCGCGTGCTTTCCGATGGCGAATTTCTGCGCGCTCTGGCGGAGCACTTCGGTCCATGCCTCGATGGACGATCGTCAGAGGCGGCGTTCGTGCGTGTGGAGGGGCGTCGCGTCTTTCCGCTCATGCTCGACTTTGCCGGTCGCATCGTCGGCGAACGCGTCGCATTGATGGGTAACGCGGCGCAAGCCCTCCATCCGATCGCGGGACAAGGATTCAACCTCGGCGTGCGCGACGCGTACGAACTGGCGCGGGAGTTGCTTGCGACACCGCGCGACGAAATCGGCGCGCGCGATCGACTCGCGCGCTACGCGCGACGGCGACAGCCGGATCGCATTGCGGGCATCGCGCTCACGCACGGATTGCTCGGCGTTTTCGGCACGGACGCGGAGTGGCTCGCGTGGCCGCGAGGGTTGGCACTCACTTTGCTCGACGCTTTGCCAACCGCGAAACGGATGTTCGCGCGCGCGATGCTCTTCGGCGTGCGCTGAATGCAACACTTGAAAAAAATTTGCACGAACCGACGAACGCGATGATCACATGCGCGCAAACTCGGTATAATTCGCTCCCTTCGCGCTGCAAACTCCGAACGTGTACATCGGCTCGCATCATCTCGAGAGCAATTTGGTCGTCGCGCCGATGGCCGGAGTCACGGACAGGCCGTTCCGGAAGTTGTGCAAGCGCTTCGGAGCCGGCCTCGCGGTTTCCGAGATGGTCGGCTC
>DATKJP010000226.1:0-5773 GCA_035543635.1 Casimicrobiaceae bacterium
CTGCAGGCTCGATCATTCGTCCCGCGGCGTTCTGTGGGGTCGTCGGATACAAACCGACCTACGGCAGCATCAACCGCGTCGGCGCGAAGATGATTTCCGATACGCTCGACACGCTTGGCGTGCTGGCACGAACGGTCGCCGATGCGGGACTCTTCGTCGCGGCGCTCTCGGGCCGGCGCGAACTGGCAATCGAAGAAGTCACGAGCGATGCACCGCGGATTGGGTTGTGCCGGACTTACGAATGGAATCGCGCGCACACCGACACGATGGCGGCGGTTGAAGAGGCGGGACGGCGCCTGAGCGCCGCCGGTGCGAGTGTTCGCGACTTAACGTTGCCGGACCCCTTCTCCGGGCTCGCCGAGGCGCAAACTTCGATCATGGTCTCCGAAGTCGCGAAGTGTCTCTCGCACGAGTGGCTCGCCCATCGCGAGGACTTGAGCAGCGACATGGTCGCGATGATCGAGAAAGGGCTGGCAGTGACGCCCGCGCGCTATGATGCCGCGCAATCTCTTGCGCGTGCCTGCCGCACGCTGCTGCCGCATGTCTTCAGCGAATGCGAGGTGCTCATCGCGCCGAGCGCGATCGGTGAGGCTTCGAGCGGCATCCAGGCGACGGGCGATCCCTTGTTCAATCGCATCTGGACGCTGCTGCGGACGCCGTGCGTGCACGTGCCATGCGCCTCGGGGTCGCACGGACTGCCTCTCGGCGTCACCGTCGTCGGTCCGAGCCACGCCGATCGGCTGACGCTCTCGGCAGCGAGCTGGGTTCAAGGGAAGATCGGACTGAGCGATCTTTGAATCGGGGCGGACCGCAACGGAGCGCCGAATGCGGTTTCGTCAACGCTCCTTGCCAAAGGCTTCCCGTAAGTCGGATTTCGCCCTTTCGAGGACTTGCGCCGTTCGGCGCTCATGGTCTTGCCGGCCCAGTTGATGTAGAAGTTGAGCATCGTAGGAGCCCAGGCTCGGCCGAACCTATACTTCCGTTGTCTTCCTTTCCTGCTGCCTATGGTTGTCGGCCACGGCCTGCTCGGACGCGCGTTTTCCGCATATGCGGACGACGATCGCTTCGTCATTTTCGCTTCCGGGGTCGCCAACTCGCTCGCGACCGATCCCGCCTCGTTCGCGCGTGAACAAAGACTGCTTGGCGACGTCGCAAGCCGGCTTGGCCACGCGCTCCTGGTCTACTTCAGTACCCTGAGCGTGCTCGGACCGGGTCCAGCCAGCGCTTATGTCGATCACAAGCTTGCGATGGAAGACGAGGTGCGACGCCTCGCATCCTATTTGATCGTGCGATTGCCGCAGGTTGTCGGTCGTTCGGACAATCCGGCTACCCTGGTCAATTTCCTGGTGCAGCGGATTCTCAGCGGCAGCGAGTTCGAGCTTTGGGTCGACGCTCGGCGCAATTTGATCGATGTGGAGGACGTGGTGAAGATCGTCGGGCACATTCTGGAAGCGGGATCGATACGAAGTGACACTGTGGCGATCGCGTCGCCTTTTAGCTTGCGCGCGGAAGACCTCGTGCACGTCATCGAGCAGATTCTGGGCAAGCGCGCCGTGGCGCGCAAAATCCACGCGGGTTACGCACCGCCGATAGACATCGCGGGAGTGTTGCCGCTCTTCGCCGCATCCGGAGTGCGTTTTCCGCCTGACTACGTAGAACGGGTCCTGCGCAAGTACATCGCGCGCTGATGGCCATTTACTTCGTCACGAAAAGCGGCGCGGCTCGCTGGCAAGACATCGCCCGTCTCGATCGCTCAGTTGCCGAGCGCGAACCGGAACGCTTTCGCTCCGGCATCGACGGGTGGATCGCATGGAGCTACTTGCTGTTGCGCGACGAGCTGGGCACTCGAGCCGGCATTCCCGTCCATTTCTCGGATCGATTGGCTCCGGGCCACATCTGCATCGCGCACCGCGATGACTTGAATGCTTTTGGCGGAGGGCACTACCGTTGCTACACCGTCGCAATACGCGCCGACCGGCCGCCGGTATACGCCGCGAACCGGGTTATCGACCAGAACCCCCTGCATCCGCAGCCCGGACATCACTATCTTCCTTTCTGGCCGGTCCCCGGATTGTTGAAGCGAGATGCGAATCGCGGGACAGAGATCCGCAAGCTCTGCCACATTGGACGAGATGGCGCGGCTCCAAGATGGTTCGACGATCCAGGCTTCCATGCAGACTTGCGCCAGCTTGGCGTGAGCTTCGAAGTCCGCACCCAGCGCTGGTACGACTATTCCGACGTCGACCTTGCGCTGGGGTATCGGCACGAAGCTCCCACCATGCTGGCGTTCAAGCCCGCCTCGAAGCTGATCAATGCGTGGCTTGCGGAAGTGCCGGCGTTGCTCGGACCCGAACCGGCGTATCAGAATCTTCGCCGCTCGCAGCTTGATTATTTGGCCGTGGATTCGGCGCACGACGTGGTAACACAAGTGAAATACCTGCAGACGCGTCCCGACGTGCACCGCGCCATGATCGCGAACGGGATCGAGCGCGGCGCCGAGTTCAGCACCGAAGCGGTACGAAAGATGTGGCTCGATTGGCTGTGCGGAGAAGTTGTTCCAGGGTATCTGCAATGGCGGCGCGGCCATATGGCCGGCGTCAATCCGATTCGTCTCGCAGGTTTTATTGGGCAGGTTACGGCGCAGAAGCTCGCCGCCAAATCGTTCCGTGGCGCTGTAGCGCGCGAGCTGGCGACACTGGCGCAAAGCAAACGTCACGGCGCGACTTCGCGCTGAGACCGGGGGCCGCAACGCACGAGCCTGGCTCGGCGTGATCCCTCGCCAGCTGTACGTGCTGCGCGTTGTTCTGCAGCTGGCGTTGTGTACCTGAGCGATGTTGTCAGCGGTCGTCTTACGGGAATTGCCTACGCCTGTAAGTCTTCGTCCGATACCGCCACGAATTTCTCGCTCGACAAGCGTGCCGCACGCGCATTTTCTTCGCCGCGGGATTTTCATCGCGGACTCAAGGTCAATGGCATACCGGGCGTCCTCTCGGGAGGATGTGCGGAGGATTCTTCTTCGCGAACAAGGAAAGGATGAACCATGAAACGCTCTCTCATACAACTCGCTTGCGCGGCCGCCATCGGCGTGCTCGCCACGAGCGCGCAAGCGGTAACCACCACGGCTTCCACACCGTCGCCCACGGCGAGCGCCGACTTGAAGGCGCAGGCCGACTCGAGCTACGCCGCAGCCAAGTCGGTTTGCGATTCGAAAAGTGGCACCTCCAAGCGCGAATGCCTGCGTAACGCGAAGTCCGATTACGATCGATGGCTCAGGACCGGCGAAGTCGACGACACGACAGCGACGATGAGCACCGGCCCTGGAGCGGGTGGCGCCGGAAGCACGAAGTCGGGCAGCTCGGTCGCTGGCGCAAAGCATTAAGAGCGCGCGGTGCAGGTCACGCTGATCTACAACTCGGTGGCGGGCGACGGTGCGGAAGCGCGCCGCCGCGCGCTGACCGATCTCGTGCGTCGCGCGGGGCACGATGTGCGCGCGCGCTCCGCGCATGACGAGCGGCTAGCTGCGATTCTGGACGAGCCCGCCGACGTCGTGGCGGTGGCCGGCGGCGACGGCACGATCGCGCATGTGGCCCAGCTGATGCAGGGCCGCGAGACGCCAATCGCGCCTCTGCCGATCGGGACCGCCAACAACATCGCGACCGCGCTCGGCCTCTCCGAGCTGAGCTTCGAGGAACAGATCTCGGGCTGGACGCATGCCGAGAGAGTTTTGTTCGACGTTGGCGAGGCTTGCGGTCCCTGGGGCTCGCGCGCGTTCATGGAAGGCTTCGGCATCGGTCTGTTCCCGCACGCGATGCGCTCGCCGCATCGGCACCGGCAGCCCGACGCCAGCATGGCGCACGCGCGCCTCGCGGTGCGCACCGCGCTGGAGGAACTTCCCGCCGTCGATCTTATTGCGTCGCTCGACGGATACGATTGCTCGGGACGGTATGTCGCGGTCGAGGCGATGAACATCGGCCTGATCGGACCGAATCTCAAGCTCTGTGCGCATGCCGACCCCGGAGACAAGCGGCTCGACGTCGTTCTGGTGAGCGAAGAGCATCGCGATCTCCTGCGCGACTGTCTCCTCGCCGAAGAGGAAGGACATTCCTGGCCGCACGAGCTCCTGGTGCTTCGAGGCAGCTCGCTCAGCATCGCGCCATTCGCATCCGGAATGCACATCGACGGCGAAGTCTGGCCCAAGAACGGCCACACCTGGGACGGCGCACCGATCGAAATCGGTTTTCATCGCGAAGGCGTGTGGTTCCTCGCCGCTCGCCGCACTCTGAACTCGTGAGTTTCCCGGATCGGGCCGCCCGGGTACCGCCCGTCTTGCGGTCTCGGGATAGAATGCGCGTCTTCGATCGAGGTCTTTGTGATGATGCGAGGCTTCGCGGCGGGATTGCTGAGCGTGGCACTGTGTGCGTGCGCTGCCGGCGCGCTGGCGCAGGGATCGTCGAGCCGGTCGGTGACGCTGCTCGTCGGATTCGCGCCGGGAGGCGGTGTGGACGCCACCGCCCGAATGCTCGCTTCGAGATTGGCGGAGACTCTCGGCCAGGCGGTGATCGTCGAGAACCGTCCCGGCGCGGGATCGGCAATCGCCAACGAACGCGTCGCCAAAGCGGCTCCCGACGGTAACACGCTGCTGTTCACCACTCCTGTGGTGGCGATCAACATGGCGCTCTTCAAGAAGCCGCCGCTCGATCCGCTGCGCGATCTCGTTCCTGTATCGATGGTATCGAGCACGCCGACTGTCCTGGTCGTCAATCCGTCGCTGCCGGTGACAAGCGTGCATGAGCTAATTGCGCTGGCCCGGGCGCAGCCGGGTACGCTCAACTATTCCTCGTCAGGTGTGGGAACGACACCGCACCTGTGCGGCGAGCTGTTCGAGCAGCGTACCGGAACGGTGATGGTGCACATTCCCTACAATGGTTCCGGCCCTTCGCTGGCGGCGCTCATCGCCGGCAACGTAGATGCGAGCTTCGCCTCGCTTCCCTCGGTCCTGCAACATGTCAAAACCGGCCGCTTGCGCGCGCTTGCGACGACAGGCGACAAGCGCTCCAAGGTGTTGCCCGATGTCCCGACGATGGAGGAGGCAGGTGTGAAGGGAGTCGAGGCGAACGTCTGGTACGGCGTGTTCGCGCCCCCCGGGACTCCGCCAGAGGTGGTCAACCGTCTAGCGAACGCGATGGTCAAGTCCGTGCGCGCGCCCGACTTCGTGCACATGCTGCTCGCGCACGGCGAAGAGCCGGTCGCCAGCACACCCGAGGCTTTCCGGGTGCTGTTGCGGGAAGAGATCGCCCGCTGGAGCGAAGTCACCAAGCTCGCCGGCATTCAGCCGGAATGAACTTCGCTGCGCGATCGGCGCCGCCCGAGCCGGCCGAGCGCGGCAGAGCAGCTGGTGAGGAAGGCGCTCGCGACAAGCACAAGCAACGCAGCGCGCCAAGCGTTCTGCGAGAGATTCTCCCTGAGACTCAGTTGACCACGAAGGTGTCGCTGTAACGAAGCGCTTATGGTCCTGCTCGGTGGCGTAGCCAGCGTCGCAGGCTTTCGCCGAACACATTCTCCGCCAACCCCGCCAGCACCAGCAAGGCGCCGACGATCTGAAGCGACGCGAGTCCTTCGTCGAGGAAGATCGCGCCGCTCGCAAGACCCGAGACCGGAATCAGCAGCGCGAACGGCTGGACCATGGCGGTCGGATAGCGATGCAGCAGTCCCGCCCACGACGCAAACCCGAAGAGGGTAGCCCCCCAGGCGAGCAGCAGCACGCAGCCCCAAG
>DATKJP010000227.1:0-1583 GCA_035543635.1 Casimicrobiaceae bacterium
AGCCATGCGTGAGGTCGATTTCAGCACCCATCGCTTCGAGCCCCTTGACGTGCTGGTCGACAGGACGAAGTCCGATCGCGCAGCCGCCAGGCAGCGACACACGCGCTTCGCCGGTGCGGGCAATCAGCGGACCGAGCGCAAGGATCGATGCACGCATCGTCTTCACGAGCTCGTATGGCGCGAGCGGCCAGTCGATGCGGCGCGCGTCGAGGATGATCTCGCCCGCGCCGCCTTCGGTCACCTTCACCCCCATCTGTGTGAGCAGCGCCTGCATCGTGCGCACGTCGTTCAAACGCGGGACGTTCGTGAGCACCAGCGGCTCCGAAGTCAGGAGCGCCGCGCTGAAGATCGGCAGTGCGGCGTTCTTCGCGCCCGAAACGCGAACTTCGCCCGAGAGCGGGTGCCCGCCTTCGATCAGGAGCTTGTCCATGCTTCAGAAACCGTTCGCCCACCTGTCGGGACCGCCGGAGCTCAAGGCGACGCCTTCGCTTCGTCCGGCGTCAGCGTCTGCATCGACAGAGCGTGAATTTCCTCGCGCATCCGGTCGCCGAGCGCCGCGTAGACGAGCTGGTGGCGTCTGACCCGCGACAAGCCGTCGAACGCCGCAGATACGATCCGCGCTTCGAAGTGTGCGCCGTCCCCGCGGACGTCGATACGTTCGCAATCGATGCCCGCGGCGATCGAAGCCTGAATGGATTCCGATGTCACCATGCGCGTTCCCGTGTTCGGGGGTCAATGCCTGAGCTTCCACCCTCGCGCGAGGAGCGCAAGCGCGATCGCCGCGAGGGCGGCCGCGGAAGCGGCGACGATCGCGACGCTCACGATCGGCGAGACGTCCGAAAGCCCGAAAAAGCCGTAGCGGAACCCGTCGATCATATAAAAGAATGGATTGAAATGCGACAGCGTCTGCCAGAATGGAGGCAGCGTGTGGATCGAATAGAACACACCCGACAGAAAGGTCAGCGGTACGATGATGAAGTTCTGGAACGCCGCCAGCTGGTCGAACTTGTCGGCCGCGATGCCTGCGATCAGCCCCAGCGTACCGAGAATCGCACTGCCGAGCAGCGCGAAGCCAATTGCCCACAGCGGATGGGAGGCCGCCGCAAGGGAAGGGAAAAGCAGGACCGTGACGAGCAGCACGCCAGCGCCGACAATGAGGCCGCGAATGACTGCGGCGACGACATACGCGGCGAAGAGCTCGAGCGGCGAGAGCGGCGTCAGCAGCACGAAGATCAGATTGCCGGTGATTTTCGACTGGATGAGCGACGACGACGAATTCGCGAAGGCGTTCTGCAGCACCGACATCATCACCAGGCCGGGCACGAGAAACGCCGAGTAGCGCACCTGGCCGTCGAAGACCGAGACGCGCGACTCCAGCACGTGCGAGAAGATGAGCAGGTAGAGGAGCGACGTGAGGATGGGCGCGGCAACGGTCTGGAAGCTCACTTTCCAGAAACGCAATAGCTCCTTGTAGAGCAAGGTGAACCAGCCGTAGCCCGCGAGGCGCAGGTTCATGGCGTCCTATGCCTCCGGAACGAGAAGTGCCGGCCGAGATGCGTCGTCCGGCTCGTCGGCGGCCATGA
>DATKJP010000228.1:0-18388 GCA_035543635.1 Casimicrobiaceae bacterium
GGCACAGGGACACTCGGTGTTGCTCGCCGCCGGCGACACTTTTCGCGCGGCTGCTCGCGAGCAGCTCGAGGCCTGGGGTGTCCGCAACGGGGTCCATGTGATCGCCCAAGAAAGCGGCGATCCAGCGGCGGTGGTGTTCGATGCAGTCGGCGCGGCGCGAGCGCGCGGTATCCACGTTGTTCTGGCTGACACCGCCGGCCGGCTTCCCACGCAGCGTCACCTGATGGAAGAACTCAAGAAGATCCGCCGCGTCATTGCCAAGGCGCAGGAGGGGGCGCCCCATGAAACGCTGCTTGTCCTGGACGCCAACACCGGACAGAACGCGCTGGCGCAGGTGGCGGCCTTCGATAATGCCCTTGGCCTCACCGGGATCGTGCTAACCAAGCTCGACGGCACGGCGAAAGGCGGGGTAGTTGCCGCCATGGCGGGCGACCGGGCGGTCCCGCTCAAATTCATCGGCGTGGGAGAGGGCCCCGATGACCTTCGCCCGTTCCGGGCAGCGGAGTTCGCAGAGGCTCTCGTCGGCTGACCGGCGGGGAACGCCTCCCTGCCGCGGCAGGGCTGTAAGCGTACACTCACTTTCTCGTGATGCATTGCCCATTGGCCATTCGTTTCCTCGGACCTTGAAGGCTCTGGGAACTTATGGGCCCATTAGCACTCTGACGTTGCGAGTGCTAAGATTAAAAATCCAGAAGGAGCGAGAAATCCGATGACGGGCACCAGTTTGGCGTTTCCGACCCCAGCATCGCTGGGGAGCATCGATCATTACATCCAGGCCGTAAACCGATTTCCCCTGCTCTCGGCCGAGCAGGAGGTAGCGCTCGGGCGGCGGCTGCGCGATCACAACGACCTCGATGCCGCACGGCAACTCGTGCTTTCGCATCTTCGGCTTGTCGTCGCCATCAGCCGCAATTACCTGGGCTACGGCCTGCCACAGGCTGACCTGATCCAGGAGGGCAACGTGGGGCTGATGAAGGCCGTTCGCCGGTTCGATCCGGAGCGCGGCGTTCGCCTAGTCTCGTTCGCGCTGCACTGGATCAAGGCAGAGATCCACGAATACATCCTGCGCAACTGGCGGCTGGTGAAGATCGCCACCACGAAGGCGCAGCGCAAGCTCTTCTTCAACCTGCGCAGCATGAAGTCGGGGCCTGGCTCTCTCAGCCGCAATGAGGCGGCCGGCATCGCGCGCGATCTCGGCGTGAAGCCAGAAGAGGTCTTCGAGATGGAGACCCGCCTTTCCGGGCAGGACGTCGCGCTCGAGCCTCAGCCGGGCGAAGAGAACGAAACATTGGCGCCGATCGGATATCTGACCGACGCCGAGTCCGAGCCGGCGCCGCTTCTCGAACGCGCCGAGAGCGCTCGCAATCGAAGCGACGGGCTCAAGCGCGCGCTTGCCAAGCTCGACAGCCGCAGCCGCGAAGTCATCGAAGCGCGTTGGCTGCGCGAAGACGACGAGCATGCGACTCTGCAGGAGCTTGCCGACCAGTATGGGGTCTCTGCGGAGCGCATTCGACAGATCGAAAGCAAGGCGCTCAAGACAATGCGCGGCCAGATGAACGGGCTGTAACAAACCCGAGCCGCGAAGCACGCAAAGCCGGCGTCGAGCCGGCTTTTTTTCTGCCTATAGCTCGATCTGAGCCCCGAGCTCGACCACCCTGTTGGTCGGAATGTTGAAATACTCGATCGCGCGGGTCGCGTTCTTCGACATCGACACGAAAAGCTTCTCACGCCACAAAGCCATCCCGGGCACCGCCGAGGCGATCAGCGTCTCCCGCGACACGAAGAAGGAAGTGTCCATCATGTCGAAGGGCGCGCCGCGGTGGCCGCATTCCTCGAGCAGCGTCGGGATGTCCTGATCCTCCATGAACCCGTAGGAAGCCTCGATCTGGCGAAAGTCGCACCCCGGCTCCTCGATGCGCAAGCGCTCCGCTAGCGGCACCCTTGGCACGTCGCGAGTCTTGAGAGTCAGCAGGACGACGCGCTCGTGAAGCACTTTGTTGTGCTTGAGGTTGTGCAGGAGCGCGGGCGGAACGCGCCCCTCGGCGGTAGTCAGGAAGACCGCGGTCCCTGGAACTCGCGGCGGCGGCGCGGCCGAGATGCTCGCGATGAAGACATCGAGCGGTATCGTCTCCTTCGCCAGGCGCTCGGCGAGAATCGCGCGACCTCGCTTCCAGGTCGTGAGCAGCGTAAACACGACGATGCCGATGGCGATGGGGAACCACCCGCCCTGAGGAATCTTGAGCGCGTTCGACCCCAGGAAAGAAAAGTCGACGACGAGCAGCGGCACGACGATGGCCAGCGCGACGAGCTTGTGCCAGTGCCACAGGCGCGTGAGCACCACGTAGATAAGCAGAGAATCGATGGTAAGTGCCATCGTCACCGCGATGCCGTACGCGGCGGCGAGATTGCTCGAGCTCTGGAACCCGACTACGAGCAGGATCACCGCGGTAAGCAGGGTCCAGTTGATGAACGGCACGTAGATCTGCCCGATCTGGCGCTCCGAGGTATGCGTGATGGTTAGTCGCGGGCAATAACCCATCTGTATCGCCTGGCGCGTGAGCGAGAAAGCACCCGAGATCACCGCTTGCGAGGCAATCACCGTCGCGCATGTCGCGAGCGCGACCATCGGCAGGAGCGCCCACTCCGGCGCGAGCAGATAGAAGGGATTCTTGATCGCCGAGGCATCATGGATGAGCAGCGCGCCCTGTCCGAAGTAGTTGAGCACCAGCATGGGCAGCACGAAAATGAGCCATGCCCGGCGGATCGGGTCGGCTCCGAAGTGCCCCATGTCGGCGTAGAGCGCCTCGGTCCCGGTGATGGCAAGCACCACGGCGCCCAGTGCAAGAAACGCCGCCAGCGGATTGCTGACGAGGAAGCCGATCGAGTACGCCGGATTGAGCGCCGCGAGTACACCGGGGTTGCGTGCGATCTGCAGCGCGCCAAGGACCCCGATGGCGATGAACCAGACTGAGGTCACGGGGCCGAAAAGCACGCCCACCCTCGCCGTGCCGTGCCGCTGGATCGAGAAGAGCGCGATCAGGATCATGAGCGTTACCGGAACGACGTAGGGCTTGAGCACCGGCGCCATCACGTCCAAACCCTCGACCGCGGAGAGCACCGAGATCGCCGGCGTGATCATGCCGTCGCCGTAGAACATCGCGGCACCGAAGATGCCGAGGCCCATAAGCCACCAGCGACTCCGCCGATCGGTAAGACCGCGCCCGACGAGCGCAGTGAGCGCCATGATGCCGCCTTCGCCGCGGTTGTCCGCGCTCATGATGAGCGTGACGTACTTGAGCGTCACGATGATCGTGATCGCCCAGAAGATGAGCGAGAGCACCCCGTAGATGTTCGCTTCGGTCAGCGCGAGGCCATGCGGGCCGGTGAAGCATTCGCGCAGGGTGTAGAGCGGGCTGGTGCCGATGTCGCCGAACACGACACCGATCGCCGCGATGACCAGCGGCGGGAACCGTCGATGACCGGGATGAGACGCCGCGATGGCCTCGCGCCGCAGCCTCGATGCTCTAGCAGGCGCCCTCGTCGGGCCGCCGGGAGAATCGGATGTTCAGCTGCTTGAGCTTGCGATACAGATGCGTGCGCTCGAGTCCGGCGCGCTCGGCGACCCGGCTCATGTTGCTCTGCTCCTTGCCCAGCAGCTGCTCGAAGTAGATGCGCTCGAAAGCTTCGCGCGCCTCGCGCAGCGGCAATTCGAAGAAGCGCGCAGTCAATTCCGGCGCCACCGCGGCCGGGGGCAGCAGCGCGCTGTCGCCGAGCAGCCGCCGCACGTGCTCGGCGGTGATTTCGCTGTTCACGGTGAGCGCGAGGTTGGCGATCACGCTGTGCAGATGATCGAGGTTCCCCGGCCAGTAGGCTGCCGCGAGCGCGCTCACCGCGCCGTCGTGCATCGTGGCCTGAGTGCGCTGGCTCGCGGAAATCTCACGCCAGTAGCGATCGACGAGCGCCGGAATGTCCTCGCGGCGCTCGCGCAAGGGCGGCAGCATCACCGCGCCGACGGAGAGCGAAGCGAGGAGCGCCGCATCGAACCGACCATCGGCAGCGAGGTTGGCGAGCTGCTCGCTGCTCGTGCAGACCAGAATCGTGTTGTGCTTTTCGAGCTTCGGCAGGAGGAAAGCCAGACCTTTCTGCTCGGCGCGCGAATACCCTCCAATCTCGCCGCAGTACAGCAGCCCGTCGCGCGCGTCCTCGAGGAGCTGCATCGGGTTCGACACCAGTCGCGATCCGTTCTGCAGCGCGACGAACGGCGTGTCGGGCACGTGAATCGCGCGAGCCGCAAGCTCGTGCCCGGTCCCCGATTCGCCAACGAGCAGGATCGGGCGAGTCGCGCGCAGCAACTGCTCGATCGCACGCTCAGCCTCGATCACCGGAGTGCTCGTTCCGAGCGCGGCCAGAGAGACGCGGCGCGGCGTCTGTCCGGCTCCTGTCTTGAGCGCGCGTGTCACTGTGGCGAGCAGCTTCTGCAAGCCGACCGGCTTCTCGAGGAAGTCCACGGCGCCGATCTTCGTCGCTTCGACGGCCGTCTCGATCGTTCCGTGGCCCGACATCATCACGACGGGCATCGTGAGCTGGCCGCCGGCCGCCCATTCCCGAAGCAACGTGACGCCGTCGGTGTCGGGCATCCAGATGTCGAGCAGCACGAGCGCCGGCTGGCTGCGCGCGCGGTAGCTGCGAGCCTCGCCCGCGTTCTCGGCCAGACTCACGCGATAGCCTTCGTCCTGCAGGATCTCGGAGAGCAATTCGCGGATGCCGACCTCGTCGTCGACGATCAGAATCTCCTGCGGCTGCGCCATCACGTCTTGCTTCCTTCCAGCGGAAAGTGGAGGGTCACCGCTGCACCTCGCGGCTGACGGTTTTCGACCGTCACGCGCCCGTGGTGCTCCTCGACGATTTTCTTCACGATTGCGAGCCCGAGGCCGGTTCCTTTCGCCTTGGTCGTCACGTAAGGCTCGAAGGCACGCCGCATCATGTCCTCGGGAAAGCCCGCACCGCCATCGGCGAGCGAGAGCACGACCTCGTTGACTCGGCGCTCGACCGCAAACTCGTAGGCGGGCTCGGCGACGTCGGCCTGCGCGTCGACGGCGTTCTGGATCAGATTATGAAACACTTGACGCAGCCGCGTGGGTTCGCCATGAATGACGGCGTTGTGGTCGGCCAGCTTCACCGAGACGTGGGGCCGCAGATTTTCGTACAAGGCGAGCACATCGAGCAAGAGGGCGCCAAGATCGACGGCCTGCATGCGGCCGGGTCGCGGCTGGCGGGCGTAGATGGCGAAATCGTCGACCATGTGCTTCATCGCCGTCACCTGCGCGATGATCGTCTGCGTGCCGCGGGTCAGCGTTTCCTCGTCGCTGCCTTCGAGCTTGCCCGCGAGCTTCACCGCCAGCCGCTCGGCGGAAAGCTGGATCGGGGTCAGCGGGTTCTTGATCTCGTGCGCGAGACGCCGTGCGACCTCCGCCCATGCCGCATCGCGCTGGGCCTGCACGAGGTCGGAAACGTCGTCGAACACGACAACGCAGCCAGGGGCCGACTCGCCGGGCAACCCCGATCCGCGCATCAGCAGCACGCGAGTGAGGCTCGAAACGGATAGCTCCGCCTGCCGCTGCCACTGTCCATCGCGTCCTTCGCGAAAGCCTTCGGCGACGAATTCGGCGAACGCGGAGAGCGCCGGCAAGCGCCGGCCCCAATCGACCAGCGGCACACCGACCAGATCGGCGAGCGGCTGCTGCAAAATTACGGCCGCGCTCGGATTCGCCGTGCGCAACCGGAAGGCGTTGTCGAAGACGAGCACGCCCGCGGAGAGATTGGCGAGCACGCTCTCAAGATAGGCGCGCGTGGTCTCGATCGCGTGTCGATCCTCCTCTTCCTTCTGCTGTGCCTGCGCGAGTCGAGCCGTCATCGTATTGAACGATTCGGTGAGGACTCCCAGCTCGTCGCGGCTTTGCACCGGATGGCGGCGGCTGAAGTCGCCCTGCGCGACCGCGCGCGTGCCTTCGGCAAGCAGTCCTAGCGGCCGGCTGAATTGCTCCGACAGCACCACGGCCAATCCCAGCGCGGAAAGGAGCGCGAAGAGGAGCGTCAGCGTAAGCGTCAGGCCGTAAAGGCGCTTGAGCGCGGTGCGCGAGAAGGAGAGCTCCTGATAGTCCTTGTAGCCTGACTGCACCTGCTCGGCATCCTGCTGCAATTGCTTCGGCACGGGCTCGACGACCTGCAGCACGCGCAGCGGGACCGTCGGATCGTTGCTGTTCACCGACACGACCACACGCAACATCAGTCCCTGATCGCCCATCTGCTCGACCTTGGCAAAGGTTTGCTGCAAGCGGGCGCTGCGCATCGCCTGCGCCGAGGGTGGCTCCGGCGTCAACGTCGACCCCGACACCCCCGCCACTGCGAGCACGCTGCCAGACGCCGAGAAAAGCGCCGCCTCATACACGCCTGCCTGCTCGCTTGCGCGATTGAGGCGCATCGTCATGCTGCCGGCGTCGGCTTCCTGCAGCGTGAGCGCGAGCTGGGTCGCCTTGTTCGTCGTCTCCTTCAGAAGATAGTCGAGCGCGTTGCGCCCGAGGTTGAGCCCGCCTTCGAGCGCGCGATCGACGCGCACGTCGAACCAGGATTCGATGCTCTTGCCAAGGAACGACAGCGACACGCCGTAGAGCAGCGCCCCAGGAAGCACCGCCACCAGAGCAAAGAAGAGCACGAGCCGCAGCGCAAGCCGAGACCCGAAAACGCCGGTCCTGAGGCTGCGCCTGAGCCGCGCGAGCTGATAGCCGACGAGTCCCGTCAGCATCACAACCATCGCGACGTTAAGCACCAGCAGCAGGTCGTAGCTGCGCGCGAACAGCGCGGTATTCGCGCTCGCGGTGGCGAGCAGGAACAGGAAGATCACGCCAAGACAAGCGCAGGCGAGCAACACATAGCGCACGACACGCGAGGCGCGAATGCCTTTCATGGCGTAAATCCAAAGCGGTACCAGTCCGACTGCAGCGACCAGTCGCGCGAAGCGAGCGCATTGATCTGGAAAGGCTTCGGCAGAAGCGTGACGTCGAGCCTGAGCCGCACGCCCGCATCGTAGCGGGTCCCCCGGGTCAGCTGATCGAGCTGCGCGACCGGGCGCGAAACGACACGGGAGAGCTGGTGCTCGACCTCGTCCAGGGAGTTGAGTTGCTGGCCCAGCAACCCACTCTTCACCAGATACTGTCGCGTCAGCGCCGAATAAGTGATGCGGTACTGCACCGACTGCTGGATGATCTTTTCATCGAACCAGTACCAGCGCGGGCGCGCGAGCTCGAACTCCTGCACGAAGTAGAGAACGACTCCCTTCTGCAGCGCCTCCTCGAGCGTCGGATTGAGCACGACGTCGAACTGAGCATTGAGCACGACCTCCTCGTCTTCGACACGCAGCTCCGCCGAAGTGACGGGGATCGTGTCGGCGATCGCATCCGACGCGAGCGCGAGCGAGGCGGTCAGGCACAGCAGGCCGAGGAATCGGTTCGTTCGCGACATGCCTCTCGCGGCGGCAAGCCGCGCAGTCCCGGTCGGGCGAGGTCACTTCTTGGTGAGACGGGCGTAAAAAAACCCGTCGTGATTGTGCTCTGCGCCGCGGGCCGATGGCAAGAGTTGGCCGCCAAGCGCAGCCGCCGAAGGCAACCGCATCGACATTGCGACCGCGTCGTCGTGGCGCGCGAGAAACGCCTCGACCTGTTCCTCGTTCTCCGAGCGAAACACCGAGCAGCTCGCGTAGAGCAGGACGCCGCCTTGCGCGAGTGTGGGCCACAGCGCGTTGAGGAGCCGGCTCTGCTGCTCGGCGAACGCGGCGATGTCGCTTTCGCGCCGCAGCCACTTGACATCGGGATGGCGGCGCACGACGCCCGACGAGCTGCACGGCACGTCGGCGAGTATCCGATCGTAGGGCTTGCCGTCCCACCAGCGATCGCGCTCGGCGGCATCTGCGGCCACGAGCTGCGCCTCGAGCTTGAGACGCGCGAGATTTTCGCCCACTCGCGCGAGGCGATCCCCGTCGATGTCCAGCGCCGTGAGGTCGAGGGCGGCGAGCTCGGCGAGGTGCGTGGTCTTGCCGCCCGGCGCCGCGCAAGCGTCGAGGACGCGCATTCCGTCGCGTACCTCGAGCAGCGGCGCCGCGAGCTGAGCGCCGGCGTCCTGCACCGAGACGAGACCATCGGCAAATCCCGGCAGCTCGCTGACGGGGCGCGGCTTATCGATGACCACGCCTGAATCTCCCACCGCCGTAGCGGCAATTCCGAGCGCGGCGAGCTTAGACACATATTCGTCGCGCTCGACACGCTGCTCGTTCACGCGCAGGGTGAGCGGTGGTCGTGTGTTTCCTGCATCGAGGATCGCTGCGGAGCGCTCGCCATACTGCGCTTCGATGCGCTCGATCCACCACGGGGGATAAGAGAAGCGTGCTTCGGGATCGTGCGCCAGGCTCGCGAGTAGCGCTTCTCTGCGGCGAAGAAATTGTCGCAGCACGGCGTTGACGAGGCCGCGCGCGGAGCTTCGCCTGAGGCGCCCCGTCGCGCGCACCGCGCAGTCGACCACCGCATGAGGCGGCGCGGTGGTATGCGCGAGCTGATATAGCGCGACCCAGAGCAGCGCCTCGACGTTCGCATCGGCGAGCGGCCGCTCGGCGAGAAGGCGCACGATCGCGCGCAGTTCGCCGAGGAAGCGCAGCGTGCCGTAGGAAAGCTCGCGCACCATCGAGCGAGGGCCTCCGCCCTCCTCCGCTTCCGCCAGCGCGGCAGGAAGCGCCGCGCCCGCAAGCACCCGCCGTACTGTCTTCGCCGCGCTTCGCTGTGCCTGCTCCATCGCGGCCAAGCCGTCGGCTCAGCCGACCATTGCGAGCAGGCGCTCGATGCGTTCCTCGGTCCGAGGGTGCGTGCTGAAGAGTCCGGAGATGCCGCCGCCAGAGAGCGGGTTGACGATCATCATCTGCGCGGTTGCCGGATGAGTTTCGGCCGTTTCGAGCGGCGTACCGCGTGCATAGCGCTCGATCTTGGCGAGCGCATCCGCGAGCGCTTTCGGATCGCCGGAGATCTCAGCACCGCCTCGATCGGCCTCGAACTCGCGCCCGCGCGAGATCGCGAGCTGGATCAGCACCGCCGCGATCGGCGCCAGGATGAGCACAAGAACCGCGAGAACGGGACTGCGATTGTCGTCGTCTCGGCCGCCGAAGAACATGCCGAACTGTGCGAGCGTGGAGATGGCTCCGGCGATGGAAGCCGTGATCGTCGAGGTCAGGATGTCGCGATGCTTGACGTGCGCAAGCTCATGCCCCAGCACGCCGCGCAGCTCGCGCGTCGTGAGAAGCTGGAGGATCCCGGTCGTAGCGGCGATTGCCGCGTGTTCCGGATTGCGGCCGGTGGCGAACGCGTTGGGTTGCGGCTCATCGATGAGATAGACCTTCGGCAACGGCAAGCCGGCGCGCTCGGCAAGCTCCCTCACCGTGCCGTAGAGTTGCGGCGCCGACGCCTGATCGACTTCCTGCGCTCGGTAGAGCTTGAGCACCATCGTGTCCGAGAACCAGTACGCCCAGAGGTTCATCGCCGCGGCGAGCCCGAGCGCGAGCAGCATGCCCTGGCCGCCGCCGAGCAGCATCCCCACCGCGCCGAAGAGCGCCGTGATCGCGGCCATCAACAATCCTGTCTTGAACCAGTTGCCCAGCATTTGCCTGTTCTCCGCCCCGGTTATCGAGCGGGGTCTGTAGCCCTTAGATGACGGTCGCGCCCCCGCGATTCAACCGTTGGCCGGACCGAATCGTGCGCGGCCGGCAAGCGGATGTCCGGTCAGAAACGCGGCGACGGGCATGCGCTTGCCGCTTGCGCGCTGCAGCTCGCGCACGAGGAGCGCGCCTTCGCCGCAGGCAACGACGATCCCGTTGGCATCGGCACGAACGATGGCTCCCGCCTCTCCGAATCGGCCTGGTCCGGCCTCGGCCTCCCAGATCTTGATCAGTTCCCCGTCGAGCGTCGTTCTCGCACCCGGCACTGGATTGAAAGCGCGAACCGCGCGATCGACCGCATGCGCGCTCGTTCGCCAGTCGATCACGGCTTCCCGCCGATCGATCTTCGGCGCATGGGTCGCCTCGGCGATCGACTGCGGGGTCGTCTCGAGACGCCCTTCCCGCTCAAGGCGCGCAAGCGTCTCGACGATCGCCTTCGCGCCGGCTCGCGCGAGCTTCTCGCGCAGCGCGCCCGCGGTATCGCGCCCTGCAATCGGCACTGGGTAGCGTGCGATCACCGGGCCGGTATCGAGACCCGCGTCCATCTGCATGATCGAAATGCCGGTCTCATCGTCGCCCGCGAGCAGCGCGCGCTCAATCGGCGCCGCGCCGCGCCATCGCGGGAGAAGGGATGCGTGAACGTTGATGCAGCCATGCACCGGCCAAGCGAGGATCTCCGGCGGAAGGATGAGTCCGTAGGCCGCGACGACGAGCAGGTCGATGGGAATCGCCGTCACTGGCGTTCGCGCTTCGGCTGTCTTGAGGCCTTGCGGCTGAAAGAGCGGGATGTGCTCGGCGCGGGCGAGGGAGGCTACCGGGCCCCATTCGGTCGCCATCCCGCGTCCGCGCGGGCGATCCGGTTGCGCGAGAGCGAGCGCCACCGGCCTGCCGGCGTCGAGCATTGCTATGAGCATGGCCGCCGCGAAGCCGGGGGTCCCGGCGAAGCCGATGCGCATCGCGGGACCCGACTGCAGACTCGTCACGCTGCGCGTTGCTTCTTCTTGAACTTGGTCCTTAAGCGCGCGCGCTTGAGCGGCGAGAGGTAGTCGACGAACACCTTCCCGACGAGGTGATCCATCTCGTGCTGGATGCACACCGCGAGCATGCCTTCCGCGCGCAGCTCGAATGGCTCGCCGCGCGCATCGAGGGCGCGCACGTGGACTCTCGCGGCGCGCCGCACCGTGTCGTAATAGCCGGGGACGGAGAGGCAGCCTTCCTCACCTTCGGCTTCACCCTCGGCTGAAACGATCTCGGGATTGATGAACACGTTGAGCTGATCGTGGGTCGGGCTCACGTCGATCAGGATGACCCGCTTGTGGACGTCGACCTGCGTGGCGGCGAGGCCGACACCGGGCGCCGCGTACAGCGTTTCGGCCATATCCGAGACAAGCTTGCGGATTTCCGCAGTAACCGCGGGCACCGGAGCGGCAACCTTTCCTAGCCGCGGGTCGGGGTATTCGAGGATCTTCAATACCATAATTGCTTGCAAAATGCAGACTCGGGATGCAGAATCACATCTAAGCCCTTATTTTGCGGCGATTTAGGACGATAGCAAGGCCCCGCTCAATCACGCTTTGGGGAGAGGCGTCATGCGCGTCAAGTCTATCACGGCGTTGTTCGTTTCGGCCTGCGTGCTGCCGCTCATTGCCGCGTCCGCGATCGCACAAGCTCCGGAAATCCAGCTCCAGGAAAATCATCCCGACCGCTACACGGTGCAAAAGGGCGACACGCTCTGGGACATCTCGGGCAAGTTCTTGAAGCAGCCATGGCGCTGGCCCGAGCTCTGGCGGATGAACCGCGACCAGATCAAGAACCCGCACTGGATCTATCCCGGAGACGTCCTCGTGCTTTCACGCGTCGACGGCCAATGGCAGCTTAGCGTAGATCGGCCGGCCGGCGCCGTGCGCGTGGCCCCCACGACGCGCGTCGAGCCGCTCGCCGCGGAAGCGATTCCCAGCATCCCCGCGCAGGATCTTGAGCCGTACCTCACGCGCCCGCTCATCACCGGTCCGGAGGGCCTTCCCAACGCCGCCAGGATCGTGGCCGGACGCGACAGCCGCGTGGTGCGCGGCCGCGGCGACAAGGTCTACGCGGTCAGCATCGATCCGGCCGCCGGCACGCAGTGGTTCCTGTACCGTCCGGGCCGGGTTCTCCGCTCCTATGACAGCAAAGAGCTGCTGGGCTACGAAATGCGCTTCCTGGGCACGGCCGAGGTCGAGCGTTTTGGCCGCGTCGGTGAGGTAAGCACCGTAACCATCACCAACGCGCGCGAGGAGATCGTTATCGGCGATCTGCTCGTTCCCGCTCCGCGCGAGGAGCTGGTGAATTACGTGCCGCACGCTCCGGACCGCGCGGTCGAGGGACGAATCATCGACCTGGCTGGCGATGCGCACGAGGCCGGGCGGGGAGCGATCGTCACCGTGGACCGCGGGGCGGGAGATGGACTCGAAGTCGGGCACGTGCTTGCGGTCTATCACCCGCAGCCGGTGATGGTCGACCCCAGGCCTTATCAGGGAGGCGATGTCACCGCCAAGGGTCCCGAGCCAACCAAGATTCTTCTGCCGCCGACCCAATATCTCAATATTCCTCCCGAGCGCTCCGGTCTGCTCTTCGTGTTCAGAGTGTTCGACCGGGTCGCCTACGCGGTGGTCCTGAACACGACCGACCCGGTATTTCCCGGCGACGTCGTGCGCAAGCCTTAACGCATCGCCCCGGCCGAGATGGACGTCGACGCCCGCGTCGCGGCCTGGGCGTCGCTGCAGTTGCTGCCCAGCTTGGGCACGCGCACCCTCGTCACCCTGCTCAGACACTTCGGCGGCGCGGTGGAGTTACGCGCCGCCTCCCGGCAAAGTCTGGCGAAGGTCGCGTCCCCCGAGCATGCCGCCGCGATCGAGCGCGGCCCCGATCCCGCAGTGCTCGAGGCCACCCTCGCCTGGCTTCGAGCGCCCGATCATTCACTCGTCGCGTGGGACGACGCCGACTACCCTCGCACGCTGCTCGCGATCGGCGATCCTCCGCCTGCGTTTTACTTCGTGGGACGGCGCGAATTGCTCAATCGCCCGGCGCTCGCAATCGTCGGCAGCCGCAATGCAACGCCCCAAGGACTCGAGCAAGCGGAATCCTTCGGCGCGGCGTTGTCGGCCGCGGGGCTGACCATCGTCAGTGGTCTGGCGACCGGGATCGATGCGGGAGCCCATCGCGGCGGACTATCTGCAGATGGGCGCAGCGTGGCCGTCGTGGGCACGGGACTCGATCGCTACTATCCCACGGCGAATCGCTCATTGCAGCAAAGACTCGAGCGCGAAGGGGCGATCATCTCCGAGTTTCCACTCGGCACGCCGCCGCTGCCGGAGAACTTTCCGCGTCGCAACCGCCTGATCAGCGGCCTCTCGCGCGGCGTTCTGGTGGTCGAGGCCACGCTCAACAGCGGCTCGCTCATCACCGCGCGCTTCGCAGTGGAGCAGGGACGCGAGGTATTCGCGATCCCCGGCTCGATCCACTCTCCCTTTTCCAAGGGAGCTCACCGACTGATACGCGATGGCGCCAAGCTCGTCGAGACGGCGCAGGACGTGCTCGAGGAGCTGCAGCTTGACTCAGCTGCCTCACGCACCGCGCCTGCGCGCTCCGCACCACCGGCTGCTCCGAGCGAGCCGGCGGAGCGCGTGCTTTCCGCTCTTGGGCACGATCCGGCGGGCATAGACCAGCTCACCCGGCGCAGCGGGCTCGCCGCCGACGCGATTGCCGCGGCCCTCGTCGAGCTGGAAATCGCGGGTCGTGTGGCGGTGCTTCCGGGTGGACTCTATCAGCGCCGCAGCTAGCGTTTCGGCGAAGCCGTCACTCACTTCCGCGCCGAGGCCTGCGACATATCGAACCGCAACGCTCGGAAAGCTGCAGCTTGTGCCGATGGGCGGTCCCTGCTTATCATCACGGTCCTTTTTCGGGTCCGCTCCCGAATCACACAACAAGTTGCAATGGCGAAGCGCCTGATCATTGCCGAGAAGCCGTCGGTCGCCGCGGACATCGCCCGCGCGCTCGGCGGGCTCGCGCGCCACGACGACTACTTCGAGGGCGAGCGCTATCTCCTTTCCTCCGCCATCGGGCACCTGCTCGAGATCGGGATGCCCGAGGACGAGGAGGTCAAGCGCGGCAAGTGGACCTTCGGCCATCTGCCGGCGATTCCGTCCAAATTCGCGCTCAAGCCGATTGAAAAGACCGAGGCGAGGCTCAGGCTGCTGCTGAAGCTGATCAAGCGCAAGGACGTCGCCGAGCTGATCAACGCCTGCGACGCGGGCCGCGAAGGCGAGCTCATCTTCCGCTACATCGTTCAATTTGCGAAAACGCCGAAGCCGATCCGGCGGCTGTGGCTGCAATCGATGACGCCCGGCGCGATACGCGATGGCTTCGGCGCACTGCGCAGCGACGAGGCCATGCGTCCGCTCGCCGATGCCGCGGTGTGCCGCTCCGAGTCCGATTGGCTGGTAGGGATCAACGGAACGCGGGCCATGACCGCGTTCAATTCGAAGTCCGGCGGCTTCCAGCTCACGACCGTCGGACGCGTGCAGACGCCAACGCTCGCGATCCTGGTGGAGCGGGAAGAAAAGATCCGCGCCTTCAAACCGCGCGCTTACTGGGAGCTCCACGCCACCTTCGCGGCGAAAGGCGGAAGCTACGACGGCCGCTGGTTCGACGAAGCGTTTCGCAAGTCCGAAGAGGACCCCGACGCCAAGGCCGAGCGGGTCTGGGACGAAGCGCGCGCGCAAGCGATCGCCAGGGCTTGCGAGGGCAAGCCCGGGATCGCCACCGAGGAAACGAAGCCTTCCTCCCAAAGCTCCCCGCTGCTCTACGACCTCACCAGCCTGCAGCGCGACGCCAACGGCCGCTTCGGTTTTTCGGCGCGCACCACGCTCTCGCTCGCACAAGCGCTCTACGAGCGGCACAAGGTGCTCACCTATCCCCGGACGGATTCGCGCGCCTTGCCCGAGGATTACCTCGCCACGGTCAAGCAGACGCTCGAAGCGCTGAGCGCGGCGAAAGCCTACGCTCCGTTCGCCCAGCAAGTGCTGAACGCGAAATGGGTGAAGCCGAACAAGCGCATTTTCGACAATGCGAAGATCTCCGATCACTTCGCGATCATCCCGACGCTGCAGAAGCCGAAGGCTCTGACAGAAGCAGAAGCCAAGCTTTACGACCTGGTCGTCAAGCGTTTTCTCGCGGTCTTCTACCCGCCGGCCGAATATCTTCTGACGACGCGAATCACGCGCGTTGACGAGTACGCCTTCAAGACCGAAGGCAAGCTGCTGGTGAGTCCGGGCTGGCTCGCGGTTTACGGCAAGGACGTGCCCTCGGGCGAGGAGCCGATGCTCGCCAAGGTGCTTCCGAACGAACAAGTCGCGACCGAGGAAGTCCGCGTCGTGGCGAATCAGACCCGGCCGCCCGCGCGCTTCACCGAAGCCACGCTGCTCTCGGCGATGGAAGGGGCCGGCAAGCTCATCGAGGACGACGAGCTGCGCGAAGCGATGCGCGAAAAGGGCTTGGGGACGCCGGCCACGCGCGCCCAGATCATCGAAGGCCTCATCCAGGAGAAATACGTTCTGCGCGAGGGTCGCGAGCTTACTCCGACCGCGAAGGCGTTCTCGCTCGTGACGCTGCTGCACGGGCTCGGCGTTCCGGAGCTCTTTTCGCCGGAGCTCACCGCGGAGTGGGAGTTCAAGCTCGCGCAGATGGAGCACGGCAAATTGAAGCGCTCGGAGTTCATGCGCGAGATCGTGCGCATGACCAGACACATCGTGAGCCAGGCGAAGAACTACGAGAGCGACACCATTCCCGGAGACTTCGCGACGCTCTCGGCGCGTTGCCCGAAATGCGGCGGGGAGGTGCACGAGAAATACAAGAAGTTCCAGTGTCAGTCCTGCGACTTCGGGATGTGGAAGATCATCGCCGGCCGCCAGCTCGAGGTGCCCGAAGCGGAGACGCTCCTTCGCGAGCGCGGCGTGGGCCCGCTCGACGGTTTTCGCAGCAAGCTCGGCCGCCCGTTCGCGGCGCGCCTGAAGCTCAACGACGCGAATGAGGTCGAGTTCGACTTTGGCGACTCTGCCGACACCGATGAAGCTCCGGATTTCAGCGGCCAGGAGTCGCTCGGCGCTTGTCCGAAGTGCGGAGGAAGGGTCTTCGAGCTCCCCGCGGCCTATGTGTGCGAGCGCTCGGTCGGGCCCGACAAGACCTGCGACTTCCGCTCCGGCCGCATCATCCTGCAGCGGCCGATCGAGCGCGCTCAGATGCAGAAGCTTCTCGCCTCCGGCAAGACCGATCTCTTGCCTTTCGTCTCGGCGCGCACGCGCCGTCCGTTTTCGGCTTATCTCGTGCGGCAGCCCGATGGCAAGGTCGGCTTCGAGTTCCAGCCGAAGGCCGACTCGAAGTCGCGTGGTGCGCGGTCGGCGCGCGGGTCAGCGGCGCTTCGCGTGTTGGGTCCGCATCCGAAGGACAAGCAACCCGTCGAGCTGCACGCGGGTCGCTATGGTCCCTACGTGAAGCACGGCGGAATCAACGCGACCCTGCCCGACAAGGACAAGGTCGAGTCGGTAACGTTGCGCGAAGCGGTAGCGCTGCTCGCGGCCAAGGCCGGCCGCAGCACGGCCCGGCCCGGAAAGCCTGCGCAGGCGAGAAAGCCCCTCGCTCGCAACTCGACGCGCAAGCGCGCGGCGTAAGGCGCTTCAGCCGAGGTCGAAGCGGATGCCCTGCGCGAGCGGCAGCTCGCGGCTCCAATTGATGGTGCTCGTCTGGCGGCGCATGTAGGCCTGCCAGGCGTCAGAGCCGGCCTCGCGGCCTCCGCCGGTCTCCTTCTCGCCGCCGAACGCGCCGCCGATTTCCGCACCGGATGTTCCGATGTTCACGTTAGCGATCCCGCAATCGCTGCCGGCCGCCGAAAGAAAGGTTTCCGCCTTGCGCACGCTCTGCGTGAAGATCGATGACGAAAGCCCCTGCGGCACGGCATTTTGCATCGCGATCGCCTCGGAGAGCTCGCGGTAGCGCATCACATAGAGGATCGGTCCGAAGGTTTCGCGCTGGACAACCGGCCATTCGTTCTTCGCGGCCCGCACGATTGTGGGTTCGACGAAGAATCCAGGGCCTTCGCGAACGACGCCGCCACAAACGATCTCGCCTCCGGCCGAGCGAACCTCCTCGATCGCGCGGCGAAAGCTCGCGACTGCCATAGCGTCGATCAAGGGACCCATCAGCGTGTCCGCCGCGAGCGGATCGCCGATGCGCATCTGCGCGTAAGCCTTGTTCAGGCGACGCAGGACTTCGCCTTCGATCGATTCGTGCACGATCAAGCGTCGGGTCGACGTGCAGCGCTGTCCCGCGGTGCCCACCGCGCCGAACACGACCGAAGGCACGACAAGGTCGAGATCCGCGTCCTCCGCGACGATGGTCGCATTGTTGCCGGAGCATTCGAGCAAGCAGCGGCCAAATCGTCCCGCGACGCTCTGCGCGATCTGACGTCCTACTGCCGAGGAGCCTGTGAACGAAACGAGCGCGACACGCGGGTCGGTGGCGAGGTGCGTAGCCGCGTCTCGCCCGGCGTCGATCAGCAATGTGAAGATCGGCGGCAGCGAGAGCTCTTCGAGGATCCGGTTGCAGACTCTTTGCACGGCGATTGCGGCGAGCGGCGTCTTCGGCGAAGGTTTCCAGACCGTCGCGTTGCCGCAGACCGCGGCGAGGAGCGCGTTCCACGCCCACACCGCCACGGGAAAATTGAACGCGGTAATGACGCCCACGACGCCGAGCGGCTGCCATTGCTCGTACATGCGATGCGCCGGACGCTCCGAGTGCATGGTTTTGCCGTAGAGCATCCGCGCCTGTCCGACGGCAAAATCGGCGATGTCGATCATCTCCTGCACTTCGCCGTCGCCCTCAGCCTTGATCTTGCCGTTCTCAAGGGCGACGAGCGTGCCGAGCGCGTCTTTGTGCTCGCGCAGCAGAAGCCCTAGCCGTCGGACCGCTTCGCCGCGCTTCGGCGCGGGGACCTCGCGCCAGGCAAGTGCCGCCGCTGATGCCGCCGCGAGTACAGTTTCGATATCTGCGGCGGAAGCGGTCGCGATCGTTGCGAGCTCGGATTCGTCAGTGGGGCTGTGCGAGACGAGGCGCGTTCCGCTGCCACTCCAGGCGCCGGGTCCTGCGCAGGCGCCGGGGTTCTCGGCTCCGAGCCCGAGCCGCGCGAAAACGGCGCGGCGATCAATCGTCATGGCGCCAACGTGGGAGTGAATCTCTTGTTGCGGCTCGTCAGACGTCGAGGTTGCGCACGCCGAGCGCGTTGCTTTCGATGAACGCACGGCGCGGCTCCACCTCCTCGCCCATGAGCGTGGTGAAAATCTCGTCGGAGGAAATCCCGTCTTCGATCTGCACTTTGAGAAGCCTCCGCGCCGCCGGGTCCATCGTGGTTTCCCAGAGCTGCTCCGGATTCATCTCGCCCAGCCCTTTGTAGCGCTGAATCGTGACGGTAGCTTGCGCCTCCGCGAGAAGCCACTCCAGCGCCTCGCCGAAGGAACGCGCCGCAGCAACACGCTCGTCACGACGCACGCTCGCTCCCGTGTGGATGAGCCCGTGCAGCACGCCGGCCGCCGCCTTGATCGGGGCATA
>DATKJP010000229.1:0-1809 GCA_035543635.1 Casimicrobiaceae bacterium
TCGAGGGCCTCGACGCGATCTCGCCGTCGATCGACGCGCTCACGTTCTCGCTCGACGACGTCGCCACCTCGGCGCTCGCGCAGCTCTCGATCGTCGATAGTTCGCACAAGCTCGGCTTCTTCGGCGGCCCGTTCGCCGGGGGACCTGCGCTCGAGGCGACGCTCGACACCGCCGAGCAGAGCTTGGAGCGGCGCATGCGGGTCAAGGGCTTTCGTCCCCTGACCGATGCGCCGGCCTGCTACGGCTCGATCGGCGCGCGCGAAATCCTGCAGGGAAGCGTGACCTATTCGAGCGAGCAGGCCGTCAACGGCAAGGGGCTGTGCCCCGCCAACGTCTCGACGCGCCTGGCGCGCGGCCGCTTGCGCATTCCCGCCGGCACCGCGTGGACGTTTGCCAGCGGCGTCGAGCCCATGCTCGCGCAAGAAGGCAAACGGTGAACCCGTGCTCTCCGTTCGTCCCCGCGAAAGCGGGGACCCAGAGCCACAGACTGCGGCCCTGGATTCCCGCTTTCGCGGGAATGATCGGAGAAGAATGAGCGGGAGAGTTTCAAGGTAAGAAGCATGGCCAACACGCTCTCGCCCGACGAAAAGGACATCTACAAGATCGTGCGCGCGGTGCGCGACCTGTTCGAGGGCCGATCGAACGCGGTCGGGTCGTTCACGCTCAAGCCGAGCGCGGGCTCGACCACGGTGACGGCGCCGAACTGCGGCGCCGGCTCGACGGTGCTGCCGTTTGCGAAGACCGCCAACGCCGCGGCCGAGATCGGCAATGGCACGATGTATGTCGGCGCCGTCAACAACGGCTCCTTCGTCGTTACCCACGCCAACAACGCGCAGGCCGATCGGACCTTTCTCTATGTCGCGCTCGGGTGACCAGAATCCGCTCATTCCCGCGCAAGCGGGAATCCAGGGGCCACGGTCCGCAGCTCTGGGTCCCCGCTTTCGCGGGGACGAACGGAGTTTGTGCTGCCAACTCATCTGCGTCGATCCGGCGCAGGCGCACGAGTTCTGGCCGCACGTGGCGTCGCTGATCAGGGCGGCGATGGAGAAGGGGCGGCTTTCGAGTTACGCGGAGGTCGAGCATGCCGTGCGCAACGGCAATGCGCTCCTCTGGCTCGCCTGGAACGGCGAGACGGTCAAGGCGGCCGCCGTCACCGAGCTCGCCCACGCGAACGGCGAGACGTTCTGCACCATTGTCGCCTGCGGCGGCCACGACCGCTCGCAATGGCTGCATCTCATCGAAGGGCTCGAGGCCTACGGCAAGACGCAAGGCTGCGCCGCCATGCGCATCTACGGCCGCCGCGGCTGGCTCAAGCTGTTGCCGGAGTACCGCACCACGCGCGTGCTGTTGGAGAAACCACTCGTTCGAAATTCGCGGCCGTAGCCTCACGCCGTGATGTCCTCATGCTGAGGAGCCGCGCAGGCGAAAGCGCGGCCACGCGCGTCACTCGTCAAAGCGCGGCGTCTCGAAGCATGAGGACCGCGCATGAGCCTCGGGCCGTCCTTCGAGATGCGTCGCATAGCGCGCGAAGACGCGCGTGAACGCACTTTTGCTTGCGACGCTCCTCCAGGACGAGGGCGAGCCTCGAACTACGCGACGCTCCTCAGGACGAGGAGTCGGAAAACACGCGAGCGCCAAGTTAAAGGAATTGCAGCCATGGGCGGAACCACGCAAACCGTCGACAAAAATCAAGTCGCGAACAGCCTCGTCAAGTCGAGCGGCAGCACGAGCGGCGCCCAGAGCGGCGCCACCAGCGCCAGCGGAACGACCAATCCGTGGGCGCCGGCGCAGCCGTTTCTCTCCTCCATC
>DATKJP010000230.1:0-6353 GCA_035543635.1 Casimicrobiaceae bacterium
ACCATGCTGACGACGTGCTGACGAGACTCGTGCAGCGCGTCCTTCGGGACCATCTGGTCCTCGCCTCGCTGATGGCGAAGCTGCGATGTGTTAGCTTTGCGGAACGGGCGCTCATTCCCGCCTTCGTATTCTTCTTTCAGATGCTCTATCCCTTCGCCTGGGTAAACCGTGCAGACCGGCGCACCGCGGCCGCGGCCGGCGGATGCATGCTGGTGCAATGCGAAGCGCTCCGGGCGGCCGGCGGCATCGCGGCGATTCGGAGCGAGCTGATCGACGATTGCGCGCTTGCACGCTTGCTCAAGCCACGCGGACCGATCTGGCTCGGCTTGACCGGACGCGTCGAAAGCGCTCGCGCCTACTTGTCTGTGCGCGACATACGGCGAATGGTCGCGCGCTCGGCGTACGCGCAGCTGCAATACTCGCTTGGGTGGCTGATCGCCGCCGCGCTCGCGATGATCGTGACCTATGTCGCGCCGCCGTTTCTCACGCTGTTCGCCGCTGGACCGGCGCGCTGGCTGGGAGCGCTCGCCTGGCTGTCGATGGCGCTAGCGATGCAGCCGATATTGCGCTTCTATCGCGTTTCGCCGTCGTGGGGGCTCGCGCTTCCGGCGATTGCAGGGACGTATCTCGCGTTCACGCTCGACTCGGCCTGGCGGCATCTGCGCGGCAAGGGAGGCGAATGGAAGGGGCGCGTTCATAGCGCAATGTCAGCGCAGAAAAACGTCGGTCAAGGCCGCTGAACGCTTGTCGAATGCCTAGAAGCTGATGCGCTCTCCGATTCACCTGCCACGGGTCGCCAGGAGCACCGCGCGAGCGCTGCCGACGGCAGCGCCGCAGTCGAAGCTCGAGCGTGCAATCGAAACGGCTGTCGGCGCGCTCTGCGCACGCCAGCACCAGGACGGTCACTGGGTCTTCGAGCTGGAAGCCGATGCGACCATCTCGGCCGAGTACATACTACTGCAGTGCTTTCTTGGCGAAGCCAAACCCGAGCTCGAGGCGAAGATCGCGAGCTATCTGCGGCGGCGCCAGGAAGCGCACGGCGGATGGCCGCTCTTCCACCGCGGTGAATTCAATCTGAGCGCGAGCGTCAAGGCTTATTTCGCGCTCAAGCTTACCGGCGATTCGCCTGATTCGGAGCACATGCGGCGGGCGCGCGAGGCGATCCTCGCGCACGGCGGAGCGGGCAAGACCAACGTCTTTACGCGTGTGCTGCTGGCGCTCTTCGGCGTTGTTTCCTGGAGCGGCATTCCGGTGATCCCGGTCGAGGTCGTGCTGCTGCCGCGATGGTTTCCGTTCCATCTGTCACGGATTTCGTATTGGAGCCGGACCGTTCTGGTGCCCCTACTGGTGCTGGCGGCCTTGAAGCCATTGGCGCGCAATCCGCGTGGAATACGGATCGATGAGCTTTTCCCGGGGGGGCGTCCCCGCGCCGGGCGTTGGGCCCGCGCTCCACATCAATCGCTTGGATGGTTCGTCCTTTTTGCGTCGGTCGACGCGATCCTGCGCTTGCTCGAGCCCTGGATTCCGCGGCGGATCCGCCGTCGCGCCACTGCCGATGCAGTCGCTTTCGTGACCGAACGCCTGAACGGTGAGGATGGCCTCGGCGCGATCTTCCCAGCGATGGCGAACACGGTCATGATGATCGACGCGCTGGGCTACGCGCGCGACGCTCGCGTTTTCACAACGGCGGTGAAGGCGGTCGACCGCTTGCTCGTCGTGACGCGCGAGGAAGCGTACTGCCAGCCTTGCGTATCTCCCGTCTGGGACACCGTTCTCGCGTGCCATGCACTGCTCGAGGTGGCCGGCGTCGACGCGAGAGCGCCCGAGCGCCGCGCCGCGCGGCGAGGCCTCGAGTGGCTCGAGGAGCGCCAGGTGCTGGAGACGACGGGCGATTGGGCGAGGCAGCGGCCGAATGTCCGCCCAGGTGGATGGGCGTTTCAATACGCCAACCCGCACTATCCCGATCTCGACGACGCGGCCGTGGTGGTTATGGCAATGGATCGGTTTGCGCGGAGCCGCGTGCTGCGCGGCGAGCCGGATTTCAGCCAGGCGATCGGCCGCGGCAGCGAGTGGGTCGCCGGCCTGCAGAGCGTGAACGGTGGCTGGGGCGCATTCGATGCGGACAATACGAGCGAGTACCTGAACCACATTCCTTTCGCCGATCACGGCGCCCTGCTCGATCCGCCTACCGCGGATGTCACCGCGCGTTGCGCCGGCATGCTCGCTCAGCTCGGCAGCGACACGCCAGCGCTGGAGCGGGCGCTCGACTTCCTGTGCCGCGATCAGGAAGAAGACGGCAGTTGGTACGGACGCTGGGGCATGAACTACATCTACGGGACCTGGTCGGTGCTCATCGCGCTCAACGCGGCGGGCGTCGATCGAAAAGACCCGGCGATAAGGCGTGCAGTCACATGGCTCGTTTCCGTTCAGAACGAAGATGGGGGCTGGGGCGAAAGCGGACAGAGCTACGCGCTCGATCATCAACGGCATGAACCCGCAGCAAGCACTCCTTCGCAGACGGCATGGGCGCTGCTCGGATTGATGGCCGCCGGCGAAGTACACAATCCTTCGGTCGAGCGCGGCGTCGATTATTTGCTGCAGCGCCAGGATGAAACCGGCTTCTGGCCGGAGCCGCAGTTCACGGCCACGGGCTTCCCCCGCGTGTTTTATCTGCGCTACCACGGTTACGCGAAGTACTTCCCGCTGTGGGCGCTGGCTCGCTACCGAAACTTGAGCGAGTCGGACGATTCCCAGCCGCGCTTCGGAATGTGAACGCGGCCGCGAGCACGCGGGTGGTGGTCGTTGCCGTTACGGGCCTGGCCAGGGAAGCGCGCATCGCGACGGGGCCCGGTGTGCGCAGCTTCGCCGGCGGCGGAGACGTGCAAGGTCTTTCCGATGCGCTCGAAGCGGAGCTCGCGCGCGGCGCGCGCGGAGTCATCAGCTTCGGTATCGCAGGCGGGCTCGTCGACGATATCGCTGCCGGAACTTCGCTCGTAGCGCGCGCGATCGTGGCGCAGGACGTGTGCTGGACCTGCGACGCGGACTGGGCAGGCTCGCTCGCGCGGCGAGTTCCAAACGCGATCGTGGCGGACCTGGCCGGCACGGACGCGCCGGTGATGCACGCCAGCGCGAAGCGCGCCCTGCAGCGCGCGACCGGCGCTGCCGCGGTCGACACCGAATCGCACATCGCTGCCGCAATCGCTGCGCGCTACGGGCTGCCGTTCGCTGCGTTCAGGGTCGTCGCCGACAGCGCATGGCGCACTCTCCCGCCGGTGGCCTCCGTGGCGCTCGCGCGTAACGGCAAAATCAAGCGCGCAGCGGTGCTGCGCTCGATGGCCGGCAATCCGGCGCAGATTCCATCCGTGCTGCGTACTGCGCACGAGGCGCGGCGCGCATTCCGCGCGCTGTCACGCGGGCGCCGACTGCTTGGCCTCGGCCTGGCGTGTCCGGATTTCAGTGAGCTTCTGCTCGACGTGTCGTGAGAAGACGTACTGCGCCGGCCGCTGGCCGGCGAGCGGAATCTCCGGCGCCATCGCGCCGCTCGTGCGCACGCCGCGCAATCCCACCGTGAGCGCTCGTAGCGGATGGCGCACGGCGTCCTGCACCGCGGTAGCCTCGTAACCGCTGTGCACCATGCAATCGGCGCACTTCTCGTAATTGCCCGTGCCGTAGGCATCCCAATCGGTTTCTTCCATCAGCTCACGAAAGCTCTGAGCGTAGCCTTCGCCCAGCAGATAGCACGGACGCTGCCAGCCGAACACGTTGCGCGTGGGGTTGCCCCACGGCGTGCAACGGTACTCCCGGTTACCGGCGAGGAAGTCGAGGAACAGGCCCGACTGGCTGAATGACCACGCGCGCGCGCCACGGCCGCGTCTGAAGACATCGCGGAAGAGTTGCTTGGTGCGCTCGCGGGTGAGAAAGTGCGCCTGGTCAGGCGCTCGCTCGTAGGCGTAGCCGGGCGACACGGTGATGCCGTCGATGCCGAGCCCGGCCGCCGCGTCGAAGAAGCGCGCCACGCGCTCGGGGTCGGCGTCGTTGAACAGCGTGCAATTGATGTTGACCCGGAAGCCGCGCGCCTTCGCCGTCCCGATCGCGGCCACCGCGCGCTCGTACACGCCTTCTTCGCACACCGAGCGATCGTGCATCTCACGATCGCCGTCCAGGTGCACCGACCAGACGAAATACGGGCTCGGGTTGAACAATCCGATCCGCTTCCGCATCAGCAGCGCGTTGGTGCAGAGATAGACGAACTTGCGCCGCGCGACGATACCCTTGACGATGGTGTCGATCTCCTTGTGCAGCAGAGGCTCGCCGCCGGCGATCGATATAACCGGAGCGCCGCATTCGTCGACGGCGGAGAGGCATTCCGCGACCGAGAGGCGTTGCTGGAGAATCTCATCGGGGTAATCGATCTTGCCGCAACCCGCGCAAGCCAGATTGCAGCGAAAAAGCGGCTCGAGCATGAGCACCAGCGGGTAGCGTTTACGGCCGGCCAGCTGCTGGCCAACGATGTAGGCGCCGATGCGCGCCTTCTGCAAAAGGGGAATCGCCATGCTTAGTTTGCGTAATTGACACTCAGCTCGCGCGCGCCAGCGGCTGGCGCGCGCCGAGCAATTCAGCGGGAAGCTTGAATTCTACCTTCTCCTCGATTCCGGGCAGCACCGATACTTCGACTGGACCGAGACGTCGCAATGCGGTGATGACGTCCTCGACCAGTTCCTCGGGCGCGGAAGCACCCGCGGTGATCCCGACTACGGAGGCATCGCGCATCCATGCCGCATCGAGCTCGCTTCCGTCGGCAACGAGATAGCTCGGCACGCCGGCCTCGACGCCGATTTCCCACAGCCGGTTGGAGTTCGAGCTGTTCTTCGCGCCGACGACGAGGATCACGTCGGCAAGTCTGCAAAGCACGCGCACGGCCGATTGCCGGTTCTGCGTTGCGTAGCAGATGTCGTTGATGTCCGGTCCCTCGATGTCGCTGAAGCGCCTCTTGAGGGCTGCGATCACAGCGCGCGTGTCGTCTACGCTGAGCGTGGTCTGCGTGATGTAGGCGACGGGGGTATCCGGAGCGAGGTCCAGCGCATCGACGTCCTGCTCGGTCTGCACCAGCACCGCGGGACCGGGAATCTGCCCGAGCGTCCCTTCGACCTCGGGATGGCCGGCATGTCCGACCAGAATCACCACCCGCCCCTGTGCGACGTAGCGCTTCCCCTGCCCATGTACCTTGGCCACGAGGGGACAGGTGGCATCGAGAACGCTCAGGCGCCGCGTTCGCGCTTCGTCTTCGACCCGGCGCGCGACCCCATGCGCGCTGAAGATCGTGATCGCGCCGGCCGGCACCTCGGACAGATGCTCGACGAAGCGCGCGCCTTTTGCGCGCAGCCTTTCCACAACGTGCCGGTTGTGCACGATCTCGTGGCGGACATAGACGGGCGCGCCGAATTTCGCGAGCGCCTGCTCGACGATGTCGATGGCGCGTATCACGCCGGCGCAGAAGCCGCGCGGCTGCGCAAGGATCACGCGCATCGGTTCTGCGGCTCGCGGCGCGCGTGAATTAAATCGAGGCATCGGCCGGTCATCCGTTCACAGATGATCCGCTATTGCGTTCTGCCGGACAAGCCGACTCAAGACAGGACTCCGACAGATTCATGCGTAAGACCACTCGGTGACCAGGGGCAGCCGTGCCTCCGATCGCGCATAATGCGCTGCCGCATTCGTGCTTCGAGTGCATCGACAACGGGCAGTTTCGTCTCTTGACGCGACGTGGAGGAGCCTTGCGGGTCCGCGCCAACCTGTGCGCCGTGTTGACGCTCGCGTTCGGGCTGTTCGCCGAAGGCGCGTGCGGCCACGCCATCGTCGTTGCAGGCCGGCCGGCGATGAACGCCAGCGTAGCGCCTGGAAAGCTAGAGATCAGACTCGAGTTCAACAGCCGGATCGATCGCCAGCGCTCTCGCCTGAGCTTGCTTCGACCGGATGGAACGCTGGCCGAGGTCGCATCGGTGCCGGACGATTCCCAGAACGTGCTGGCGGCGAACATCGACGCGACGATGTCCGGACCCTGGAAGCTCGATTGGCAGGTTCTATCGCTCGACGGACATATCACGCGCGGCACGGTGCGCTTCTCCGTGCGCTAGCAGAGACATAACTCCTTGGCTACGCTGTTCGATATCTTCGGCTTTGTCAGCGTCCTGTTGCACGGTCTGGATCTCGTCTCGCAGACGCTGCTGCTCGGCAGCGTCTCGTTCGTGCTGTTCGCGGCCGCTCCGCTCGCCGCCGCGGCGCGGCCAGAACTCGAAGCCATTGCGGCATCGATCCGGCGCCTGGTCCTGCTGGCGGCGCTCGCAACGCTGATC
>DATKJP010000231.1:0-2072 GCA_035543635.1 Casimicrobiaceae bacterium
CAATGGGGCTGGTTCAACAACGCCCAGCCGCCGGTGCTGCACGTCAATTCGGGCGACACCATCGTCTTCGAGACGATGATGCATTCGCATAATCAGGTGGTGCCGGGTGCGACCATCGAGCAGATCAAGAAGCTCAGGACCGATTATCCCGGGCGCGGGCCACATACTTTGACGGGCCCCGTCTATATCGAAGGCGCTGAGCCCGGCGACGTGCTCAAAGTGCACATCAACAAGATCGTGCCGCGCGCGTACGCCACCAACTTCAACGTGCCGGGCATGTTCGGCGAGTTTCCGAGCAAGTTTCCCGACGGACAGGTGAAGTATTTCTATCTCGATCTCGACAGGAAGATCGCCGAGTTTGCGCCCGGCATCGAGATCCCCCTGCGGCCGTTCCCAGGAACGCTTGGCGTCGCTCGCGCGGAGCCCGGCCAGTACAGCTCGGTTCCGCCCGGACGCTACGCGGGCAACATGGACATTCGCGACGAAACCGAAGGTAGCACGCTCTACGTTCCGGTGTTCGTCAAAGGCGCGCTTCTGTGGACCGGCGATTCGCACGCGGCCCAGGGCAACGGCGAGATCAACCTGACCGCGTTGGAGACCGCGTACAAGGAGATGAGCGTCACGGTCGACGTGCTCAAGAACATGAAGCTCGAGTGGCCGCGCATCGAAACGAAGGATGCCTGGATCACGGTCGGCATCGACAAGGATCTCAACGCGGCGCTCGAAATTCTCAAGGCCGAGACGACGACGCTCCTGATGGAGCAGCGCAAGATCGACAAGGCGGAGGCCGAGAAGGTGATGATGGCTTCGTGGGATTGCCGCGTCAGCCAGGTCGTCGACGTGAACAAGGGATTGCACTGCTTCAGCGCGAAAAATCCAAAAGAGAAGCGCAAGATCGAGGCCCTGCCCGAGGCGGAAAACAAAACCTACCTCGTCACCGTTGGCAGGGATGCCGATCTCAACAGGGCGATGGACGATGCGTCCTGGGCGATGATCGAGCTGCTGCAGAAAGAGAAGAATCTGAGTCGCCTCGACGCCTACGGACTCGCCAGCATGGTGATGGACTGCCGGCTCGCCGCGCCCAGCGGCGCGCAGAAGGCGGTGCATTGCCTGGTGCCGAAGAGCACCTGGGTCGCTTCGAAGTAGGCTCATGCGGGCCGGAATCCTCGGCCTCCTGACTGTTGCGGCTGCATTGGCGCTCGCCGCGAGCGCGCCTGCGCTCGCGGCTATCCACGTCGTCGCTACCACGACCGACATCGCTGCGCTCGCAACGGCGATCGGCGGTGACCTCGTCGCGGTCGAAACGATCGTGCCGCCCGCGACCGATCCGGAAGCCTTCGAGCCGCGCCCCGGCGACCTCGAGCGCGTGCGGCGTGCCGACCTCGTCGTCCGGGTCGGACTCGGCTACGACTTCTGGCTGGATGCGCTCGTCAACAACCTCGGCGACAAGCGCCTGATGCGCGGCGGCGCAGGTTACGTCGACACTTCCATCGGCATTCCGTTGCTCGAAATCCGCGGGCAGAGCGTGGTGAACGAGGGCGGACACGCGCACGGCGTGGCGAACCCGCATTACTGGCTCGACCCGGCCAACGCCGTCATCATCACCGCGGGCATCGCCGAGGCGCTCGCTCGCGTGGCGCCGCACGAGCGCGATCGCATCGTCGCGAATCGCAAGCGCTTCCTTGCGGAGCTGGAGTCGCGTAGTCAGCGCTGGACCGAGGCGCTCGCTCCCTTCGCGGGCGCGAAGCTCATCGCGTATCACAATTCCTGGCCCTACTTCGCGCGACGCTTCCGGCTCGACATCATCGACTTCATCGAGCCCAAGCCCGGCGTGGCCCCGAGCCCGGCGCATCTTGCGCGTCTCATCTCCGAAGGGCGAAAGGAACAGGTACGCGCCATCGTGCACGAGCCTTACGAACCGGAGGAAGCCTCGCGCTTGATGGCGCAAAAACTCGGCGTTCCGTTCGTGCGGCTCGCCACGAGCGTGGGGAGCCTGCCGCACACCGACGACTATTTCGCGCTGTTCGAGTTCAATATTGCGACGCTGGCGAAGGCGCTTAGCGCAGCGAGGC
>DATKJP010000232.1:0-10570 GCA_035543635.1 Casimicrobiaceae bacterium
CCGGTGCGTTCGCGATGGCCGCCGGCGAGTTCGTCTCGGTGCGCTCGCAGCGCGAGCTGTTCGAATACCAGATCGGCCTCGAGCGCGAGGAGCTGGCGGAATATCCCGACGCAGAAGCGCAGGAGCTTGCCCTCATTTACAAGGCGAAGGGGCTCTCCGGCAGCGAAGCCCAGCGCGTGGCGAAGCAGCTCGTCGCCGATCCCGAGCACGCGCTCGACACGCTCGCGCGCGAGGAGCTCGGTCTCAACCCCGATGAGCTCGGCTCGCCCTGGGGGGCGGCGATCTCGTCTCTCTTATCTTTTGCGATCGGCGCGGCGATTCCGTTGCTGCCCTTTGCGCTCGGCGCTGGAGCGCACGCGCTTGTCTACACGGTGATCCTCACTGCGATCGCGCTCTTTGCAATCGGCGCAACGCTGTCGCTCTTCACCGGCCGCGGTGCGATGATGTCGGGACTGCGCATGCTGCTGCTCGGCGGCCTCGCAGGAGCGGTGACGTTCAGCGTCGGCAGGCTCTTCGGCGTCAGCATCTCTTAGCGTGGAGAGCGGCGCACAGTCGATGCGCCGCCCTCCTCTCTGCTAAGCCTTCTTCGACAAACATCCCTTCATGAACGTCTTGCGTTCGGCGCCTTTCTTGCCGGTCGCCTGCTTCGCACACTGGCGCATCTTGTCCTGCTGCGAAATCTTGACCGGCGCCGCCGCGGTCGCGATCGGCTTCGTGCTGCGGGGCTTGGCCACCGCGGTATCGTCGGCGTAAGCGACAGAAGCGCTGAGACCCAAAATGCTCGCAAGAGCCAGTGCGTACAGATTCTTCATTGCCATCTCCTTGAGAAGTTGAATTGACGAGTGCGGCAGCGCTGCTGCCACAGCGCCATTAACGCCGCGATGACCTCGGCGCGCGTCAGACGAAGGGATGAGACGCGAGGCGTAGCCGAGAAAGAGACGGCATGCCGCTGCCGCAGAATCCTGGACCGGATAAAACAAGGCGGCAACCGGATCACTCCGGCGCCGCCTTGTCAGTGCGGCCGGGTGGACAGGAGGTCACCCGGCCGTGTGCGAAAACCTATCGGCGAATCAGCTCGCCTTCATGCACTCGCTGCGCGCCTTGTCGCCATCGGCCTTGCTCATGCCCTTGGTCTTCTCGTTGCACATCGCCATCTTGCTCTTGGGCTTCTCGGGTTTGGCGGAAAGGCAGGTCTTCATGAACGCCTTGCGGTCGTCGCCCTTCTTGTCTCCGGCCTGCTCGTTGCACATCTTCATCTTGTCCTGCTGCGCCTTCTGTGCGTCGCTGGGCGCCTTGTCCGAGGCGGCCGTCTTGGTATCAGCGGTCTTTGCGTCCTTGCTGTCGGCGGCAAGCGCGGTGCCGCAGGCAAACAGTCCGGCGAGAACGAGCGTTAGGATCGTCTTCATCGAGGTCCCCCTGGAGGTGTTAAGCGACGGAATCGAAACGAGTCTAAGGCATCCATCGCCGGGCTAGCAACGATTTCCGGTACCCGGCGCACCGGGTTGTGGCAAAAATCCATCAGGTGCCGTGCCCTCCGGACCAAGCTGGGCTGGCTCGAAGCAGCCCTTGGCCGGTAAAATGATGTTTTTCCATAAAAAAGCCCGGAATCCTCCCCCGCCCGTGACCAGCCCAGCTGCCAACCGCCCCAAGCTCGCCGGCGCCCCGGCTGCAGCAAAGCTTCCGATCGATGACACGCGCATCCGCGACATCATGGAACTCGCGCCGCCCACGCATCTGCTGCGCGAGTTTCCGGCTTCGGACGTTGCCGCGCGCACGACTTATGAGGCGAGGCATGCGATCCATCGCGTGCTGCACGGCGCCGATGATCGTCTGCTCGTCGTGGTCGGACCCTGCTCGATCCACGATTACGACGCCGCAATCGACTACGCGACGCGGCTTGCGGCGCTCAAGCGCGAGCTCGACGGCGAGCTCATCGCCGTGATGCGCGTGTATTTCGAAAAACCGCGCACGACCGTGGGCTGGAAAGGGCTCATCAACGATCCGCGCCTCGACGACAGCTTCCGCATCAACGAAGGACTGCGGCTCGCGCGCCGCATCCTGCTCGAGATCAACGAGCTCGAGTTGCCGGCCGGCACCGAGTACCTCGACATGATCACGCCGCAATACATCGCGGATCTCATCGCGTGGGGGGCGATCGGCGCGCGCACAACCGAGAGCCAGGTGCATCGCCAGCTCGCATCGGGGCTTTCCTGCCCGGTCGGATTCAAGAACGGCACCGACGGCGATGTCAAGATCGCGGTCGACGCGGTGCGAGCCGCGTCCGCTCCGCACCATTTCCTGTCGGTTACCAAAGGCGGTCACTCCGCCATCGTCAGCACTGCGGGCAACGAGGATTGCCACATCATCCTGCGCGGCGGCGCCACACCGAACTACGATGCCGCGAGCGTGGACAAAGTCTGTGGAGAGCTCGGCCATGCCGGGGTCGCGGCGCGGGTGATGATCGATTTTTCGCACGCGAACAGCCAGAAGCAGTACGAAAGGCAGCTCGAGGTGGCGCGGAATGTCGCCACGCAGATCGCGGGCG
Source organism: Casimicrobiaceae bacterium (assembly GCA_035543635.1). Taxonomy (GTDB): domain Bacteria; phylum Pseudomonadota; class Gammaproteobacteria; order Burkholderiales; family Casimicrobiaceae; genus PALSA-1003. The sequence goes on from DATKJP010000232.1 coordinate 2,546, forward strand.
GCGAGGATCGGATCGTCGGCGCGATGATCGAAAGCCATATCAACCCCGGCCGCCAGGATCTGCTACCCGGCCAGCCGCTCGCCTACGGCGTGAGCATCACCGACGCCTGCATTGGCTGGGACGCGACCGTCGCGGTCCTGCGCGAGCTGGCCGACGCCGTTCGGCGCCGTCGCGTCCGGCTTACCGACGCGGCGTAGGTCAACCCGCGTCGCGTTAGGCGGCGCATGAAAGATCGCGTCACCGATGGCCGAGGAAATCGAACTCAAGCTCACCGCCCCGCCGGATGTCATCTCCGCCGTGCGCACGCATCCGGCGGTGACCGCCGCAAAGCGCGGACCGATGCACACCACCGAGTTGGTGAGCACGTATTACGATACGCCGCAGCGCGAGCTCGCCGCCGCGGGCGTCGCGCTGCGCGTGCGCAAGGCGGGCCGGCGCTGGCTGCAGACGGTCAAGGGCGACGGCGCGGCGGTGGCCGGGCTGCATCGCCGGGCAGAGTTCGAGTGGCGCCTGCGGGAGCCGCATGTCGACGCGGCCAAGCTCGCCACGACTCCGTGGCGCAAGCTCTTCGCCGAGCACGCGCGTCGCTTCCGGCCGCTGTTCGCCACGACAGTCCGGCGCAGCGCGCAACCACTCGCCTTCCCCGACGGAACGCGCGCGACGCTCTGCCTCGACGTCGGCGAGATCCGCGCCGGCAGGAGACAGCAGCCGCTGAACGAGATCGAGCTGGAGCTTGCCGACGGCGATCCGGCCCGGCTATTCGAGCTTGCCTCGGCGCTGGTCACCGATCTGCCCGCGCGAGTGACCGTTACGACCAAGGCGCAACGCGGCTACGCGCTCGCCGGGCAGGAGCCCGCGGAGCCGCGCCGCGCACAGGACATCGCGCTCGAGCCGGATATCACGGTGAGCAAGGCGCTCGCTCGCATCGGCGCCGAATGCATCGCTCAGGTCGAAGCCAACGCCGAAGCGATGCTCGCGAGCGACGACCCAGAGTTCCTGCACCAGCTGCGCGTCGGATGGCGAAGGCTGCGTTCCATGCTCAAGCTTGCCGCCCCACTCGTGCCGCCCGAGAGGCTCGCGCCGCTCGAAGAGGAATTGCGCTGGGTCGGCGGAGCGCTCGGTCCGGCGCGCGACTACGACGTGTTCGCGACCGAGACGCTGCCGGCGGTCGCGGTGCATTTCCGCGGACAGCGCGAAATCGTCAGGTTGCGAGCGCGGGTCGCGCGCCGCCGCCGGCGTCTGCGCAACGCCGCGAAGGAGCTGCTCGAGACCGCGCGCTTCCAGCAACTCCTGCTCGCGCTTGGCGTGCTTCTCATCGAGCTGGAGAAAGCGACGTCTTCGGATGTTGGTGCCACGCTGGCTCGCGATTGGATCCGCCCCTTGCTCGACGAGCGCGACCGGAAACTGCGCAAACGCACGCGCCACGTGCACCGCGTCGACAGCGCCCATCGGCATCGCGCTCGCGTCGCGGCTAAGAAGCTGCGCTACGCGGCGGAATTCTTCAGCCCGCTCTTTCCCAGCAAGCGAGCCGACGAATACGTCTCCGCGCTTTCGAAGCTGCAGAGCGCGCTCGGGCGGCTGAACGATCTGACGGTCGCCGGGCGCTTGCTCGAGGAGACGGTGCCCGCGGCCGCCGAACCCGGGCTCGCCCACGCCGTGGGCATCGTGCGCGGCTGGCTCGCGGGGAGCACGGGACCGGAGCTCAAGCGCCTGCGCGAGGCACGGCGGCGCTTCGCGCGCTGTGCGCCGTTCTGGGAATAAGCGAGACCGATGCTCGAATCGGCCGAAATCGGCCACCGGATCGCGAAGCGCGTCTACGCGCGCGAAGAGCCGAAGCTGCGCGACGCTCTGCTCAACGCTCAGTTCGATCTCTCCGAATCGGGACGCGGTCCCGTGCTGCTCGTGGTCTCCGGCGTGGAAGGCGGGGGCCGAGGCGAGACCGCGAACAAGCTCACCGAATGGATGGACCCGCGGCACATTCACGTCGTCGCCTTCGGTCCGCGCACCTCCGACGAGCTGGCGCGGCCGGCGCCGTGGCGCTACTGGCGCGCGCTGCCGCCCAAGGGCCGGCTCGGCATTTTCATGAACGCCTGGTACAACGAGCTCATCCTCGAGCACCTGCGCGAAGCAAGCAACAACGTCGAGCTGCATGCGCGCCTGCAGTCGATAAGGCAGCACGAGCAGATGCTCGCCGACGAAGGCCTCGTGCTGCTCAAGTTCTGGATCCATCTCGCGCGCAAGGACCAGAAGAAGCGCCTGAAGGCGCTCGACAAGGATCCACGCACGAGCTGGCGGGTGACGCGCGCCGACTGGGAGGCGTATCGCGTCTACAACCGCTCGCATGACCTCTGGGAGCATTTGCTGCGTGAGACTTCCACCGGCGAGGCGCCATGGTACGTCGTGGAGGGCTCGGACGAGCGTTACCGCGATCTCACCGTAGGCAAGATTCTGCTCAAGGCGATGCGCGCCACGCTGAGCGAAAAGGCTGCAGCGCCGAAGCACGCCTCGGCACCGCCTGCGCCCTCGGTCATCGACAACGTCAAGCTGATTCGCGATCTCGACCTCTCGCAGAAGCTCGCGCGCGCGGAATACGGCAAAGGCCTCGAGAAGTATCAGGGCCGGCTGGCGAGGCTCGTGCGCCACAAGCGTTTCGCAAAGCATTCGCTGGTGCTGGTGTTCGAAGGGGTCGACGCCGCCGGCAAGGGCGGCGCCATCCGCCGCGTTACCGGAGCGCTCGACGCGCGCCAGTACATCACGGTGCCGATCGCCGCGCCGACCGATGAGGAACGCGCGCAGCCTTATCTGTGGCGCTTCTGGAAGAGCGTGCCTCCTCGCGGCGGCATCGTCATCTTCGACCGCTCCTGGTACGGACGCGTGCTGGTCGAGCGCGTCGAGGGCTACGCCAGCGTGGCCGACTGGATGCGGGCCTACAGCGAGATCAACCAGTTCGAGGAGCAGCTCGTCGACGGCGGCGCCGTCGTCGTAAAGTTCTGGCTGCAGATCAGCGCGCAGGAACAGCTCAAGCGCTTCAAGGCGCGCGAGCGCACCTCGTTCAAGCGATTCAAGATCACACCGGACGATTGGCGCAATCGCAAGAAGTGGCATCAGTATGAACGCGCGGTCGGAGACATGGTCGATAGAACGAGCACCGAGATCGCGCCATGGACCCTGGTCGAAGCCGAGGACAAGTACTTCGCGCGCGTGAAAGTGCTCAAAACCATCGTCGATCGTCTCAAGGAAGCTCTCTGATGGGAGGGGTAAACGGCGCCTACTTCGCGCCGGCGTGGCTGCCGGGTGGACATGCGCAGACGATATTCGCGGCGCTCCGGAGCCGTCCGGAGATCGCCTTTCGCCGTCAGCGCGTCGACACACCCGACGGCGATTTCGTCGATTTCGACTGGCTCGACGTCGACGGACCGGCGGGCGACGCGACGCCGCTCGTCGTCCTCTTCCACGGCCTCGAGGGCAGCTCGTCGTCGCACTACGCGCTGGCGCTGATGAGCGAGCTTTCCACAATCGGCTGGCGCGGCGTCGTTCCGCACTTCCGTGGCTGCAGCGGAGAACCGAACCGTCTGCCACGCGCCTATCACTCGGGCGACTACGCGGAAGTGGGTTGGATGCTGACGACGATTCGTGCGCTCGCTCCCTTCGCACCGCTCTTCGCAGTCGGCGTTTCGCTTGGCGGAAGCGCGCTCCTGAACTGGCTGGGCCGCGAGGAGTCGCGCGCCGCATCGATTCTGACCGCGGCAGCAGCGGTTTCCACTCCGCTCGATCTCTCGGCGGCCGGCATCGCGATCGAGATCGGCCTCAACCGCATCTACTCGCGCTATTTCCTGCACACGCTGGTGCCCAAGGCGATGGCGATGGCGAAGCGGTTTCCCGACCTGCTCGATGCCGCCGCGATCGGTCGGGTGGTCTCGATGTACACCTTCGACGAAGCGGTGACGGCGCCGCTCCACGGCTTCAGCGGAACCAACGACTACTGGGCGCGCGCGAGCAGCAAGCGCTGGCTCGGAGGCATTGCGGTACCGACGCTCGTGCTCAACGCGCGCAACGATCCCTTCATTCCTGCGGCGTCGCTGCCAACGCGCGCCGAGGCAAGTCGAGCGGTGGCACTGGAGCAGCCTGATCATGGTGGACATGCGGGTTTCCCGCACGCTGCAGGACGCCTCGATTGGTTGCCGCGCCGCCTGCTCAAGTTCTTTCAAGGCACATGACGCTTCCCGCCGAGATCTTCAAGGCCTACGACATCCGTGGGGTCGTCGGCAAAACCCTGACACCCGAGATCGTGCATGCGATCGGCCGCGCGCTGGGAACGCTCGCGCAGGAGCGCGGTCGCGATGAACTGGCGATCGGCCGCGACGGCAGGCTGTCCGGACCCGAGCTTTGCCACGCCCTCAGCGAAGGCATCCGCGAAAGCGGCGCGAATGCAGTCGATATCGGGATGGTTACGACGCCGATGACCTACTTCGCGGCGCAGGAACTCAATACCCAGTGCAGCGTGGCGGTGACGGGCAGCCACAATCCACCCGACTACAACGGACTCAAGATGGTCGTCGCGGGGGACACGCTCTCGGGCGACGACATTCAGGCACTCAAGCGTCGCCTCGAGGCCGGAAAGCTCAGCAGCGGAAACGGTGCCTATCGGGCCGCCGATATCGCGCCGGCGTACTACAGGCGCATCGCCGGCGACCTGAAGCTCGCGCGCACGATCAAGATCGCAGTCGACTGCGGCAACGGCGTGGCCGGCGCGTACGCCCCCGAGCTCTTCCGGCGACTCGGCTGCGAAGTAACCGAGCTTTTCTGCGACGTGGACGGACATTTTCCGAATCATCATCCCGATCCGTCCCAGCCGAAGAATCTGCAGGACCTGATCGAATGCCTCCGCACGACCGACAACGAGCTGGGCTTCGCCTTCGATGGCGACGGCGACCGCCTCGGCGTCGTCACCAAGGACGGCCAGATCATCTACCCCGACCGCCAGCTCATGCTCTTCGCCGCCGACATGCTGGCACGCAACCGGGGCGCGACAGTGATTTTCGACGTCAAGTCCACGCGCAATCTGAAGCCCTGGATCGTAGAGCGAGGCGGCGTTCCGCTGCTTTGGAAGACAGGGCATTCGCTCATCAAGCGCAAGATGAAGGAGTCGGGCGCGCTACTCGCCGGCGAGATGAGCGGGCACACCTTTTTCAAGGAGCGCTGGTACGGATTCGATGACGGACTGTACGCGGGGGCGCGGCTCCTCGAGATTCTCTCGCGCGAAGGCGATCCCTCGGCCGCGCTGAAGGGGCTGCCTGACAGCGTCTCCACACCGGAGATCAACGTCGCCGCCGACGGAGAATCGCCGCACGCGCTGATCGAGCGCCTCGCGGCAAAGGCGCAATTCCCGGGTGCGTCGGATGTGATACGCATCGATGGCTTGCGGGTCGAATACCCGGACGGCTTCGGCCTCGCGCGCGCCTCGAACACGACGCCGGTGATCGTGCTGCGCTTCGAGGGCGACAGTCAGGATTCGCTAGAGCGTATTCAGGGTGAATTCCGCCGCGCTTTCGCCGCGACGCTGCCGGCCGTCAGGCTCCCTTTCTGACCGACATCGCGTACACTAGCTCGCAAAACGATACGGCCTGAACTCAGGGAGGTAACATGGCCGATTCACCGCCGGCGGGCAATCCCTATGCGGCGCCTGCAGCGCGACTCTCCGACCCGACGATCGCGGGTGCATCGGGCGAACTGATCGAGAACGGCCGCCGCGTGGAAGCGGCTCTTGGCCCCCACTGGTTCGGTCGCGGCTGGGAATTGTTCAAGACCTCACCGGGCGCCTTCATCGGGATCTGGGTGATCCTTGCGGTCGCCACGGTCGGCACGAGCCTCATTCCGCTCGCGGGCGGTCTCATAAGCATCCTGGTGCAGCCGATACTGATCGGCGGATTCATGACGGCGTGCCGGGCGGCCGACCAGGGCGAACCGGTCCGGGTATCGTTCGCATTCTCAGCCTTCTCGACTCACCCGGCCCGCCTTGCATTGCTCGGACTGCTGCAGTTCGCCGCGTATCTCGTGCTGGGCCTCGTCGGCGGCTTGACCGCCGTCGCCCTGCTCGGCCCCGACCCGAAGCATTCGATGCTCGATCCCGGCATGCTCCTGCCGCTCTTCACCATCATTGTGATCGGGATCGTGGTGGGCTTTCTGCTCGCCATGGCGAACTGGTTCGCTCCGGCTCTGATCGTGCTGCAGGGGATCGGCCCGCTCGAGGCGGTGCGAATGAGCTTTCTCGCCTGCGCGAAGAACATGGCTGCCTTCCTGTTGTATGGCCTGCTGGGCATCGTGCTCGCGATCGCCGCAACACTGCCGATCTTCCTCGGCTGGTTCGTGCTGGGTCCGGTTTTGTTCTGCTCGATGTACGCCGGATATCGCGACCTGTTCTTTCAAGCCGCAACGAATCTTCCGCCGACGGGCGCGACCAGCATCTCGTGACGCTCAAAGTGAGCGCTCTCGCGGCAACGCCAGCCACGCTCATCGACACTGCCCGCAGCGTGGACACGCCGGAAGGCTGTCGCATCAGCTTGCGCGTGGCCGGGCCCGTGAGCCGCGCACGCGCGTGGCTGATCGACTTCATGATCCGGCTCGCCGTATACGTCACCGTCGCGCAGATCCTCGTCTTCTTCCACAAGATCGGCGGCGGCGTGTTGATGATCATGCTGTTCGGTCTGGAATGGCTCTACCCGGCGCTGTTCGAAGCCTGGCGCGGTGCGACGCCGGGCAAGCAGTTGTGCAAGCTGAGGGTGCTTCACGACGACGGGACTCCGATCAGCGTGGGGGCATCGTTCATTCGCAACACCGTGCGCGCCCTCGACTTCCTGCCGCTGTTCTACGCCGTGGGCATCGTCACGATGTTCGTGGCGCGGGATTACAAGCGGCTCGGCGATCTTGCCGCCGGCACGGTCGTCGTCTATTGCGACGAGCCGGCGCCACTCAAGCCCGATTCCTCGAGCGAGATCGAACCGCCTCCGGTTCCGCTGACTATCCCCGAGCAGCGCGCGGTCATCGAGTACACGCTGCGCGCGGGGCAGTTGACAGCGGAACGCGCCGCCGAGCTTGCCTTGCTCGCCACCCCGCTGACCGCGGGTCTGCGTGCGGATCGTGCCAGCGAACGCCTGCTTCGCATCGGGCGCTTCCTGATGGGCAAGCGATGAAGGAACTCCAATTCGTCGAGACGCGGCGCGCGACCTGGGCCGCATGGGACCGCTGGCTGGCAGGGGCTGCCGCGCGAGACGAACATCTGCCGTTCGCCGCAATGGAGCTGCCGCATTGCTTTCGCGAGCTTTGCCACGACCTGTCGATTGCGCGCGACCGCGACTACTCGAGTGTCTTGATCGACAGCCTGCACAAGCGCGTGCTCCTCGCGCAGCAGCGCATTTATGGCGCTCAGCCTCCGCTGCGTCGCGCCTGGCTCAGCTTTCTCTCTGCGGGATTCCCGGCGCTGGTGCGCCGCGAATGGCGGTTCGTGATTCCGGCGTTGCTGCTTTTCTTTCTGCCGCTCGTCGCCTACATCCCGATCGCGCACTACTGGCCGGAAAGCGTGTACCTCGTCGTCCCGACGGGCCACGCGGCGCAGATGGAAGAAATGTATTCGAGCGACGCGCCGCGCATCGGCCGATTGCGCCGCGAGGCGGGAGACGATTTCAGGATGCTCGGCTTCTACATCTGGAACAACGTGCGCATCGATTTCCAGTGCTTCGCCGGCGGCCTGCTGTTCGGTGTCGGCAGTATCTTCTACCTCGTCTACAACGGGCTCATCATCGGCGCGACTGCCGGCCACCTAACGCGGCTTGGCTATATCGACACCTTCTGGGGCTTCGTAGCCGGCCACAGCGCGTTCGAGCTGCTCGGCGCCGCCCTTGCGGGCGCCGCGGGTCTGCGCATGGGCTATGCGTTGATCGCGCCGGGCAAGATCTCTCGCGTGACGGCGCTGACGCGCTCCGCCCGAGTCGCGATTCGCGTGCTCTGCGGCGCGATCAACGCATAGCC
>DATKJP010000233.1:0-4064 GCA_035543635.1 Casimicrobiaceae bacterium
CCGTTCGGGCACGCCGCGCGCAGACGTCCAGCCACGTCGTCCGACCTGTGATCGATGCAGCCATCGAACCCGAGCTCGCTGACGACGTAGTCGCACTTGGCCTTGCCGCCGGCGATTCCCAAGACGCGGCAGCCCATGATCTTCGCGAGTTGGCCGACGACGCTGCCGACCGCGCCCGAGGCGGCCGATACCACGAGTGTCTCGCCGGCCTTCGGCTTGCCGATCTCGTTCAATCCGAACCACGCGGTTATCCCGGGCATGCCGAGAATGCCGAGGTAGTACGTCGCCGGCGCGCGTTTGACATCGATCTTGCGCAGCGTCGTCGCCTTCGCCGCACCAAAGAGCTGCCAGCCGAGCGGTGCCAGCACCTTGTCACCGGACTTGAATGCCGCGTCCTGCGACTCGAGCACTTCGCCGACCGTCTGCCCCACCATCACGTCGCCGATCGCGACCGGCACGGCGTACGACTTTGCCTCGTTCATGCGACCGCGCATGTACGGATCGAGCGAAAGCCATTCGTTCTTGACCAGCACTTCGCCCGGGCCGGGTTTCGGCATCGGCGCGTCGACGATGCGGAAGTTCTCTTCGCTCACCCAGCCCTGCGGGCGGCTGACGAGAAGCACTTGTCTGTTCATGACTGCGACATCGCCGCGAAGCGCTCGAGGTGATGCTCCGCGTCGCCGAACTGCTGAGCGATCGTCGTCAGCCGACGGAATGTATGACTCACTTTCATCTCCTCGCTCATGCCCATGCCGCCGTGGAGCTGCACCGATTCCTTGCTCACTTGCCGGCACGCGTCGGCGACCTTCACCTTCGAAGCTGAGACGGTACGTTTTCTCGCCACCGCGTGGCGTTCCCGATCCACGGTCGAGCAGGCGAGGCTCGCCATCGACTGCACCTGCTCACTCGCGATCACCATGTCGACCATGCGATGCTGCAGCGCCTGGAAGGAGCCGATCGGGACGCCGAACTGCTTGCGCGTCTTGAGATATTCGAGCGTGGCTGCGTTGGCGCAGGCGATCGCGCCGACGGCCTCGGCGCAGACAAGCGCGGTCGCGAAATCGACTACTTCTTCGATCAGCGCGAGCGCGTTGGCTTCCTCGCCGACGAGCGCGTCGCGGCCGACGTGCACGTTCCGCAGCGCGATGTCTGCCGCCATGGAGCCGTCGAGCGCGCGAAAACGGCGCATCGCGACGCCCGGCGCGTCGATTTCGACCAAGAACAGGCTGATGCCTCGCGCATCGCCCTCGCCGCCATCCATCCGCGCCGACACGACCAGCAGGTCCGCACAGGGCGCATGGACAACAACGCGCTTCTCGCCGTCGATCGCGTATCCGTCTCCCTTTCGCTTCGCGCGCGTCGCTACGCGCGCCAGATCGTAGCGCGCGTGCCGCTCGGACTGTGCGAACGCCATCGTCAGTCCGCCTGCCGCGATCGCGGGCAGGATCCGCTTCCGCTGCTCCAATGTCGCGCCGCGCGCGACGAACTGAGCGCCGAGACCCACGGTCGACAAAAACGGCTCGACCAGCAGCGCGTCGCCGATGGCGTCCATCACCGCCATCAGATCCGTCGCGCCCCCGCCGAAACCGCCATGCTCGGAAGGCAACGCGAGCCCGAGCACGCCCAGCTCCGCCAGCTTCGCCCAGATTTCGCGGCTCCAGCCTTCCTCCGACGCTACGATCCGCCGCCGCGCCTCAAATCCGTAATCCTTCTCGACGAAGCGCCGGACCGACGCCGCGAGAAGTTGTTGCTCTTCGTTGTAATCGAAGTTCATTCGATGATCAGAGATCGAGCAGGCGCTTCGCGATGATGTTGCGCTGGATCTCGTTCGACCCCGCGTAGATCGACGTCTTGCGGTAGTTGCAATAGCGCGCGCTGAGCGAAGCCGTGAGCGCATCGAACGCTTCGAAGTGGTTGATGGGCCGCGCGCGCTGCGCCTCCGGCCCGACCGCCTGCATCATCAGTTCCGTTAGCGTCTGCTGGATCTCCGTGCCGTTGATCTTGAGCATTGAGACTTCCGCCCCGGGCGCGCGTCCGCCGCGCAGCCGATCGAGAAAGCGCAAGTTCGTGATCTCGAGCGCCGTCAGCTCGATCTCGAGCCGGGAGAGCTTGTCGCGAAAGCGCGGATCGTCGGCGAGTGGCCGGCCATCCTTCGTCTCGCTTGCCGCGAGCGCCTTCAACTTCTCCAGCTCGCGCTTCGAGGCCCCGATACGCGCCGTATTCATGCGCTCGTGGCCGAGAAGGAATTTCGCGACCGTCCAGCCCTTGCCCTCCTCGTGCACGAGATGCTCCCCGGGAACCCGGACGTCGTCGAAGAAAACCTCGTTGACCTCGTGACCTCCATCCATGAGGATCAGCGGCCGCACCGTGATTCCCGGCGATTTCATGTCGATCAGCACAAACGAGATGCCCTCCTGCTTCTTGTCGGAAGCGCCATCGCTGCGCACGAGACAGAAGATCCAGTCGGCCATGTGTCCGAGCGTGGTCCAGGTCTTCTGTCCGTTGACGACGTAGTGATCGCCATCGCGCTTGGCCGCAGTACGCAGCGACGCCAGATCCGAGCCGGAGCCAGGCTCCGAATAGCCCTGACACCAGAACTCGTCGCCGGCGTACATCGGCGGCAGGAAGCGCTTCTTCTGCGCTTCGGTGCCGAACTTAAAGAGCACCGGCGCGCACATCATCAATCCGAACGGCACGAGCGGCGGCGCGCCCGCGTAACCGCATTCCTCCTCGAATATGTAGCGCTGAACCGCGTTCCAGCCGGTGCCGCCCCATTCCACCGACCATGAGGGCGCAATCCAGCCCTTGCCCGCGAGAATCTTGTGCCAACGCTGCAGATCGTCCTTGGTGAGCTCGCGATAGTCGACGACCTTGTCGTGCAGGTCGGCTGGAAGGTGTGTGCGAAGCCAGCTGCGCACCTCGTCGCGGAAGGCGCGCTCCTCGGGGGAGTAGTCGAGATCCAAGGCTAATGCAGCAGGAGAGTGGGCTCGGCGTGGCCCGTATGCATCATTGTACTTGCAGTGGGCCAAAGGCACGACCGACGGCGCTTGTGGGACGAATTCCGAGCATGTTGTAAGACGCCGTCTTTTTTTCGCGCCCTCACGATATCAGCCAAGGCAGTCGTTGGCCTGAGTGCTAGATTGAATGACACCGCGCCGGCAGGGAGCTTTTGGCGCGTCAACTCAAGAACTGGAGGCACAATGAACAGGCGCAATGCGTTGATCGGGCTGTTAGGCGCGGCAGCTACGATGGCTATGCCGATCGCGGCGGAAGCGAAAGTGCTCATCGTGGAGACCGCCCCGCCGGCCATTCGCGAGGAGCCCATGCCGCCCGAGCGCGAGGGCTATGTCTGGGCGCCGGGGTATTGGCATTGGGAGCATGGACATTACGTTTGGGTCAAGGGTCGCTACGTCAAAGCGAAACACGGCCATCACTGGGTCGCCGATACCTGGCACGAGGAAGACAAGAAATGGCGCTTTGAAGTCGGCCACTGGGACCGCGACTGACGCCGCGCAGTCTTGACCACTCCTTCGAGAAGCCGTCGAACAGGCGGCTTCTTTTTTTGGATCTCCGGCGGACCGCGCGCGATTGGGAGCCGGCCGCAGGGCAATCATGCTGCACGATTGATTCTCCGGCATTCATTCTGGTCGATCAGTCCCGCTCTTGCTGCGACCTCAGCGTCGATGTTAACGTGCGCCAACAGCTTACCCACGTAGCGCATCCGCGTCGAAAATCATTCGTTCGTCGCGGCGCAAAACTCTTCCTTGAGCCTCAAACAGCTCTTTGACCTCTCCGGTAGGGTCGCTCTCGTCACGGGCGGCTCGCGCGGGCTCGGACTGCAGATGGCCGAGGCGCTCGCGGAGATGGGCGCGCGGCTGGCGCTCGTCGCGCGCAAGCCCGACGAACTGGAAGAGGCGCAAGCGCATCTCAAATCGACGCTCGGCGTCGACCCGGTCGAATTGCCCTGCGACCTCTCCGATGCGAAAGCGATCGCGCCGATGGTCGGGCACGCGGTCGCCGCGCTCGGCCCGATCGACATCCTCATCAACAACGCAGGAACGACC
>DATKJP010000234.1:0-10376 GCA_035543635.1 Casimicrobiaceae bacterium
AGGGTCAGCGAGGCACCGAGCGCGTCGGTTTCGAGAGAGCTGATTCGTCTGCCGCCGAGCGCGTCCCGCCATTCACGTTTCCCTGGCAGATCCGCCAGCCCGACGCGCGTATCACCCCAAACGTCTTCGCCAATCGGCACGAGCGTTTCGCCGCGCATCAGCGTACAAGCGAGGCGAGGCGCGATCGCGATCACGCAATCGCCACCGAGCACCCGCGCGAACGCGCACAGGTGATCCGCGCGCTCGCCTGAAACGGCGAGCGGAACGTAGGCACCGTCGCGAAAGAGCGCTTCGCGCTCGCGACGCAGCGCAAGCGCGCGCCAGATGACGAACTGCTTGATGCGCCCGTCTCCCATGTGGGCGAGAAGGTTGCGCGCGAATGCAGTGAGCGCGCCCTCTGATGCTGCTGCGGATTGCATCGAGCGCAGCGATTCCTGATTCGCTGCATGATCGACTGCACGGCGATTGTCCGGGTCGACGAGGCTCAGGTTCCAACGCTCGCAGCCCTGGTAGATATCGGGCACGCCCGGTGACGCCAGCTTGAGCAGGGTCTGCGACAGGCTGTTCAGCACACCGAACCACGCCACGCGCCGCTGGAACGGCACGAAATCCTCCATGAAGCGATGGTTGCCAGGCGGCGTGAGGAGCTTGCGAACGAACGCGGTGAGCGCCGCTTCGTAGTCTTCGTGTGGACTTAGCCAGGAGCTGGCCGACTTCGCTTCGCGCACGACCTTCAGCAGGTAGCGTTCGATGCGTTCGCGGAAGTCTGTGAGTTCGCCCGCCTCCGGCTCTCCGCCGGGCCATGCGCCGACAATCGTCTGATAGAGCAGGTATTCATCGTTTCGCGACGGCGCCTCAATCGCTTCGAGCTTGCGTCGCAGCGGCCGATTGATCCGCCGCCAGCGCGAGATGTGCAGGCGCCATTCCGCAGGCAGCTCGGAGAGCACGTCGATGCGCGCGCGGACGTCCTCGCTGCGCTTGCTGTCGTGCGTCGAGGTGTCGAGCATCGCGTTCGGCCGCGACTTCGCGCGCTCTGCATTCGCGCGATGGAATTCCGCAACCGAGATGCCAAAGCGCCGTGGATCGCCTCCGACTTCGTTGAGCGAGCAGAGCCGGTTGTAGCGGTAGAACGTCGTGTCTTCGAGGCCTTTGGCCATCACCGGAGCCGAGAACTGCTGGAAGCGCTGCGCGAGCTCGACGATCTCGGCCCGTTGCTCGGGCGGCCGGCTTTGCGCGAGATCGGTGGTCAGTACATCGCGCACGAAATCGAACACGGTCCGCTCCGACGCAACCGAGCGCCGCTTGGCCGCCCGCACCGCGCGATCGATGATGCGCCGATCCTGATCAGAGACGCCTTCGCCGGTGACGTACGTGCGATACGTTGGGAACGAAGCGACGATCTCCGCCAACGCGGCTCGCTGGCTCGCGTAGGTGAAATCGCAGGTGGTGCGGTCCGCCTGCGCGATGCGCGAGATGCGAGTCGCCAGCGCGGAGAGCTCGCTCGCGACGGCCACACCCATGATCAGGCGCTTCGAGCGGTAGACGACCTCGTCGTAATCGAGGTGCTCGCGCAGGAATGCGAAGTACGTGTGCGTGAGCTTGGCCTCCGCGCGTGGATCGACGAAGAGACCGTTGACGAGATCGGCGAACTCGTAGCCGGTCGTGCCGGCGATCGGCCAGGATTCTGGGAGGCACTCGCCCGGCGCGAGGATCTTTTCGATGACGAGGTAGAGCCGCCGCTCAGCTCCTTGCTGCAGCCGCGCGAAATACTGCCCCGGATCGTACAAGCCATCGGCATGATCGACGCGCACCCCGGTTACCTGGCCCGAGCCGATCAGCTCGAAGAGCAGACTGTGCGTTTCGTCGAACACCGCCGGATCCTCCATCCGTACTGCGGCGAGCTCGTTGACGTCGACGAAACGCCGGTAGTTGATGTCGTCGGCGGCCATGCGCCACGAGGCGATGCGGTACGCCTGCGCGGCGATCAAGGCGTGCAGCGCGTCGAAGCTCGCGGCATCGCCGGCGCGGCCGTTCAATTGCCGCACTTCCTCGTCGAGCCCGTTTCGTGCCGTCGCCGAGCGCGCGCAAAGCTCGGCGAGCCGGCGCTTGGTCTCGGTGTGGTCGCTGCGTCGCAGCTCGGGCGCGTGATTCGTCGCCACCGGTGGGGCGCCGAAAGAGACGCTCAAGCTGTCGATCTCATCTGCGACCGCCGCATCGCTTCCGCGCAGGCGCTCGGCGACCGGCGCGAGGATCTGCGCATAGGTCTGCGGATTGAGAGGGAAATGCTGTTCGAAGTACCGCAGCGCGAAGCTGCCGTGCCCGGCCTCGAAAGCGAGCGCGATCTCGCCGCGGGCGAGGACGCTCCCATACGGATCGCCGAGCACCGGCAGGAGAAGCTTGCCGCCGAGCTCGTCGGGCGTGCGGTCCCAGTCGATGTCGAAGAAGTGCGCGTACCCGGACGCGCGCCCGTTCTCGAGCACGTCGAGCCAGCGCTCGTTGTCGGTGCCGAGCACCCCCATGTGGTTGGGCACGATGTCGACCACCTGTCCCATGCCGTGCTGTCGCAGCGCGGCGCAAAGGCGATCGAAGTCAGCGCGATCGCCGATCTCGGGATTGAGCGCGTTGTGATCGATGATGTCGTAGCCGTGCGAGCTGCCGGGGCGCGCCTTGAAGTACGGCGAGAGATAAACATGGCTCACGCCGAGCGCGGCGAGATACGGCACCAGCTCGGTCGCTTGCGCAAAGGTGAAGCCGCGATGGAGCTGCAGGCGATAGGTCGCCCGCGGCACGTCGGCGCTCACGGCGCGATCAGGGTGTTTTCATTTCGGACGGAGCTGCGCTTGGCCCGGGACGCTCGGCGCGTATCGCTTCGGCGACCCAGCGCACTGCCGCGTCCTCGGGCCAGTCCTCGAGATCGCGGTCGAGCTTGCGCCGCCAGTTCGGCAGCTCGTCCACCGTTCCCGGTAGATTCACCTGCTCGCGCTGCCCGAAAACGTCTTCCATAGCCACCAGCAGGATCTTCGAGGGCGTGCGCGCGAGGAAGCGCATGATCGCGAGCCCCAGCTCCGGCGACCATTCGCCGTGCGCGGCGTGATACGGATCGATGCCCTGCGGCAGCAAGCCTTCGTGCTGCAGCACCTGCAATAGCTTCCGGCGTTGCCCGGTGCGCTCGACGTTCTGCGCGTAGCGATGCTCGGGCTGCGGGACTGCGTACAGCGATTCGCGCGCGTCGATGTCCGCGCCGACCCAGAAGCCCTTGAGCGTAGCGAGGTCGTGCGTGCCCACCGACACCACCGCATCGCGCGGATATGCGCTCGGCGGCCTGAATTCACCGTTCGCATCGTGCTCGAAGTACAACGGCCGCGACGAGAGCGAGCCGATGCGCGCGAGACCCGCGCGCGCTTCGTCGGGCACCGTGCCGAGGTCCTCGCCGATCACCACACAGCCATTGCGCTGGCTCTCGAGTGCGAGAATGCCCAGGAGATCGTCAAACGGATAGCGCACGTACGCGCCCGCATCGGCGGATGCGCCCGCGGGCACCCAGTAGAGGCGCAGCAAACCCATCACGTGATCGATGCGCAACGCGCCGGAAGCGCGCATGTTCCGGCGCAGCGTAGCGATGAAGGGTTCGTACGCGGCTTCGCGCAGTCGCGACGGGATCAGCGGCGGCAGTCCCCAGTTCTGGCCCGCCGTGTTGTAAAGATCGGGCGGCGCGCCGACCGCGGCTGCGGTCGCGTAGAGCGACGGATCGGACCAGCACTCCGAGCCGCCGGGATTGATGCCGATCGCGAGATCACCGGCGATGCCGATGCGTAGCCCCGAGGCCTTAGCGCGCTCGGCAACGAGGTCGAGCTGCATGTCGAACTGCCATTGCAGCCAGGCGTGAAACTCGACGCGCTCCTTGTTCGCTTCTGCGAAAGCGGCAACCTCGCGACTGTTGACGTCGCCAAGCCCCGCCCGCCACTGGCGCCAGTCTCCCGCACCGGCTACGCCGTCGCCGTAGAGCTTCCACGAGATGGCTTCGAACAGCGCGTGCTTGCGCAGCGCTTCGCCGCCGCTGGCGAGATACGCGTCAAACTCGCGATCGCGCTTGTCGCCGCTTCCGCGATGCGCTTTGCGGAAGTGCTGATAGAGCAGCTCCAGCACGTAGCGCTTGCCAGCGGAAGTGATGCGATATCCGACCAGCTCGCCTTCGCGCATCCAGCGCAGCTTGTTCTGCGTGTCGCCGCTCGAAATTATGCGCCGCGCCGGCGGGCAGTCCTCGAACTCGGGCACGGCTTCGACGTCGATGTAGAGTGGATTGCCGAAGAGGCGGCTCGATGGATTGTATGGGCTCGCGTGCTGCGGCGCGACCGAGGAAAGTGCGTGCAGCGGATTGAGCGCGACGACGTCCGCGCCCGAATTCCCCGCGAACTCGACGATGTGCGCGAGATCGGTGAAATCGCCGATGCCCCAGTTGTGGCGCGAGCGCACGCTGTAGAGCTGCACCGCTGGTCCCCACACGCGGCCGTTGCTGGCGAAGACCTCGGGCTCGTAGCAGCGCGGGGGCGCGATCACGAGTGACATCGCAGCCGTCTGGTCGCCGGCTTCCAGCTCGAGACGGTGATAGCCGAAGCCGACAGCGGTCGCGTTCGGCGGCAGATCGAAGCGCGCGCGCACATAGTCGACGCCTTCGACCGCGTGCTCGTCGACCGGAGTCAGCTCGGAAGGCGCCACGCCTCCGGCAAAGGACTCGCCGCGCTCGGAGGTGAGCGTCCAGCGCAAGGCATGCGAGGCAAGCGCCTTGGGCAGAGTCGCCTCGATCGGCCACCGGGCGTCGGTGACGCTTTGCACGCGCACCGGCGGGAGCAGACGCTTCCATTCGCCGCTGTCGAGCGCAGCGAGCGCTGATTCGACGTCGGCATCGGTCTGCACACTGATGCGCATCGCGGCGAGCAGCGCGCGCTGCGTGGCCGGCGCGGTGTGGTGCTCGCTGCCGTGAACGTCGAAATAGGCGGGCAGGATGCCGGTGGCAGCGGCGAGGCGGCTCAGGCTATTGTGCGCGGTAGTAGATACGTCATTCATGGGATCGTCAGGTACCACTGGGCGGACCAGGCCGGAAGCGCGGGCGAATCCGGCGCCGTGGGAGTTGCGAAAAGGAGTCGTCCGATCGCGGGCTTGCGCATGAAAGCATCGCGGCCACCTACATTCGCCAATAACGTCAAGCGCGCTCCGCCGGTGCACAACCAATCGACAGTAAAGGCGTCCCCGAGCATTTGCGAGCGGGCCAGCCCGCCCGTCATCCTGGGCAGCAGAGGCACGATCTCGCGGCGGCGGACGTCGAGCAGCTCGCGGTGGAAATCGAGCCATTCGGCGTGCTCCGCTTCATTCAGCTCGACCCAGTTGAGACGCGAGCGCGCGAAAGTCGCGGCGTCGCCCGGGTCGGGAATATTTTCACGCGCAGCCGCGTCGGCGTACTGCGCGAAGCCGGCAAATTCGGCGCGCCTGCCTTCAGCGACCGCGCGCGCGAGCACGGGCTCGAAGTCGCAGAAGAACTGGAACGGCGTGCTTGCCGCGAACTCCTGCCCCATGAAGAGCAGCGGCGGTTGCGGCGCGAGCAGGAAGATCGCGCTGAGGCAGCGCACCGCCTCGCGCGGCGCCAGCATCGTGATGCGTTCGCCCTGCGCGCGATTGCCGATCTGGTCGTGGTTCTGCAGGAAGCCGACGAAAGCAGTCGGCGGCAGCGTAGCGCTCGGCTCGCCGCGGCGGCGGCCGTCGCGGAACGCCGATGTCTCGCCTTGATAGTCGAAACCCTCCGCGAGGCAACGTGCGAGATGCGCGGCCGGATGCGGCACATAGTCGGCGTAGTAGCCGTCGGTCTCGCCGGTGGCTAGCACGTGCATGGCGTGATGGACGTCGTCGTTCCACTGGGCACGAAAGCCTGCGGCCTTCGCGGGATGCAGATAGCGCGCGGCGTTGTCGTCGTTCTCCAGCACGAGGTGGATCTCGCGCTCCCGCCCCGGGCCCGCGTGCACGGCGGCGGCGATCTCCTCGAGGATGTTCGGGCGCGACTCGTCGCGGATCGCGTGCACCGCGTCGTAGCGCAGGCCGTCGAAGCGATACTCCTCGAGCCAGTAGAGCGTGTTGTGAATGTAGAAATCGCGCACCGTGCGGCTCGACTCGCCGTCGAAATTGATCGCCTGGCCCCAGAGCGTGCGATGCTTCGCGCTGAAAAACGCCTTCGCATAGGCGTTGAGATAGTTCCCTTCCGGGCCGAAGTGGTTGTACACGACGTCGAGGAAAACCATCAGGCCCTGTTGGTGCGCGGCTTGCACCAGCGCCTTCAGGTCGTCGGGCGTGCCGTAGCGTGCATCGGGCGCGAAGAGCAGCGCGCCGTCGTAACCCCAGTTGCGCCTTCCCGGAAAATCGGCGATCGGCATCAGCTCGATCGCGGTGACGCCGAGCGCGGCTAGATGCGGTAGCCGATCGATCGCGGCGCGGAACGTGCCCTCGGGCGTGAAGGCGCCGACGTGCAGCTCGTAGATCACGGCTTCATGCCACGGGCGTCCGCGCCAGTGGTCTTCCCAATCGAAGGCGTGCGGATCCACGACCTCGCTCGCGCCGTGCACGTCGTCCGGGTTGGCGCGCGAGGCGGGATCGGGAACGGTGATGCCGCCATCGACGCGATAGCGATAGCGGTTGCCGGCTCTCGCGCGCTTTGTCGTCAGCTCGTGAAAGCCGTCGGATCCGATCGACAAGGGAAGCGTTTCCGGATCGTCACGCGGCGAAGCCTGCAGCAGCAGCTCAACGCGAATCGCTGTCGGTGCCCACAGGCGGAAGCGCACGGCGCCGTCGTCGCGAACTTCGGCGCCGAAGGGCATGGCGTGCGCAAAGCTGTGCTTGAGCTCTTGTTGGCCGCGCTGCCGCCTCTCCCCCGCCGCGGGGCCGAGCGGAGATGGATGCGCAGCGCCGACGCGTGTCTCGCCGAGATTCATTGCGATCGGGGTTGAAGCAACCATACGAACGACCGCCCCTGCAGCGGATACACGTCGCCCGACGCGAAGCTTGCCTCCGGCGCCATGCCCGACTCGTGCTGCGTGTCGAGCACAGCCTGCCATCGCCCGCCGTCGGCCGCAGCCGGCAGCGTGAAAGGG
This sequence comes from Casimicrobiaceae bacterium, assembly GCA_035543635.1. GTDB lineage: Bacteria > Pseudomonadota > Gammaproteobacteria > Burkholderiales > Casimicrobiaceae > PALSA-1003. The sequence continues at coordinate 7,134 of DATKJP010000234.1, forward strand.
ACCGGCTCGTGATGCGCGTTCATCAATATCAGCAGATCGTCGTCGGTGAGCGCGCGCCCGCGCTCGTCTTGCTCGTCGATCGCGCGGCCTGCAAGAAGCATCCCGAGACTGCGCGCGAACGACTGGCCCCATTCCTGATCGGACATCTCATCCCCATCGGGGTTCAGCCATACGATGTCCTTGATCTGGGGCCCGACGATGCTTCGTCCCTGGAAGAAGCTGCGCCGGCGCAGGACCGGATGATCGCGCCGCAGCTCCGCCAGCTTGCGCACGAAGGCGATCAGGCGCTCGTTCTTGTCGCGCAGACTCCAGTCGAGCCAGGAGATTTCGTTGTCCTGACAATAGGCGTTGTTGTTGCCGCGCTGCGTGCGGCCCATCTCGTCGCCGGCGACCAGCATCGGCACGCCTTGCGAGACGAACAGCGTTGCGAGGAAGTTGTGCTTCTGGCGCGCGCGCAGCGCGACGATGGCAGCATCGTCGGTCGGGCCCTCGACGCCGCAGTTCCAGCTCCGGTTGTAGCTCTCGCCGTCGCGGTTGTCCTCGCCGTTGGCTTCGTTGTGCTTCTCGTTGTAGCTGACGAGGTCCTCGAGCGTGAAGCCGTCGTGCGCGGTGATGAAGTTGATGCTCGCGTAGGGCCGCCGGCCGCTGCGCGCGTAGAGATCGCTCGATCCGGTAAGCCTGTAAGCCAGCTCTCCGATCAATCCGCCCTCGCCTTTCCAGTACGAGCGCACGACGTCGCGATACTTGCCGTTCCATTCGGTCCAGCCCACCGGAAAGTTCCCGACTTGATAGCCGCCCTCGCCCAGGTCCCAGGGCTCGGCGATCAGCTTCACCTGCGAGAGCACCGGGTCCTGATGGATGATGTCGAAGAACGCGGCGAGCCGGTTGCACTCGTGCAGCTCGCGCGCAAGCGCCGCGGCCAGGTCGAAGCGGAAGCCGTCGACGTGCATCTCCAGCGCCCAGTACCGCAGGCTGTCCATGATCAGCTGCAGCACGCGCGGATGCATCATGTTGAGCGTGTTGCCGGTGCCGGTGAAATCCATGTACTCGCGCGGATCGTCGGGCATCAGCCGGTAGTACGCCGCGTTGTCGATCCCGCGAAACGAGAGCGTCGGCCCGAGCCGCCCGCCCTCGGCGGTGTGGTTGTAAACGACGTCGAGAATGACTTCGATCCCCGCCGAGTGCAGCGTCTTCACCATGGTCTTGAACTCGGCCAGCCCGCCATTGCTGCTGGAGTAGCGCGCTTCGGGCGCGAAGTAGCCGATGGTGTTGTACCCCCAGTAATTGACGAGACCCTTCTGCACCAGCTGATGGTCGTCGATGAAGGCGTGCACCGGCATCAGCTCGACCGCCGTCACCCCGAGACGGCGCAGATGGTCCAGCACGGGCGGAGTCGCCAGCGCGGCGTACTTGCCGCGCAAGCGCTGCGGCACGTCGGGATGCAGCGCCGTGAATCCCTTGACGTGCAGCTCGTAGATCAGCGTGTCGTTCCACGGCGTCGCCGGGCGGCGATCCTCACCCCAGGTGAACGCCGGATCGACGACCTCGCACTTGGGCATGCCGAAGGCGTTGTCGCGCTCGTCCATGGCGAGATCTTCGCGCTTGCCGCCGACGCGATAGCCGAAATGACAGTCGCTCCAGCGCAGATTGCCGACGATCGCTTTGGCGTATGGATCGAGCAGCAGCTTCTTCGGGTTGAAGCGAAGCCCTTTCGCCGGATCGTAGGGACCGTAAACCCGGTAGCCGTAGCGCAATCCGGGCCTGGCGTCGGGCAGATAGCAATGCCAGACCTGATCGGTCTGCTCGGGCAGCTTGACGCGCTCGATCTCGCGCCGGCCCTTGGGATCGAACACGCACAGCTCCACGCCCTCGGCCTGCTCCGAGAAGAGCGCGAAGTTGACGCCCTGGCCGTCCCATGTCGCGCCCAGCGGGTACGGGCGGCCGGGCCAGGCCACGAGGCTCACAGGACGGACTTGGTTTGAGCGGGGGAGCGCGGCTCTTGCTGATCCGGCGGCTTCGACCAGCGCTCGATCAAATCGGCGGCGCGCTTCTGGCCGCCCAGCCCGAAGGCGAGCGCGAGGCCCAGCGCAATGGCGGCGAGGATGATCAGGAACGCCTGCCGGATGATGTCGCCAAGATTCATCTGATCGAGCGCAATCATGATCACGAACACCATGATCGCGTACAGCACAAGCCGGCCGAGCAAGGCGGCTTCCCCGGCGCGCGTGTCGGTGAGATGCTTGGTGAGCGCGGCGGAGACGAAGCGCGCGAAGTACGCGCCGAACACGATGATGACGACGGCGAACATCACCTTGGGCACGAACAGCAAGACTTTGCCGATGACGTCGGTGACGTGCGCGAGGTCGAGGCTGTTCGAGGCGATCAGCAGCGCGGCGATGATCACCAGCCAGTAGGTGAGGCTGCCGAGCACGCGCACGGTGTCGATGTCGGCACCGCCCTGCTTGAGGAAGGCGTCGACCCCCGCCTTCTCGGTCACGACGTTGAAGTTGATCGCGCGCAGCGCCTTCACGATGGCGAAGCGCGCCGCTTTCGCGAGCAGCCAGCCGACGACGACGATGACGATGGCGAGCACGAGCCGCGGCAGGAAGACCCCGATCTGGTGCAGCGACTCCCGGGTCGATTCGAGCAGCATGTTGACGTCCATGTTCTTCTCCTTCTTGTTCAGGCCGGACGCGCCAGCGCGGCGAGCAGACCACTCACCGGGATGCGGACCCAGTCAGGTCGATTGTCGACTTCGTATTTGAGCTCGTAGATCGCCTTTTCGAGCATGAACAGCTCAAGCAGCCCCTTCGCCTGCGTACGTGGGCTCGCTAGGCCCCCGGCGCGCGCACCTTCCTCGTAGCCATCGAGAAAGGCGCCGGTGGCGTGCTGCTGCCACTGCCCGCCCGCGGGCTCGACCGCCTCCTTCGCATCCGGGCGCACGGCGACGAACTTGAACAGCGCCGCGTGCATTGCGTAGTCGAAGGAGCGAAGCATTCCCGCGACGTCCTTGAGCGGCGAATGCTTCTGCGCCCTCTCCGCCATCGTGCGCGAAGGCTCGCCTTCGAAGTCGGTGATGACGAAATCGTTCTGTACGAGCAGCACCTGCCCGAGATGGTAGTCGCCGTGCACGCGCGTCTTGCTTCCTCCGGCCCGCTGCTTGGCACGCTCCGCGATGCGAACGAGCAGCCGTTCGCGCTCGGAGAGCAAGCGATCGGCGTCGCCGCGCACGGCTTCGGGCAG
>DATKJP010000235.1:0-58145 GCA_035543635.1 Casimicrobiaceae bacterium
GTCCGGTCACCCTGCCGACGCGCAATTGCCGCCTTTGCCCTCCGGCATCGTTGGTCCGGCTCCAAATCAATGGGCGGCGATCACCAACGGCGATTTCACGGCATGGGTGGGGCCATGGGGAACCAGCTTCGCCGCGAACATCACGCCCGACAACGCGACGGGGATCGGTGGCTGGACCGCGGAGCATTTCATCAAGACGATGCGTACCGGCAAGCATCTCGGGATAGGGAGGCCGCTCCTGCCACCCATGCCCTGGTTCGACATCGCGGTGTTGAACGACGCGGACCTCAAGGCGATCTACGTCTATCTGAGGTCGATGAAACCGATTCAGAACGCGGTACCGGCGCCGATACCGCCAAAGACGCAGTGATTCGCGCCCTCTCGGCCTGAACCGCTCGGGCGGATCGACGTTGGTATGGACCTGCTGCAATCCTATCTGCATCAGTCCGGTTTTCTTCCGAGCGTAGCGCTGGTAGTCGCGGCCTACCTTCTACTGCTGAGCCTGCGATACTCCATGTGGCGTGTCGCGCTGCTTGCGCTTCCCGGCACGATCGCGCACGAGCTCATGCATTTGCTCGTCGGCTACGTGCTCGGAGCGAGGCCACATGGATTTTCGGTGTGGCCAAGAGCGCAGGGCCGCGGCTGGCAGCTCGGGTCGGTGTCGTTTCGTAACATCGGGCTGCTCAACGGCGCCTGGGTCGCGCTCGCACCCCTGCTTCTGCTGCCGCTCGCGTGGGTCGGCCTAATGCAGATCCTGCTGCCGCTGTGGAACCAGAGCCGGTGGGGATGGTGGCTTCTCGGCGGCTATCTCACTGCAACCGCGCTCTTCGCCGCGCTGCCGTCGCTGCAGGACATCAGAATAGGCTGGCGTTCGCTGCTGCTCTATGCGGCTCTTGGCGCGCTGCTGTTGGGGACGTATGCGTACCTGTGACGCATAAAAAATGCTCCCTACAGGGCTTGTTGGTACTCCCTAATGCACGGTCGCGGTCCGCCGCTGTGCACGCGGGCCTAGCACCTCGTTCCCCGATTGACACTTCATCCCACTCGCTACACACTGGCCCGCTCCGCACACCCTCTTCATCTCGCCATAGGGTCGCGCCTGGGAACGCTCGGGGATCGCAATCGCTCCGAATCGGGCGGTGGTGGACAATTGAGTTTGCAGGTCCGCGTCGACAACCCTACCTACAGTCAGCGATAGTTGGCCTTCGCTTCTCAGGCGGAGATTTACAAGCACCTGGGAACGCGAACCATAGGGCGCCCAACCCAACGAGGATCGTCGTTCGCACTTCTAGATAATGCGCGAATGCGGGGCCTGCGAACTTCGGTAGGCGGCCAAACCTACTAAACCATGCCCGAAGCGCATCCTTACAATGTCGACGCCATCGAGCGCTTGGCCGCCGTTTGCGTGCAGCAAGGCAAGCTAGACGAGGCAGCTAGGTTGCTGCGCGAAGTGCTCGACAAGAAACCTGATTCTCCGCTCTCACATTTCGATCTTGCCAATCTCTTGTTTGCGCTCGGTCGGACGGAGGAGGCGAAGGCACACTATGAGGCTGCGATCCTGCTCAAGTCGGATTACGCCGACGCGCACTACAATCTGGGTGTCGTGTTGGAGGCACTCAGTCAACCCGCCATAGCGATGGTGCATTACGAGCGTGCGCTTGCCCTAAAAGACGACAACGCCAGGGCGCATAGTAATCTCGGCAACATCTTGCACGCGTTCGGTCGCTTTACAGAAGCAACGACCCACTATGAACGGGCGCTCCTCATCGAACCAGAGTCCGCCGAGATCCTCAGCAATCTCGGCAGCACGTTGAACGAGCTCGGTCGTCAGCAGGAAGCAAAGGCGCGCCTTGAAGAGGCACTCACCCGAAAGCCCTACTTAGCTGAGGCGCACAGCAATCTCGCCCTTGTGCTGCAAACGATCGGCGATCACGAGCAGGCGATTACTCGCTATAAGACAGCGCTCGAGCTAAAGCCCAATTCGCCTGAGGTCCATAACAATCTCGGTCAATCTCTCCAAGCGTTAGACCGTTGGGAGGAGGCAATCGCGCAGTTTCAACGCGCGTTAGCCTTGAGGGCGGATTACGTCGAGGCGTATGTCAACCTCGGCCGAGCGCAGAAAGCGAGCGGCCGAATTGCCGAGGCGTGCCAGTGCTTCGAGACCGCGATCGCGCTCTCTCCCAAGCGCGGGTCTTTATATCTCCATCTCGCGGAATGCAAGACCTTCGGCCCAGATGATGGTCCGCATTTGCGTGCGATGGAAAAGCTCTTGAGAGAGGATACTTCGCTATCGCTCGACGAGCGCGTTCATCTCCATTTCGCGGTCGGAAGTGCCCTCGCCGACCTCGCGCAGCACGACTTGTCCTTCGAGCATTTCCGTGTCGGCAATGCACTGAGGCGTCAGCAAATCGTTTATGAAGAAGCGAAGGTCATGGCGAGGATCGATCGGATCCCCACCGTGTTCACACCAAAGTTGATGCGCGTCAGAGCGGGGCTTGGGGACCCTTCTATGGTGCCGGTGTTCATTGTCGGCATGCCTCGTTCCGGCTCAACGCTGGTCGAGCAGATCCTCGCCGGTCATCCCAATGTGTTTGGCGCAGGCGAACTCACCTACTTCGAAGAGGTAGTACAAAGCGTGCGCCGCGCCGACGGCGCTCCATTCGACTATCCGGAAGGGGTACCTGAACTACCGGACGCGATTCTGCGCGGAATCGGCTCGCGCTACCACGAACGCCTTCGCCGGCGCGCGCCAGCTGCACTGCGGATCAGCGACAAGATGCCGTCGAACTGGTTCTTCACCGGTCTGATTCATTTGGCGCTGCCGAATGCACGCATCATCCACGTGTGCCGTGACGCGGTCGATACGTGCCTTTCTTGTTTTTTCTTGGCACTGTCCGGCCATGAGTGGAGCTACGAGCTCGGTGAACTTGGCCGTTATTACCGCGCATATGCGACGACAATGGCGCACTGGCGCGCTGTGCTTCCGCCGGAAGCGATGTTAGAAGTCCGCTACGAAGACGTGGTCGTGGATCTGGAGGGGCAAGCGCGTCGCATTCTCGATTATTGCGGCTTAGCCTGGAACGAAGCGTGCCTCAACTTTCACCGCGTGCGACGTCCAGTCAAGACCGCGAGCGCAGCGCAGATCCGCCGTCCCCTCTATCAAAGCTCGGTCGGGCGCTGGCGTGTTCATGCTGAAAGGTTGCTGCCACTGCTCGATGCACTCGGCCCGGACTTGCGGCTCAATAGGACGGTAAACGAGTCTCCGGCGAACTCCAAGCCTGCTCACCAGTGAGCTGAGCCCTTTAATTCTCCCCAGCGATAGCTTCACACTTGCCGATCGTTGGTCTGGCTGATTGGTTGTTACGGTCTCGAATGCGCCACCGGTCGGGTTGAAGCGTCCGCGCAGCTGTAACGTAGCGCCAAAGGCTCCGCGAACGACGTTTAGCCGCTGCGTCCTTTTGGCTTGGAGCTCAACGGGCCGCGTTCGAGAAGGCAACTAGGTCCGCTTTGGTCGGAAACGACTTTACCCGCGAGTCAGCTAGCGCTTGCGCTCCGGCCGCTCTTCATTGCGCACTTTGTAATCCGTCGGTACCCTGAATAGATCAGCCGATGGTTCGCCGCGCTTGATGTTGGTCAGGCGATACACGGTCTCGCCGCTGCGTGGATCGAGGTTGCGGGTCATGACGACGACGTTGAGATCCGGCGAAAACCACTGCTCGGAGACGATGGCGATGGGCTTTTCGTTGCCGATCGCTCCGGCGGGGATCGTGCGCGTCGTGCGCTTGCCATCGGCGCGCACGCCGTCGAAGTCGCGCGTGCCCAGCAGCTCCGTCGACCCCTTGTCCCTGGACACGTAGGGCAGCACCAGCGGATGGCCGCCCATTGTGAGGGGTGGCATCGGTGGCATCGGCGGCATCGGGCGATCTGGTTTACGCGCCTCTTCGTCGCCGGCGATGCGGATGACCTCGACCTGGAGGTCGGTTTCGTCGGCGCCGTTCTTGCCGCCGCGCACGACGACGCGTCCTGGCTGCACGGACACGGCAGACGAGTCTGGCTGCGTTGGTGGCGTGGAGGCAGCCGGAGGCGCGGGCGGCGCAGGTGGAGTTGGAGGCGCGGGCGGTGCGGGCGGTCCATGCTTGTGCGAAACGCGCGGCAGGATCAGCGCGGTTTTGCTCACGGGCCGAAGCACGTAGCTCCGCTGCTCGATCGGGTCGGAGATGTAGACGACCCCGTGATCGCGCTTCGTCTCCTGCCGCGTGCGGCCCGCGGAATCGCGGGCGAGCAGCGTCGTAGATTTATGCACGATGCGGTTGCCGTCCATAAGCACGCGTGTCGACTCGGTCACCGCCTCGGCGGTATACGGGGCGTTCTTGACGACCTCGCGTGGCCCGCCTATCTCGTTGGTGAGAAATTCCATCGACGCCGTGTCGGCCTCGATCTCTGCGATGGCGGCTTCCGCCTGGCGCATGGCTTCTTCCTGCACGACCTGCGCGCGCTCCATGGCACCTTGCGCTGCCTCGCTCGCCTTCTGTGCGGCCTCGTTCGCCTGCTGCGAGATACGCTGTGCGTCGATGCCGCTCGTCGACGGGTTGCCCTGCGCGGCGGAGTGGGAAGCGGCGAAGCCGAGGCTCAGCGCGAGCAATATTCCCGCAGCAGGCGAGGCGGTGCAGCGATAGTGTTCCATGAACGCTCCGGATATTGAAGTTGGGTTCATTGCAGGAATCGCACCGCGAGCACGGTGCCGTCGGCGCGCACCAGCAGCTCGCTTGCAATTGGCTCGGCAGCGCGTGCGGGACTCACTGGCAACCCGAGCTCAGCCAGCATCGTGCGCGACACCGGTGCGGACACGACGAATGCTCCACGTGTCTGCGCGATGTCGGCGACAGGCATGAGCGGGATGAACTGCGTGGCGGCGGGGGCTGGAACCGCCGCGGGGATCTCGGATGGTGCGCCGTCGCGCGTTGTGCGCAGCGTCCAGGCGATGATGCCGATCGCGGCGGCGAGCGCAAGCGGCCAGGCGAGCCACGACTCGCGCGCGAGCCTTCGCATCCCCTGCGCACCGTGCAATTTGCCCTGCCGCGCGGCCTCGATCGCTGCGTCGAGGCGGCGCCCGACGTGCGCCGGCGCGTCGAGCTGGGCGAGCTCCTGCTTGAGCGCCGTGAGGCGCCGGCCGAGGGCATTGTCGTCCATGATCATCGCTGCCCTACAGCGGAAAGGTTTTCAGACTCGCCGCCAAGCATCTCTGTCAGCAGCGCGCGCGCGCGACAATCGCGAGCGGATCGTGCCTAGCGCGCAGCCGCATTGCACCGCGGCCTCGGCATAAGAACATTCCTGCAACTCGATCAGGATCAGCGCTTCGCGATACGGCGGCGGCAGGCGCGTAATCGCGCCGCGCAGCCGCTCGAGCTCGCGATCGCGCAGCAGTCGCTCGAGCGGCGCTTCGGTTTCCGCCGCGGCGGGAGGCTCGGCCGCGTCGTCGTCCGGAAGAGCGTCGTAAGACGGCAGCGCGTGCACGCGACGCACGAAGTTGCGCGCGATGCCGCAGAGATACGCGGAAAGGCCACCGCGAGCGGGATCGAAGTCGACGGCGTGAGTGAGAAGGTGCACGAACACGTCCTGAGTGACGTCGGCGGCGGTCGCCGGCGAACCGGACCAAAGGAGCGCGAAGCGATACACCGGCCTGCCATGGCGCTGATAGAGCGGCCGCAGCGCGGCGGGATCGCCACCGCCGAGGCGCCGCAGCAGATCGGCGTCGCTCGCGTCCTCAGCGGCGGGGGCGTTGGGCGGCATCGCGCTTTCGTCCTAGTGACTATTCGGTTCCGGAGGGCAAAAAGTTCCCGCTAGGCGCGACTTGGCACCGCTGGTTACTCACTCTTCACGGTTGTCGGGGCGATCGTCAACGGCTCCGTCCTGCGCGGCGGCGTAGCCTGGCGATCATCCGCTTTCGGGAAGGCTGAATGTCCTACGATGAAGGTTCAAAGAATACGGCCCCGCTCGGAGGCCGTCATTCCTGATTTTGGTGGAGGCGGCGGGAATCGAACCCGCGTCCGGAAACACTACACAGTCGGGACTACATGCTTAGTCTTGTCATTTGCTCTCGCCCCGCTGCCGCCGACGGACAGGCTGCCGCAGGACCAGTCACCTTGCTTTAGCGTGTCGCCCAAGTGACCCGGGCGCACGCGATCGCTCTAAATGTCCTCGCTGTGACTACACCGTTACCGGCTTCATCACCCGAGCTGAGCGCCGCCCGGTGCGAGGTCCGGCGGGGTTAAGCCGCCAGAGCGTAAGTTTCGTCGTTCGCAGTTAAGTTTGCGATTGCAGAGGATTCACAAGGTTCTGCACCTTGGCATGCCCCGCGCTGCTTCGCAGTCCCCGTCGAAACCAGGTCGCCCCCGGTAACCGGTCCTGCGGCGAGCTGACAAGATCTCGCTCGCGCGCTGGAGTGACAATGATACCACCGCGGTGATGAGCTTCTTCGACCGCCGCTGAGACGAATATTGGGTCGCTCGTCCGTTCCGCAAGGCAGATGCGGGACCAGTTCGCCGCCCTGACGCGCGGCAACGGTACGAGTGGCCGACTAATCAGCGATACAGAACGCGGTCCGTACGTTACAATGCGACCTCGTTTCTGCAGGACAACAGTCTAGGCCGATGGCGCTCGTCCCGATCATTCTCTCCGGCGGCGCCGGCACGCGTCTCTGGCCGCTATCGCGCGAGGCGGCCCCCAAGCCGTTCATGTCATTGCCCGGTGACGGCACGCCGGGCGCGAGCCTGCTTGCGCGCACCTTTGCGCGCGCCGCAGCCTTGCCCGAAGTCGCGGCGCTGGCCACGATCACTAATCGCGATTTCTATTTCGACACCAAGGATGCTTATGCGGGCTGCGGCGTCGCAGCGCCGCCGCGCATGAGCTACCTCCTCGAACCTTTCGGCCGCAACACCGCCGCCGCGGTTGCGCTTGCCGCGCTCTACGTAGAAGCGACGTTCGGCAAGAACGAGACCTTGCTCGTACTGCCGGCTGATCATCTGATTCGCGACACGGCGGGCTTTGGCGCCTCGGTCGAGCGCGCCCTCGTGCTCGCTCGCGACGGCTGGCTCGTGACATTCGGCATTCCGCCGACTTCGCCGGACACCGGCTACGGCTACCTCGAGCTGGGCGACGCGCTCACGTCGAGTGATACGTTTCGCGTGCGCCGCTTCGTGGAGAAGCCTCCGCTAGCCGATGCGCAGCGTTATGTCGCTAGCGGCTATCTGTGGAACGCCGGCATGTTCTGCTTCACCGCAGGGCGCGTTCTCGACGCCTTCGCGCGCCACGCCCCCACCGTGCTTGCGGCCGCGGATCGCGTCTGGGGACGGCTGCGCGACAGCCACGACACGGCCTTTCTGGAAATCGATCCGGTGCTTTTCGAGGCGGTGCCGGAGATCTCATTCGATTTCGCGGTCATGGAGAAGACCGCCGACGCGGCGACCGTCCGCGGCGCGTTCGACTGGAGCGACATCGGCTCGTGGCGAGCCATCGCGGAGCTGGCAACGCCCGACTCGAACGGAAACCGCGGACAGGGTCAGCGCGTCGCGGTCGATACGCACGACACCTATGTGTACGCACAGGATCGCGTCGTCGCCACGGTTGGCGTCGAGGGGCTGGTGATCGTCGATACGCCGGACGCGACGCTCGTCGCCTCTCGCAACGAGCTGCAGCGCGTGCGTGAAGTCGTCGCGGAGCTGAAGGCGCGCGGCCATGACGCCTACCGCCTGCACAAGACCGTGGCGCGTCCATGGGGTGCATATACCGTCCTGCAGGAAGGGCCGGGATTCAAGATCAAGCGCATCGAAGTCAAGCCGCACGCCTCGCTGTCACTCCAGATGCACCGACGCCGCAGCGAGCATTGGGTTGTCGTCAGCGGAGAGGCCAGGGTTACCAACGGCGAGAGTAGCTACGCGCTGGCCGCCAACGAGTCGACTTTCATTCCGAGTGGAACACAGCATCGGCTCGCCAACGCTCACAACGAGCCTCTGGTGGTGATCGAGGTTCAATGTGGCGACTATGTCGGCGAGGACGACATCGTGCGCTTCGAGGATCAATACGGGCGCGTGAAGGTCTGATCGGCGGTTCGCCGGCTGCTACTCCGGCGCGGCTGGCACGGCCGGCGCGGCAGCGCGACTGGTAACGTAAATTCCGGCAAGGATCAGCGCGATGCCCGCCAAGTGGTAAAGGCGCAGCTTCTCATCGAGAAAGAACCACGCGAGCACGGTGCCGAACACCGGCATCAGATGCACGAAGAGTCCCGCGACGCTGGCGCCTACCTGCTCGACGCCTCGATTCCAGACGATGTAGGCGAGAAAAGAGGAAAAGAGCCCGATCGCGGCCAGCGCGGCGAGTGCCTGCGCGCTCCATTGCGGCGTACGGATGAACGCCGACTCGCCGAGATAGAACGGCAGCACCGCGAGATCCCCCACGCAGGCGATCACGAAGAGAAACGCGAGCATGTGCAGCCCTGGTGGCCGCCAGCGCAGGCAAATCGTGTACAGCGACCACAGCAGCATCGAGAACATCACCACCACGTCGCCAGGATTGAGCCGGAATGACGCCAAACGCTCGACACTGCCTTGCGACAAGATGGTGAGTACCCCTGCCAGCGAGACGGCGACGCCTGCGAGCTGAAGGTTCGACAGCCGCTGGCGCAGGAACAGCCACGACAGCGCAATGATCATCACCGGGATGAACGAGTTCAGTATCACGCCGTTGGTCGCGGTCGTGTAGTTGAGGGCGATGTAGGCGAGCGCGTTGTGGGAGCCGACCCCGAGCACGCCCAGCAGCGCGAGCACACGAGCGTTGGCGCGGATGAGCGGCCACTGCCGGCGCACGTGCGGGAGCGCGAACGGCAGCATGAACGCGAGCGCAAAGCTCCAGCGGTAGAAGGTCATCGCGAACGGCGGAACGTCGGCGTGCAATCCGCGGCCGATGATCCAGTTGCAAGCCCAGAAGAAGGGAGCCGCCGCCAGCAGGAGGTAGGCCGACGCGGATGGCGGTGTCGCTCTCGTGGGCACGAAGCATTATCGCCGAGGATCCGCGCGCACGAAACCGGGATGACTCGATCGGTTCCGTATAATTGCATTCTGCGCTGAGGTTTCGCGCGCTCGATTTGCTTGAACCCTCCCTTGTCTGAATCTCCAGCATCCGTATCGATCGCGCTGCCGCGGCTCCTCCCCGAGCCGCCCTTGCGCGGCCAACGCGCGAACGCCGCGCCACTCGCTGGGTCGGCCGATGCGCTGGCGCTCGCTCAGCTCGCAGCGGCGGCGGCAGAGCGCGGCGAGCTCACGGCGATAGTGTGCGCCGAAGCGCTCGCCGTGCAGCGCCTCGCCGCCGAGATTCCGTGGTTTGCGCCGGGTCTGCGCGTCTCCGTGCTGCCGGATTGGGAGACGCTCCCCTACGACCAGTTTTCCCCGCATCAGGATCTCGTGTCGGAGCGGCTCGCCACTCTGTATCACGCCTCGCGCGGCGAATGCGATGTGCTCGTCGTCGCGGCAAGCACTGCGCTCTACCGACTCGCGCCCTCGTCTTATCTGGCGGCGTTCACGTTTTTTCTGGCTCAGGGTGAGAAGCTCGATCTCCCGAGATTGCAATCGCAGCTCGCTCTCGGCGGCTATCAGCGCGTGACGCAGGTCGTCTCGCCCGGCGAGTACAGCCTGCGCGGCGGATTGATCGATCTCTTTCCGATGGGCAGCGCACTGCCCTATCGCATCGACCTCCTCGACGACGTGGTGGAATCGATCAAGAGCTTCGACGTCGACACTCAGCGCAGCGTTTATCCGGTGCCGCGCATCCGCTTGCTTCCCGCGCGCGAGTTCCCGCAGGACGAGAACGCGCGAACGCGCTTCCGTGGCCGCTTCCGCGAGGTGTTCGAGGGCGATCCGTCCAAGTCGCCGCTTTACCGCGACGTGAGCAATGGCGTGATGCCGGGTGGCATCGAGTATTACCTCCCCCTTTTCTTCGACGGCACCGCGACGATCGCCGACTATCTTCCGGCCGGCACGACCGTCTGTCTGCACGGAGCGATCGAGACGACGATCGCCGAATTCTGGCGCGACAGCGAGGCGCGCTTTCGGCTGCTGCGCGGTGACTCCGCTCGTCCGCTGCTTCCGCCGCCGGAATTGTTTCTACCGAGCGACGAGTTTCATCGCGTGCTCAAGGCTTTTGCACGCATCGAATTGCCGCTGGCATCGTCTGCAGTTCATGGCGACGCTCCGGGGGACGCCTCCCGCGACGCGGGACTCACGTCCTCACTTCCCCCGATCCAGATCGACCGGCGCGCCGGCGATCCTCTCCATGCGCTGAAGCGCTTTGCCACCTCGACGCGCGAGCGCGTGCTGATCGTCGCCGAGAGTCTCGGGCGGCGCGAGACGATGCAAGAAACCTTCACCGAGTACGGCTTCAAGCCAGCGCTGTGCACTGACTGGAACGGGTTCCTCAACGGCGACGCGAGCCCGGCGCTCACCGTGGGCCCGCTACACGAGGGTTTCGTCTGGTGCGAGGGCGGCATCGCCGTCATCACAGAGGCAGAGCTGTACGCCAACGTCGTGCGGCGTCCCACGAAGCGGGATCAGCGCCGCAGCAACGTCGATGCGATGCTGCGCGATCTGTCCGAAGTGCGCATCGGCGACCCTGTGGTTCACGAGCAGCACGGCATCGGTCGCTATCTCGGGCTCACCACGCTCGATCTCGGCGACGGGCGGAACGAGTTTCTGCATCTCGCCTACGCCAACGATGCCAAGCTCTACGTTCCAGTATCGAGCCTGCACGTGGTGAGCCGGTACAGCGGCGCCTCGCCGGAAGCCGCGCCGCTGCACGAGCTGGGGAGCGGCCAATGGGATCGAGCCAGGCGCAAGGCGGCGCTGCGTGCGCGCGATACGGCGGCAGAGCTTCTCAATCTTTATGCGCAGCGCGCTGCGCGCGAAGGACACGCGTTTCGCTTCGACATCCACGACTACGAAGCTTTCGCGGCAGGCTTCCCCTTCGAGGAGACGCCGGACCAAGCCGGCGCGATCGAGGCGGTTATCAAGGACCTCGTCGCCGGCAAGCCGATGGACCGGCTCGTCTGCGGCGACGTAGGCTTCGGCAAGACGGAGGTCGCGCTGCGCGCCGCGTTCATCGCGATGGCCGACGGCAAGCAGGTTGCGCTGCTCGTCCCCACGACCCTGCTCGCCGAGCAGCACTTCCAGACCTTCTCCAACCGTTTTGCGGAGCTGCCGGTCAAGCTCGCGGAGCTGTCGCGGTTTCGCTCCTCCAAGGAAGCAAAGGCGATCCTCGAGGGGTTGGCGGAGGGACGCGTCGACCTCGTCATCGGCACCCATCGGCTCATTCAGCCCGACGTCAAGTTCAAGCGCCTCGGGCTCGTCATCATCGACGAGGAACATCGTTTCGGCGTGCGGCACAAGGAGCAGCTCAAGAAGCTGCGCGCCGAGGTCGACGTGCTTACGCTCACCGCCACTCCGATTCCACGCACGCTTGCGCTCTCGCTCGAGGGACTGCGCGATTTTTCGGTGATCGCGACCGCGCCCGAGCGCCGCCTCGCGATCAAGACCTTCGTCGCGCCGTACGCGACCGGCGTCGTCCGCGAAGCGGTGCTGCGCGAGCTCAAGCGCGGCGGCCAAGTCTATTATCTGCATAACGACATCGACACCATCGCCACCAAGGCCGAAAGGCTCACGGCACTCGTCCCCGAGGCGCGGCTCGCGATAGCGCACGGCCAGATGCCGGAACGCGAGTTGGAACGGGTGATGCGCGATTTCTATCAACAACGCTGCAACCTGCTCCTGTGCTCGACCATCATTGAGACCGGCATCGACGTGCCGACCGCGAACACCATCATCATCGATCGCGCCGACAAATTCGGGCTGGCGCAGCTCCATCAGCTGCGCGGGCGTGTAGGCCGCTCGCACCATCAGGCCTACGCGTATCTGCTCACGCCGCCCGGGGCTGCCCTCTCAGCACAGGCGAGGAAACGTCTGGAGGCGATCCAGCTGATGGAGGAGCTGGGCTCCGGCTTCTATCTCGCCATGCACGATCTCGAGATCCGCGGCGCCGGCGAGGTGCTCGGCGAGGAACAGTCCGGCGAGATGCAGCAGATCGGCTTCCAGCTCTATGTCGACATGCTCAAGGCTTCGGTCGACGCGCTGAAAGCCGGACGCGAGCCGGACCTGAGCGAGCCGCTTGGCGTGACGACAGAAATCAACCTGCACACCCCGGCGCTGCTTCCGGAAACCTATTGTAGCGACGTGCACGAGCGGCTCGTCCTCTACAAGCGACTCGCAAACTGCGAGAACGAAGCGGATCTCGTCACGATGCAGGAAGAGCTGATCGATCGCTTTGGTCTGCCGCCGGAGCAGACGCAGGCGCTCATCGCCTCGCACCGGCTGCGACTCGCAGCCAAACCCCTCGGCGTGGTGAAGATCGACGCGGGGCCGGAGCGAACCCAGATCCAATTCGCTCCCAAGCCGCCGTTCGACACGGCCAAGCTGATCGCGCTGATCCAGAGGGATGGAACTCATCGTCTTGCGGGGCCGAATCGTGTGCGGATCGAGCGCGCTGCGCCGTCGCTCAACGAGCGCGCCGTCCTGGTGCGGGAGTTTCTGTCGCAGCTTGGCTGATTCGCTGACCCGGCAGATCCCTCTCCGCTCTGAGCATGAAAAGGCTTCGTCGAGCCTGGCGGCGCCCCGTCGGCCCCCGGCGCGATGCGTCGCGGAAGGCATAGCCGCCTGAGCGCGCGGCTGGCATAATTTTCCCCCTCGTAAACCTTCCTTCCGGAGTCTCCCCGTGTCGACCGCAATGACCCTGCGCCGCGGCATTTCCGCTGCCGCGCTGCTCGCCGCCGCTTCGCTCGTCTTCGCGCAATCCAAGCCTCCTGTCGCGCCCGTCAAGGAGATCGTCGATACCTACTTCGGCGCGACGGTCGCTGATCCCTATCGCTACATGGAGGACATGAAGAATCCGGAAGTCTCGGCCTGGATGAAGGCTCAGGCGGACTACACGCGCGCGGCCCTCGACAAGATTCCGCAGCGCGCGGAGCTGCTGAAGGAGGTCGCGAAGTACGGCGATGCCGCGGCGGCGCGCATCAGCTCGCTGCAGGTGGTCGGCGACATGGTGTACTACCTCAAGCGCAACGCGAACGAGAACATTGCCAAGCTCTATGTCCGGCGCGGCTTTGCCGGCAAGGAGCGGCTCCTGGTCGATCCCGACAAGCAGCCCGCGCCCGAGGGAAAGCACAACGCGATCGACTACTACCAGCCCTCGCCCGACAACAAATACCTCGCCTTCGGGATTTCCGTGGGAGGGTCCGAGGAGAGCGTCATCCACGTGCTCGAAGTCGCGACGGCCAAAGAGACGGGCGACGTTATCGATCGCGCGAATTTCGCCACACCATCGTTCCTCCCCGATGGGCGCCTCGTCTACAGCCGGTTGCAGAAGCTCGCGCCCGACGCGCCGTCCACCGACAAGTATCAGAACCAGAAGACTTTCGTGCACGCCCTCGGGACGAATCCCGACAATGATGCTGCCATTCTGGGAGCCGGCGTGTCCCCGGCCGTCACCGTCGCACCCGCCGAGCTCGTCGTCGCGGGCAACCCGATCGGATCGAAATACATGATTGGCGCAGTGGTCAACGGCGTGCAACGCGAAATTCGCCTCTATGTCGCTCCGCGCGACGCGCTCGCCGGCGACAAAACGCCTTGGGTGAAGCTCACGGAGACGGCTGACGACGTCACCGACATCGCGGTCCACGGCGACTGGGCCTACCTGCTCACGCACAAGAACGCTTCGCGGTTCAAGGTGCTGCGCGTGTCGCTCGCGAAGCCCGATATCGGCAGCGCAGAAGTCGCGGTTCCCGAGAGCGAATCGGTGGTCACCGGGCTCGCCGCCGCGAAGGACGCACTGTACGTGCAGCGCATGAACGCCGGCATCAGCGAGCTGCTGCGGCTCGATTACGAGCCCGGCGCGAAGGCCGCGATGATCAAGCTGCCCTTCGATGGCGACATCTCGGCACTCGCCTCCGATCAGCGCGTAGCCGGAGTGGTCGTCGACATGAGCGCATGGACCAAGTTCGGCGGCTATTACGCGTACGAGCCGAAGGCGGGTAAATTCGTCGACACCAAGCTGCAGCCGCAGAGCAAGTACGACAACCCCCAGGGGCTCGTGTCGACCGAAGTGAAGGTAAAGGCGGCCGACGGCACGATGGTCCCTCTCTCGATCGTGCACAGGAAAGGCATCAAACTCGACGGCAGCAATCCGACCGTGCTCTACGGTTATGGCGCATACGGCATCTCGGAAACGCCGTTCTACCGCCCCACCTTCCTGCCCTGGTTCGAGCGCGGCGGTGTGTTCGCTGTCGCGCACGTGCGCGGCGGCGGCGAGAACGGCGAAGCCTGGTACAAGGCCGGCTACAAGCTCACCAAGCCGAACACCTGGAACGACGCCATCGCATGCGCCGAGTGGCTGATCGCCAACAAGTACACCTCTTCCGCAAAGCTTGGAATCTGGGGCGGCAGCGCCGGCGGCATCTTCGTCGGACGCTCGATCACCGATCGGCCAGATCTCTTCGCCGCGGCGATCGATGATGTGCCGGTTTCAGACGCCGTGCGCATGGAATTATCGCCCAACGGCGTGCCCAACATTCCCGAGTTCGGCACGGTGAAGACGGAAGACGGTTTCAAGGGCCTGCTCGCCATGAGCTCCTACCACCACGTCAAGGACGGCACGAAGTACCCGGCGGTCATGCTCGTCACCGGATTCAATGATCCGCGTGTG
Organism: Casimicrobiaceae bacterium; assembly: GCA_035543635.1. GTDB lineage: Bacteria > Pseudomonadota > Gammaproteobacteria > Burkholderiales > Casimicrobiaceae > PALSA-1003. The sequence goes on from DATKJP010000235.1 coordinate 14,797, forward strand.
GATTCATGGGAGGCAGGAAAAATGACGGCCCGGCTGCAGGCGGCGCAGGGCGGGGACCGGCCGATCCTGCTGCGGATCGACTACGACGCCGGTCACGGCTTCGGATCGACCAAGAAGTCGCAGTACGAAGAGCGTGCCGACACCTTCGCTTTCATGTTCTGGCAGTTCGGCGTGAAGGGATTCCAGCCCGGCGCGAATTGACGCGATCGCGCGGCGTCTTGCCGCCAAAGAACGCATCCAGATTGTCGAGCGCGCGAAAGCCCATCGCATCGCGTGTCTCGACGGTCGCGCTGCCCAGATGCGGAAGGATGAACACGTTCGGAAGCTCGAGATAGCCGCGATGGAGCTTCGGCTCATTCTCGAACACGTCCAAGCCGGCGGCGGCGACCCGCCACGTTCGTAGCGCGGCGATCAGCGCATCGTCGTCGACCAGCGTACCCCGCGCCGTGTTGACGACGATGGCGCCTTGCGGCAGGCGATCGATCCGTGCCGTGTTCAGGAAGTGGTGCGTCTCCTTCGTCGCCGGCGCGTGCAGGCTCAAGATGTCGCATTGCGCGAGAAAGTGGTCGAAGTCCGCGACGAAACGCGCTCCCTGCGCAAATTTCGCGGGAAGCTTGCGCTGATCGCAATAAAGAAGCTTCAGACCGAAGCCGCGGGCACGCCGTGCCATCGCTTGTCCGATCCGGCCCATGCCGAAGATTCCCAAGCGTTTGCCGTTGAGCTCGGCTCCGAGCAGCTCGGTCGGCGTCCATCGACCCCAGCGGCCGCTGCGGACAAGCACGTCGCCCTCGTGCGCGCGGCGCGCAGCGCCGAGCAGGCACAACATGGCGATATCCGCCGTAGCCTCAGTGAGCACATCCGGCGTATTGGTAACCGCGATGCCGCGCTTGACCGCCGCAGCCGCGTCGACGTTATCGAATCCGACCGAATAGCAGGCGATGATCCTCAGTGACGGCGGCAGGCGCGCGATCAGGCTTGCATCGATGCGCTCGGTCGGCGCGACGATCAGCGCATCCGCGCCTCTGGCAAGGCTCACGAGCTCATCGGCACCGATGACACGATCATCGAGGTTCAATATCGCATCGTAGTCGCGCGTGAGGCGCGCTTCGACCGCAGGCGGAAGTTTGCGCGTGGCGACGACCCGAGGTTTCTTCTTCATGTCGATCTTCAATGGAGCTTCACCCGCGGCTCGGTGTGACGGCGGAGAAACCGTCCGACTGTGTCGAGCGCGACGCCGAGATAGCCGAGAATCGCCGCCTGGTGCATCTTGTAGAGCGAGGCGTACATCCAGCGCGCGATGAGCCCCTGTATGAGCAGGCTCCCGCCAACCAGCCGGCCCATCAGGGTGCCGACGGCGGAGAGCTCGCCAAGCGAGACGAGCGAGCCCAGATCGCGGAAATGGAACTCCGGCAGCGGCTTGCCGTCGAGGCGCGCGCGCATCGACTTCACGAGCAGCATCGCCTGCTGACGGGCCGCCTGTGCGCGCGGCGGCACCTGTGCGCCGGCGCGACCGGCCTCCGGCCACGGACAAGCGGCGCAATCGCCGAAGGCGAAGATGTCGGGGTCGCGCGTGGTTTGCAGCGCAAGCGTCACCACGAGCTGATCGCCGCGCCCGGTTTCGAGTCCATCGAGATTGCGGAGCCACTCAGGAGCCTTTATGCCCGCCGCCCACACCACGAGATCCGCGCGGTAGAGGGCGCCGCTTGCCGTGCTCACTCCCGTTTCGTCGACCGAGGTGACGCGCTCGCCCGTGCGAACTTGCACGTTGAGCTTGCCCAGGAGATCCGTCGCAGCCTTCGCGATATGCTCGGGGAGCGGCGGCAGAATTCGCTCCGCCGCTTCGACGACGATGAGACGGACGTCCTTGCGCGTATCGAGATGCTCGAGCCCGTAGGTCGCATGCACGTGAGTTGTCTGTCGAATCTCCGCAGCCAATTCGACGCCAGTCGCACCCGCGCCGATGATCACGATGTCGACCCCCGTCGGGTGGCCCGATGCCGCCGCGTCGTCGGCGCGCACGCAGGCCGCGAGCAGATGCCGGTGAAAACGCTCCGCCTCCTCGGGTGTTTCGAGCGAGATCGCGTGCTGCGCCACGCCGGCGACCCCAAAGTCGTTGCTGACACTCCCGACGCAAAAGATCAGCGTGTCGTAACGCAGTACCCGGCGCGGCAGCGTGAGCTCGCCGTCTTCGTCGCGAACGGCGTCCAGCGTCAGCTCGTGGCGCGCGCGATCGAGCGCCGCCACCGTACCCTGCCGAAAACGGAAGTAATGCCAGTACGCGAGCGCGAGATAGTCGATGCCGTGCACATCGGCGTCCAACCGGCCCGCCGCAACTTCGTGCAGCAATGGCTTCCAAAGGTGCCTGCCGTTGCGGTCGACGAGCGTCACCTGGGCGCGCCCGCGCCGGCCCAGCTTGTCGCCGAGACGCGAGGCGAGCGGCAGCCCACCGGCGCCCCCGCCGACGATGACGATGCGATGCGGAGTTCCGGCGCTCATCGAAATGTTCAATCGCCCTTCGCCATGCCTTCGCGCCGCGGATCGGCGCCGGCGATCCAACCTGTTCGAGTGCGCACGATGGCGTGCACGCCGCTCGTGTCCTCGACGATGCGTGTCTCGTGGCCCATGGCCCGAAGCTTGGGTTCCAGCGCGACGGCAGCCGTCCCTTTCTCGAGCTCGGTGGGCCCGTTGCGGCTGCCGACATTTGGCAGGTCGGCCGCGGCCTGAGGATCCAATCCCCAATCGATGACCGCTACCAGCGTCTTTGAGACATCGTTGACGATCTGGCTTCCGTTCACCGAGCCAGCGACCATGAACAGCTCGCCCTTGGCATCGTAGACGATAGTCGGAGACATGGCAGAGCGCGGTCGCTTGCCCGGCTCGACGCGGTTGGCGACAGGCCTGCCGTCGACCACCGGCTCGAACGAGAAATCGGTCAACTCGTTGTTGAGCAGAAAACCGCTCTTCGTCATCAGTCGGCTTCCGAAAGCGCTCTCGATGGTCGTCGTCATCGACAGAGCGTTCCCATATTTGTCGACGATCGAAAGATGCGAGGTCGACGGCAGCTCGAATGCGCCGTCGGCGCCCAAGTCGGCAGTGGCGGCCTTGCGGGCCGATTCAGGGACTCCCGCCTTGGCGTGTCCCATGCTGGCATTGAGCTTGATCATCGCGGAGCGCGATCGAAGATACGCAGGGTCGGTGAGCCCCTGCGGCGGCGGGACGAAGTCGGGATCGGTGAGATATTGATCGCGGTCGGCGTAGGCGAGGCGCCCTGCTTCGCTGAAAACATGGACGCTCATGAGCGAGCTCGCGCCGAGCGCGCCCATGTCGAATGGCTGTAGGATGCCGAGGATCTGCAATACCGTCAGTCCACCTGCAGGCAGAGGCGCGCTGCACACCTTGTACGCGCGGTAGCGTTCGCAGATCGGCTCGCGAACCTTGGCTTTGTACTCGGCGAGATCAGCTTCGGTGATGTCACCCTGACTTGTTGCCGCACGCGCCGTCTCCGCGATGTCGGCGGCGATCGCACCCTTGTAGAACGCGTCCGCGCCTCCCGAAGCAATCCGCTTCAGCGTCGCGGCGAAAGCCGGATTCTTCAGCGTCTGCCCGACCGCCAGCGGCGAGCCGTCCGCGTTGAAGAAGTACGCCCTGGCCCGATCCTGCGTTTTGAGATAGGTGTCCGCTTCGATCAGCGAGTGCAGTCGCGGGCTCACCGCGAAACCTCGCTCGGCCAGCGCGATCGCAGGGTCGAAGAGCTTTGCCCACGGCAACCGTCCGTACTGGCGATGCGCGAGCTCCAGCATGCGCAGCGTGCCCGGCACGCCGACCGATTTGCCGCCGATGACCGCATCGAAGAAATGCAGCGGCTTGCCGTCGGCATCGAGGAACCGATCCGGTTTCGCCGCCGCCGGCGCCGTCTCGCGCCCGTCGTACGCGGTCAGCATGCGGTTGCGACCGTTGTGGAAGAGCATGAACGCGCCGCCGCCAATCCCGGAGGACTGCGGCTCGACCAAGTTGAGAACCATCTGTACCGCGACCGCGGCGTCGATGGCATTGCCGCCTTCGCGGAGCATCGTGTATCCGGCCTCGACCGCGAGCGGATTGGCGGCCACCACCATGTCGTGCTTGCTCACGACCGGCTTCTTCGGCGTCCACCCTGTCGGCTGCTCCGGCCCAGGGCTCTGCGCATACGCAGCGCCAGCGACGAGGCAACCGAGCAACAGGACGAGCCCGCGGAGCTTCGACGAGAGCCGCGACTTGACCGGCATGCTGCCTATTCTACCGTCCCGCCGAGCAGCGCCTTCGGCTTGCACGCGTCGTGATCCGGCGTCATGCTTGCGCTCGATGAGCCGCTCGCTCCTTCCCGAACCCGTCGAACGTTACGTCGCCTTCGAAGTGACGCGCGAAAGCGCGGTGCAGAAGAAGCTTCGCGCCGAAACGGCGCGCCTGCCGCAGGCGGGCATGCAGATCGGACCCGACCAGGGTGCACTGCTCGCCCTGCTCGCGCGCACGCTTGGCGCCAGGCGCGCGATCGAGATCGGCACTTTCACCGGCTACAGCGCGCTCGCGGTCGCCGCTGCACTGCCTGCGGACGGCAAGCTCTTCTGCTGCGACAAGAACAAGGAGTGGACCGCGATCGCGCAGCGTTACTGGAAGGAAGCAGGTCTTGCCGACCGCATCGAATTGCGACTCGGTCCCGCGCTCGAGACGCTGCAGGCGCTCGCGACTCAGTACGGACCCGGTTCGTTCGACTTCGCGTTCATCGACGCGGACAAGACAGCGTACGACGTCTACTACGAATCCTGTCTCTCCTTGTTGCGCCCTGGCGGCATGATCGCGCTCGACAACATGCTTTGGAGCGGCGAGGTCGCCAATCGCTCTGTGCGAGACGCGGACACCAAGGCACTGCGTGCGCTCAACGCGAAGGTCCGCGATGACCCGCGCGTCGATTCGTGCCTGCTGACGGTCGGTGATGGCGTGATGCTGGCGCGAAAGCGATAACATACTGAACCTGTTTCGACCCGAGGAGAAAGGCATGCTGTCCCAATCGATCGCATCTTCGCTTGCGGTGCTGTGCGCGGCCGGTCTCGCTCAGGCCGATACGCTGTCACTGGCCGACATCAAGGCACGCAATGGAACCCAGCTTTCGGAAGAGCAGCTGCAAAAGCTCATACCCGGGGCGAACGTCGTAAACCACGCCCCGAACGGAAGCACGCGCACATGGACGAACAAACCCGACGGCAGTCTTGTCGCCTCCACGGATTCGCGCGGCAGGAGCAGCACCGGCGGCACGCGCCCGCACTCGGCGGAGGGGTCCTGGAGGATCGAGAACGGGGCGTACTGCGTGAAAATGCAATGGCCCCTCGCGGAGGAGAAGTGGTGCCGACACCTGTACCAGGTCGGCGGCAAGTACTACGGCGTCGGCGCGCGAGCCGACGACACCGCTCCCGCGATGGAGCTCGAGTTCGGTAAGTAACCTCTCGCCGCCGCGGATCGGCCCCTTGCGCGTTACGTCATCTTCGCAAGCAGCGGCACGATCATCAGCGCGACGATGTTGATGATCTTGATCAGCGGGTTCACCGCCGGGCCCGCAGTGTCCTTGTAGGGATCGCCCACGGTGTCGCCGGTGACCGCGGCCTTGTGCGCGTCCGAGCCCTTGCCGCCGTAATTCCCGTCCTCGATGTATTTCTTGGCGTTGTCCCAGGCGCCCCCGCCCGTGGTCATCGAGATCGCGACGAAGAGCCCGGTGACGATCGTGCCCATCAGCAGACCGCCGAGCGCCTTCGGACCGAGGATGACGCCGACGACGACGGGAACCAGCACCGGCAGCAGCGAGGGCACGATCATCTCCTTGATCGCAGCCTTCGTCAGCATGTCGACCGCGGCGCCGTACTCGGGCTTTGCCGTGCCTTCCATGATGCCCTTGATGTCCTTGAACTGGCGCCGCACTTCGAGTACCACCGATCCGGCCGCGCGGCCGACCGCTTCCATCGCCATGGCGCCGAAGAGATACGGGATCAGTCCGCCGAGGAACAAGCCGATGATCACCATGCGGTCGGAGAGATCGAAAGACACGCTGATGCCCGACGTGTCGAGCGCGTGCGTATAGTCCGCGAAGAGCACGAGGGCGGCGAGTCCTGCCGATCCGATCGCGTAGCCCTTGGTCACCGCCTTCGTCGTATTGCCCACCGCGTCGAGCGGGTCGGTGATCGCGCGTACCGACTCCGGCAGCTGAGCCATCTCGGCGATGCCCCCCGCGTTGTCGGTGATCGGACCATACGCGTCGAGCGCGACGATGATGCCGGTCATCGACAGCATCGCGGTCGCGGCAATGGCGATGCCGTACAGCCCCGCGAGCCAGTAGGAGAAGAAGATCGATGCGCAAACCGCGATCACCGGCAGCGCGGTTGCTTTCATCGAGACGCCGAGCCCCGCGATGATGTTGGTTGCGTGACCGGTCGTGGAGGCTTGCGCGACATGGCGCACCGGGCTGTACTCGGTTGCGGTGTAGTACTCGGTGATGACGACCATCGCCGCGGTGAGAACGAGCCCGATCGCGCCGGCACCCCAGAGCTTCCACACCGTGAGCTCCGGATGCGTTTCGGTCATCCCGCCCATCATCGAGTACGTAATGAACCAGAAGCCGATCGCGGAAAGAACGCCCGCGACGATCAGGCCGCGATAGAGCGCGTTCATGATCTTGCCGCCGGGGGTTGCCTTGACGAAAAACGTTCCCACGATGGACGCGACGATCGAGAATCCGCCGAGCGCGAGAGGGTAGGTCACCGCCGCGACTGCGTTATCGGCAAGCAGCAGCGCGCCAAGCAGCATGGTGGCGATGATCGTCACCGCGTAGGTCTCGAAGAGGTCCGCCGCCATGCCGGCGCAATCGCCAACGTTGTCGCCGACGTTATCCGCGATCACCGCCGGATTGCGCGGATCGTCTTCCGGAATGCCTGCCTCGACCTTGCCGACGAGATCGGCGCCCACATCCGCGCCCTTGGTGAAGATGCCACCGCCAAGACGCGCGAAGATCGAGATGAGCGAGCCGCCGAAGGCCAATCCGACGAGCGGCTGTATCACGCTGTGCAAGCCTTCCCTGCCCGGGTTCGGGACGTACGATGCCGTTTGCGTGAGAAAGAGGTAGAAACCGGCCACACCGATAAGGCCGAGGCCAACGACGAGCAGTCCCGTGATCGCGCCGCCGCGAAAGGCGATCGCAAGCGCTTCGTTCAAGCCGGTGCGCGCCGCTTCCGCCGTGCGCACGTTGGAACGCACCGACACGTTCATGCCGATGTAGCCTGCCGCACCAGAGAGCAGCGCGCCAATAGCGAATCCGCCCGCGGTCCTCCAGCCGATCGGCGACGCGCCGATGATAAAGAACAGGATCACGCCGACGAAGGCGATGGTCGTGTATTGCCGGTTGAGATAAGCCTTCGCGCCCTGCTGCACGGCGGCGGCGATCTCCTGCATTCTTTCGCTGCCGGCGGGTTTGGCGAGGATCCAGCCGATCGACCAGAACCCGTACACCAATGCGGCGATCGCGCAGACGAGCGCGAAGTAAACGGCGTAAGACATGGCTCCCTCCCCCGGAAAAACGCGCTATTTTGCCAGCGCCGGGTACTCCAAGTCGAGCCGAATCTCGGTTTGCCGGCTCGGGCAGCTGCTATTTCTTGGTCGTGGCCAGCTCCCTCAAGTTGACCTTCACGCCGTTGGCGGTGACCAGGTCGCCCGGCTTCATGTCGGCCGGGCAAGGGCCGGTCCACTTCGCTTCCTGGATCGTCGTCGTTTCGCTCTTTCCGAGGAACGGTGGATCGTATTTCGCCTTGATTTCGGTTCGATACGCGCTGTTGCCCGTGTAGCGGATCGTCGAGTGGCTCGTCTGCTGCGAAGTGCCGATCTTGCACACGGTGTCGATCGTCGCGGTGCTCCCGCTGACGCTCAAGTCGCGCTTCGAGCAAAGCTGCTCCGTCATGCCCAAGCCGAAGCGCATCAGCTCGAGATCGGTCGCTGCATCGATGCAGACCTTGTTTGTCGTCGCTGCCCGCTGGCCCTCAGCCGAGGTGATGGTCATCTCCCAAAGCCCGGGCTTGCGCTTCGGCAGATCCTCGAGCGATGCGCCAAATGCGAGCGAGCTGGCGAGCGCCGAGGCGATGAAGAGAACGATGCGACGCGAAAGCATAGTCATGGCGTGAACTCCGTTGCGAGTTTGCGCGGGACAGCTTGATTCTTCAGCCGTACGTAGCGCGGCAGGCCGTTGCGAAACGGCGGGAACGCTTCGCCGCGCACCAGCGGGGAGAGATATGCGCGCGCCTTGGCGGTAATGCCGTAGCCACCCGCAGCGATGAAGTCGCGCGGAAGCTTCTTCTCCACGTTCGCCACCTTGTCGAGCGGCACTTCCTCGATTTTCCAGCGATAGGGCCTGTCCGACAGACGCATGATCGCGGGCATCACCGCATTCTTCCCCGCGAGCGCCAGCTCGACTGCGGACTTCCCGACCGCGTACGCCTGATCGAGGTCGGTCTTCGAGGCGATGTGCCGCGCCGCGCGTTGAAGATAATCGGCCACCGCCCAATGATACTTGTGCTTGAGCTTCTGCATTACCAGCGAGGCGATGAGCGGGCCCACGCCGCCGAGCTGCGCGTGGCCGAACGCATCCGTCGTACCGGCCTCGGAGAGAAACTTGCCCTCGGCGTTGCGCAGGCCTTCCGAGACGCCGACGCAGCAATAGCCGAAGCGCTTCACCTTCTCGTCGAGGGCGGCGAGAAAGCTCGCTTCGTCGAAGGTAATCTCGGGGAAGAGCAACAGCAGCGGGAGCGGTGTCTCGGCATCTTCCGCGAGCCCCACGGCGGCCGTGATCCATCCGGCATGGCGGCCCATCACCTCGAGGACGAACACCCGAGTGGAGGTCTTCGCCATCGACGCGACGTCGAACGCGGCCTCGCGCATCGAAGTGGCAACGTACTTCGCGACCGAGCCGAAGCCGGGACAGCAATCGGTGACCGCGAGATCGTTGTCCACCGTTTTCGGCACGTGCACCGCGACGAGCGGATATCCGAGGCGCTGCGAGAGCTTCGACACCTTTAGGCAGGTATCGGCCGAGTCGTTGCCGCCATTGTAGAAGAAGTAGCCGATGTCGTGCGCACGGAACACTTCGATCAGCCGCTCGTACTGCGCGCGATCCTTGTCGAGGCTCGCCAGCTTGTAGCGTGCGGAGCCGAACGCTCCTGCAGGCGTGTGCTTGAGCGCGGAAATTGCCGCGGCAGATTCCTTGCTCGTGTCGATCAAATCCTCGGTCAGCGCGCCGATGATCCCATTGCGCCCGGCGTAGACCTTGCCGATGCGATGCTTATGCTTGCGCGCAGTCTCGATCACGGCGCACGCGGTCGCGTTGACCACCGCGGTGACGCCGCCCGATTGCGCGTAGAAGGCGTTGGCTTTGGGCATCCGATTCATTTCCCGAGCGCGGCGAGGCAGGCCGAGCGTGTCGCTTCGACCGATCCCGATCCATCGACCTTGCGCATCTTCGGTGCACGCGGATCCCCGCTCGCCGCCCACTGCGTGTAGTACGCGACCAGCGGCTTGGTCTGCTCGTGATAGACGGCGAGGCGTTTCTTCACCGTCGCCTCGCGATCGTCTTCGCGCTGGATCAGCGGCTCGCCGCTCACATCATCGCGATCCGGAACCTTCGGCGGATTGTATTTCACGTGATATGTCCGCCCCGAGGCGAGATGCACGCGCCGCCCGCTCATGCGCTCGACGATCGCGGCATCGGGAACGTCAATCTCAAGCACGAAGTCAATCGTCACGCCAGCATCTTTCATCGAATCGGCCTGAGGAATGGTGCGCGGAAAGCCGTCGAAGAGATAGCCGTTGGCGCAATCCGCTTCGCGCAGACGGTCCCTCACCAGCCCGATCATGATCTCGTCGGACACGAGCGCGCCGGAGTCCATCACTTTTTTCGCGGCGAGACCCAACGGCGTGCCCGCCTTCACCGCCGCGCGCAACATGTCGCCGGTGGAGATCTGCGGAATCTTGTAAGCCTCGCGGATGAAGCCGGCTTGCGTCCCCTTCCCCGCGCCGGGCGGTCCAAGCAGGATCAGTCGCATGTGATTTTGCGGCGTTTTACGGGATTCTGGTAGCAATGCGACGCGTGGTCAAACCTTGCCCGCGGCGTAGATCAAGCGCACGCGCTCGAGGTCCTCCTGCGTGTCGACCCCGGGCGCCGGTGTCCCCGCGGTGATCTTCACCGCGATGCGATAGCCATGCCATAACGCTCGCAGTTGCTCGAGGGCCTCGAAGCGCTCGATCGGCGCCGGCGTCAGCGACGGATAATGGCGCAGGAAACCGACGCGATACGCGTACAACCCGTAATGGCGGTAGAGCGGGAGCCCGAGCGGAAGCTTCTCGCGTCCCGCGGCGAAAGCGTCGCGCGCCCAGGGAATCGTCGCGCGGCTGAAGTATAGAGCGTAGCCCGCGCGATCGAGCACGACCTTAACGACATTGGGAGTGAACGCCTCCTGCGGGTCGTCGATCAGGCGGCAGGCAGTTGCGATCGACGCGTCGGCGTGCGCGCGCAGCTCTTCGGCGACCTCGCGAATCAGCGCCGGCTCGAGCAGCGGCTCGTCGCCCTGCACGTTGACCACGATGGCGCGGTCCTGGAGCTTGAGTTGCGCCGCCGCCTCGGCGAGACGATCGGTGCCCGTGGAATGATCGGAGCGCGTCAGAACCGCGTCGATGCCGTGTTCGAGTGCGGCGCTGCGAATGCGATCGTCGTCGGTGGCGATCACCACGCGCTCGGCGCCGCTCGAGCGCGCGCGCTCGGCGACGCGCACGACCATCGGCTTGCCGTGGATGTCGGAGAGAGGCTTGCCCGGCAGCCGTGTCGACGCGTAACGCGCCGGGATGAGAACGGTGAAGCTCACTCGTACTCGGAGGGCTCGAGCTTGCGCGCTTCCTCTTCGAGCATCACCGGGATACCGTCGCGGATCGGATAGGCGAGCCGCGCCGACTTCGAGATCAGCTCCTGCCGCTGCCGATCGTAGACGAGCGGGCCCTTGGTCACCGGGCAGACGAGGATCTCAAGCAGCTTGGCGTCCACGGAGTTTCCTTTCGACGCGGTCGACGAGCGCGGGATCGATGCGTGCCCGGATGGGCAGGTACCAGCAGCGCGCATCGGCGAATGCCCTGCATTTTACCGCATCCTTCTCGGTCATCAGGATGGCGTCTGCGCCGGCGAAAGCAATTTCTTCAGGGCGGTAACGATGGTGGTCGGGGAAGATGTGAAAGACCGGACCGATGCCCAGACGGCGGACGAGATCGAAGAAGCGCTGCGGGTTGGCGATGCCGGCGATCGCGTGCGCGCTGCGCCAGCGCGAAGCGTCGGCCACTGCGCTGGTTTCGACAAGGTTATGCCACGCCAGCGGCTCGTGCCACATAGTCGTCTCGCGGCCGTCTTCCCCAGCAGCGTCGGATGCCGACGGCACCAGCCTCACGACCGCATCGACTTCGCTCAAGCGCGAACTCGGCTCCCGCAGCGGTCCTGCGGGAAGCAAATGTCCATTGCCGAGTCGGCGGGCGCCGTCGATTGCGGCGATCTCGAAGTCGCGCGCGAGCGCGTAGTGCTGCAGTCCATCGTCGCTCAAGACCACGTTGCATTCGGGATTCGCTCTGAGGAGCGATTGCGCGGCGGCGACACGATCATGCCCTATCCACACCGGAAAGCCGGCCGCGGCGAGCAGCAGGGGCTCATCTCCGACCTGCGCCGGATCGTCACCGACCGTGACTGCGCGGGGGCCCACATCGTCGCCGCCATAGCCGCGGCTCACCATGCCGGGCCGCCAGCCGCGGTCCGCAAGCGCTTCGGCCAGCGCGCGCGTGAGCGGCGTCTTTCCAGCCCCGCCAACAGTGATGCTGCCGACGACGATCACCGCGACGGGCAACGTAACTCTGGGCGCGAACCGTGTCCGATAGGTGAAGCGCCGAACGGCGACGACGGCGCGGAAGAGCAGTGACAGCGGAAGAAGCGCGGCGGTGAGCGGCGTCAGCCGCGGCGCATACCAGGCGGCGACAAACTGCTCGGCCAGCCTCACTTGACCGGCGTTTGGGTCGCGAAGGTGATGTGAACCATTCCCGCCTGACGCGCCGCTTCCATCACGTGGATGACCGACTGATGAGTCGCGTTCGCATCGGCGTTGATCACGACCACGGGTTCCTTGGCATCGCCAGCGGCGGCTTTCAGCGCGTCGGCGAGCGCGCCCACGGTGGTGAACTGGAAGAGTTTCTTGTCGATGACGTAGCGCCCCTGCGTGTCGACGCCCACGTTGATTTCCTTCGGCCGCTGTTGCATCGGATCAGCGCTCGCTTCGGGAAGCGTGATCTGCAGCTCTGCGACGCGCTGATAGGTGGTCGTCACCATTAGAAAGATCAGGATGACGAGCAGCACGTCGATCAACGGGATGAAGTTGATCTCGGGCTCTTCGCGCGAGCGGCCGGCGCGCAGATTCACGGTCTGGCCTCTACTTGCGCTCGCCGTGCGCCAGCTCGACGAGCTTGATCGCCTGTTGCTCCATCTCGAGCGTCAGGCTGTCGACCTTGGCGCGGAAATGTCGGTAGAAGATCATGCTCGGGATCGCGACGATCAATCCGAACGCGGTGTTGTAGAGCGCGACCGAGATGCCGTGCGCGAGCTGGATCGGGTTCGATCCGGCGGCGGTCTGCGAGCCGAAGATCTCGATCATGCCGACCACCGTGCCGAACAGTCCCAGCAGCGGCGACATCGCCGCGATCGTGCCCAGCGTGGTCAGAAAGCGCTCGAGATCGTGCGCGACGATGTGCCCGACCTCCTCGATGGCCTCCTTCATCACCGGGCGCGGGCTCTTGACGTTGGCGAGCCCCGAAGCGAGCACGCGCCCCAGCGGTCCGCTACGCGCTGTCTTCGTGAGCAGCTCGGGAGAAAGCCCCTTGTCCTTGAACTCGGCGAGAACCTTGTCGACCATCCCCGGCGGCGAGACCACGCTTTCCCGCAGCGACCAAAGACGCTCGAGGATCAGCGCCAGCGCAATTATCGAGGCGAATATAAGCGGCCAGATCGGCCAACCCGCTGCCTGTATGAGCGACCACACGGATCGATACCCCGCGAAAGCAAAGCACGCACTCTAGCTTGGCGGCTCGCGTTCGGCAAGAAGCGCCGAAGCAAACTTCATACGCGGCGCCTGGCGAGATCGTAGTCGGCGAGCGTGGCCGTCACCGCGGCGCCGGCGAGCACGATGATCCAGGTGAGATAAATCCAGAGCAGGAACAGCGGCAGCGTGGCGAGCGCGCCGTAGATCTCCTGGTAGGTTGGGAAATGCCGGATGTAGAAGCGAAATCCAAACTTCGCCACTTCAAATACTATTGCGGCGAGCAACCCGCCGGCGAGCGCGATGCGAAGCGGCACGCGCTGCGCCGGCACGTATCCGTACATGAAGGTGAAGACGGCCGTCTCGACGGCGAGAGCGACGGGTTGCAGAAACAGCGCCAGCGTCTCCGATTCGACTGGAATGAGTGCGACCGACTCGTCGATGAGCCAGGTCATGAAGTAAACCGCCGCGCCGATCGCCGCCGGTCCCGCGGTGAGCCCCAGCAGGATGATGAAGGTGCGCCGCGCGAGCGAACGCGGCGCACGCACGTCGTAGATGGCGTTGATCTCGCTCTCGACCTGCCATACCAGCAAGAAGGCGGTCACGATCACGAACACGATCCCGATGCCCTTCAGGTCCGCCGTCTTGGCCACGAACTCGCTGAGATAGCGATGCACCACGGCGCCGCTCCCCGGCAAAAAGAAGCGAAGCAGAAAGGACTCAAGCGCGTCCTGAGTGCGCTCGAAGAGCGAAAAGCGCGCGATGTAGGCGAAAGCGACCGTGAACAACGGTACCAGCCCCAGCAGCGTCGTGAATGCGAGGCTTGCGGCGGCGCGAAAGAGCCCCACCCCCGACAGATGCTCGAGAACGCGCCGCACGAACGAGACGCACGCGGAGACGAAGGCAATCAGCCGGTCCAGCATGAGCTATGTCGCCCCATCAGAAGATCCGCCGTACGACCAGTCACGCCAGCGCGGCGAGGAATGCGGTGCAGGGCCCGACGTGCTCGTTGAAATAGTCGAAGAACTTGCCTTCGCGCGGCAGCAGGCTCGCCAAGTTTGCCTCCCCTTTGGAATCTCCGAATCGGCCCCAATTCAGAGCTTCCCCGGCCGATTATATAATTGCGACGATGAGCGAGACCGCTTCCGCGACACAGGCCGCCGTGCTCGGCGGTGGCTGCTTCTGGTGCCTTGAGGCGGTGTTCGACCGCCTGCGCGGCGTGCAATCGGTCGAGTCCGGGTACGCGGGCGGACATACGGTGGACCCGAGCTACCGGGAAGTGTGCGACGGCGACACGGGTCATGCCGAGGTTGTGCGCATCAGCTTCGACCCGGCTGTGGTTTCGTTTCGCGATTTGCTCAGGGTCTTCTTCGCCATCCACGATCCGACGACCAAGGACCGCCAGGGCAACGACGTCGGCACGCAATACCGCTCGGTGATTTTCGCCCAGACGCCCGAGCAGCGCGCCGACGCCGACGCGGTGATCGCGGAGATTGGCGCGGCGAAGCTCTGGCCCGATCCGATCGTCACCGAGATCGCGGGTGCCGTGCCGTTCTATCCCGCGGAGGGCTATCACCAGGACTACTTCGAGCGCAACTCTTCGCAGCCCTACTGCCAGTTCGTGGTTGCGCCGAAGGTGGCGAAGTTCCGAAAGGAATTCGTCGATCGCCTCAAGCGCTAGTCGCGCGACGCCCCCGGGCGATGAAACCGCCTCCCGCGAGCGAGGCGCCGACCAGCCAGAACACCGGCCCGATGCCGAGCGAGGATCCGATAGCGCCGAAGAGCAGCGGCACCGCGAATGTCGAGGCATTGATGATCGACATGCGTACCCCGACCGCTTCGCCCATGCGCCCAGCCGGCGCGAGCCCGTGCAGCAGCGACATCACCATCGGCTGCCCGCTGCCGAGCGCGAGCCCAAGCACGAAGGAGAGCGTCATCAGAACGCCCACGCTGGCGACGAACGGGAACAGCGCGTAGGCCACTCCGCCGAGGAAGAGCGCTGCGGTCAGCACCTCGAACTCCGAGAAGCGTCGTGCGATCCAAGGCATGACGAGGCGAACCGCGAAGGTTGCTGCGGCGAACGCCGCCAGAATCACGCCGATGCGCGACGCTGACAATCCGAGTCTCGCGCCGTAGATCGGAATGAAAAACGTGTGCAGGTCCCACGCGACCGCAGTGATGCCGTTGATCGCGTAGACCCTTCGCAGCCGGCGATTGCGGAAAAGCTCGGCAACGCCGCCGGAACTCGCGCGCTCATGCTGAGGATGAGGAGGCGGCAGCGCGAGTTGCCCTCGGGCTAGCACCAGGACAGGAACGAGCGGAAGCAGCGCCAGCATGATGAACGTCTGCCTGAAGTCGGCGTGATCGATCAGCAGACCGGTGCTGAGCGGCCCCGCGAAGCCCGAGATCGAGTAGCCCAGCGCGAGCAAGCTGAAGTTCTTCGCACGCTCGGAAGGCGGCCCGAGCGCGCCGGTCGCGTTCTGCGCCGCGACCTGGAAGAGCATGAACGAAACGCCGATCAGCGTGGTAGTCACGAACAGCACGGGCAGCCCCGGGAAAGCCCAGGGCAGCGCAGTGCCGATCGCGACACCGAACGATCCGATGGCGAGCGGCCGCCGCACCCCGATGCGGTCCGAGAGTCGGCCGGCGGACACGGCGAGCCACATCGGAAGAAACGAATAAAGCCCCATCAGCGTGCCGACCACGAACGGCGACTGCGTCAGCGAGAGGGCGTAGAGCGAAACGGTCACGCGGCTGCCCGTCAGAACGATATGGTTGAGAATACCCAGCGCAATGAGCGCCGGCAGCGTGCGCGGCGCGCGCTGCGGCTCGACGCTCACGGCGCGAGCCGCTCGATGCGCCAGCGCGAGGCTTCGCTGCGATAGCGCAGCCGGTCGTGCAGGCGTGACGCACGGCCCTGCCAGAATTCGATCGCCTGCGGCGCTACACGGTATCCGCCCCAGTGCGGCGGGCGCGGCAGCGTTTCGCCCGCTGCGGCGAAGCGCTCGCGCACTGCGGCCAGCTCGCGCTCGAGCCATGCGCGATCCGCGATCACGCGGCTCTGGGGCGATGCCCACGCGCCGAGGCGCGCCTCGCGCGGACGGGTCGCAAAGTATCGATCCGACTCCTCAGCGGTGACCTTGCTTGCGACGCCTTCGATGCGGACCTGACGCTCCAGCTCGACCCAGTGAAAAAGAAGCGTCGCGGCGGGCTTCGCGGCTAGTTCGGTGCCCTTGCGGCTCTCGTAATTGGTGAAGAAGACAAAGCCGTGCGCGTCGACACCCTTGAGCAGAACGATGCGTGCGTCCGGATTCCCGCTCGCATCTACGGTCGCGAGCGTCATGGCGGTCGGCTCCGCCAGCTCGGCTTTGATCGCTTCGCCGAGCCAGCGCTCGAACTGCCGAATAGGATCGGGATCGACGTCCTTCTCGGTGAGTGCGGCTTTGGCGTACTCGCGGCGCAATTCGGCGATGTTCACGGCGGGGAACAGGGGCGAACACCGTCATTATCGACGATTCTGCCGCCGGCGCGCGAGCATCGCCAATGCGCTGCTGCTGCAGCCATTTCGTTATGCCCCGCGACAGGATCAACGCGAGCGAGTGAACGACAGCGATCTCAGAGCGGGGTGCACATCACGACGCCCTCGAGCGCCCAGCCCTTGCTCTGCATGAGATTGACCACGGGCCAGCTCGTCGTGTAGCGATGATTAGGCGTGCCGCCAAGCCCCTGGTTGTAGAGCCGGAAGACAGGGCGCGTCGAGGGCTGACACTGCTGCATGTTGTCGGGCAGCGCGATGAAGAAGGCGTCAGCCTCGAAGGCCCAGAGGGGATTCTGCTGCAGCGTCGCGCATTCGGAGGAGAAGGCTGTGTAGAAATGCGTGTTCTCGCCGAGACCGGGCGTCCCGTAGAAGCGGCACACCGTGTCGAGATCGGGATCAGGTGCGGAATAGGTCGGGAACGAGCCACCGGTGCGCGTCCAGCCGCGAATCGTCACGCCCGCGTCGAGGATCGCGATCTCGTTCGCGAACGAGGTCATGAAGTAGTGATCGAGCGAAGCGTTGTAATACTCGATCGCTTCGGCGCGCGGCGGCTCGCTGGCGCCGACCTGGAATTCGACGATCTGCGACTGCCCCGCGAAATCGACCCGGGCTGCCCAGACACCGGGAACGGCGCTCGAAGGCAGCGGGAAGGACCATTCCCAGTATGACGCGCTGTAGAAGTCGGAGTCGCTCGGCACGGTCGTCGTGGCGGCGAGTGTCCCCGTAGGCGTATAGACCGAAAAGGTTGTCGAGTTGGGGCGCAACTGATCCGTCAGGAACGCAGTGATGTAGACGGTCTGCCCAGGCTGGTAATACGAGCTGCGATTCTCGATTTCGGGCGCCGGGCAGGCGAGGAAGTCGACCGGTGCGTTGCCGGTCGTGACGAGATCGATCGCCGGCTCGTAGTACGGGCGCTGGTTGGCCCACCAGGAAAACGTGTTGAAGTCGTTGCAGGTTCCGGCGAAAGGATCGACCAGCTGACCGTTGGCGTCGTAGACCTCGAAATGCAGATGCGGGCCGGTGGAATCGCCGGAGCTGCCCATCACGCCGAGGAATTCGCCTACGTCAACCGAATCGCCCACGTTCTTCGTGGTAAGCGAGTACGCCTTCAGGTGGCCGTACCACGCCTCGGAGCCATCGCTGTGGTGCACGTACACGGCATTCCACGGGTTCATGTTCAGGCTGCAGCTGTGATCCGGCTGACCGTCTTCCTTCGCGACAATGACGCCTGGCGCCGCAGCGACGACGATCGTCTCGTCGTTGTTCTGCTTGCGCTGCATGAACGGGTAGGACGTGATGTCGGTGCCTTGGTGGTTGTAGCCGTCGGGGGTGTCGTAGCTCCGCGTCCCGCACGCGTAGTCCAGCACTTGATTCGGGTAGTTGGGATCATGGTCGACGAATGCGATCACGTTGCGCGGGGCCGGTTCGGGGTGACCCGGCACCATCTGCAGCGGCCACTGGAACAGAACTGCAGGTAGGGACTTCGTCGGTGTGCGCTTCGTGACCACCGGCAGACGGCCTGAACGCTGCAACGCGTCGACGTTGCCAGAGATCAACGCCTTGATGCGCGCTCGCTCTTGCGGCGAAATCTCGTCGCTGGGCAGCGGAACGCGGCCACCTCGCACGCTCCCATAGACGCTCCCATAGCTCGCGTTCTGCGCGTGCGCCGTCAGCACGAGGCAAGCGGCGAGCATGGCGTGCGCGCAAAGGCTGCACAGTGAGCGCGCGAAGCGCCGCTTCCGCGACTTTGCATTCGCTGCTGCACACTCCACGCGCGCCTCCCTTTCCTGCCGCTCCACGACGGCTTGGGGATGCGACGCTCGGCGTGGATGGTTGCGACAGGTCGAGCAACGCTTGTGCCACGAGCGTTTTCACGCGATGGCACAGACACTTGCGTGTGGACCGCGGTGAATCACAGGGGGTCGCCGGCTGGTAATTTTTGCCGAGCCATGGAACGGCGACACGGTAAACCCTTCCGCGCGGCGCGAAGCGCGCGCGGCGCCGCTCAGTACACGCGTCGGACGCGATAACCCTGGGCGCTCAACAACGCAAGCAAGCCCTTCCTGCCGTACAAATGCAGCGCACCGACGGCGACGAACACGCCGCCTCGCGCCAGCGGAAGGAAGAGGCGATGCGCCATCAGCACGCTGCGATTCTCGATGAGCGCATGCGTGAGCGCAGCGTAGTGCCGGGCGAGCTCCGCGTCTCGTCCCGCGATCTTGGCGTTGATATCTGCCAGCGCAGCGAGATCGCGCGCGAGCCAGGCACGGATCGCGGGCTCGGCCTGCGCCTCGATCTCCGACAGGTGGTCGAGCGTGTGTTTGACGATCGCCACTTGCGTGGGCATGGGAATGCTATCGAGGGCGGCGACTTGCTCGTCGAGGTCCTCCAGCCCGAGGATGGTCATGCGGCGCTCGCGCGCTGAAAGGTAGAGACGCCGGTCGAGGGTCGGTCCGTCGCTTCTGGCGCGAGCAGCGTCGATCCGGAGCAGCGCCGCCCAGGGCTTCGTCCGTGCGAGCACCTCTTCAGGCGGCGCGCTCGCGCCCAACAGTTCTCGCAGCCTGCCGTAAGCGTCCTCGCCGAGAAGAGGAGCGAGCCGGCGTCCGTCGTCGAACTGCGTCGCCTCCGCGAAGGCCGCTCCCTCGACGTCGGTGAGATAGATTTCCATCGCGAAGCTGCGCGCGGCGGCGAACGCGCCGGCCACCGGCGCGGGCAACGCGGTCACGCGTGGGTCGCTCGAATGAAGCGTCCCGTAAACCCACGAGGGGGCGGCACCGGGCTTCTCCAAGCGCCAAAGCAGGCCGTGCTCGAACGGCTGAGCCGTCCCGGCGCTCGCCCGGAGTACGACCCCGAGCGCGAAAATCAGCGCTGCCCTGGATGCGGTGAGCGAGCCACTCATCACCGCATCGATTCTCTCCGATGCAACACTTCGCGTCCATCAGAGGCAATCGCTTGAGAATTTGCATACCTTGCGCGCAAGAATGCGGTATATTTGTGCGATGGAGCACTAGGATCGGTGACAGGAGATCGATCTCGCCTCCATGCCCATCGCCGTCCCACCCCAGCGATCAACCACCAGGAAGGAGAACTATGGCTACCAGGAAGGGTAAGAAGAGCAAAAAATCCGCCAAGAAGGCGGGGAAGAAGTCGGCTCGGAAGCCGGCCAAGAAAGCAAAGAAGGCCGCACCCAAGAAAGCGAAGAAGGCAGCCAGCAAGCGCAAACCCAACGCAGCGTTCATGAAAGCGATGACTCCATCGTCAACGCTCGCGGCCGTCGTCGGCAGCATGCCTCTGCCGCGCACCGAAGTCACCAAGAAGATTTGGGACTACATCAAGAAGAACAAGCTGCAGGACGCCATCAATAGGCGGATGATCAACGCCGACGAAAAGTTGAGGCAGGTGTTCGGCGGCAGGAGCAAGGTATCGATGTTCGAGATGACCAAGCTGGTTTCAGGTCACCTCAAGTAATCGGCCCCCCGATCCACCAAATCCGCTCGCCGGCGTCGCTTTCGAGCGCACCCGTTTGATTCAGCGGCCGGTCATCGCGAGACGATGGCCGGCCGTTTCGTTTTTTGGAAGCGCGGCCACGGCGGCGCTCTCACAGGAGGAAAACACGATGCAAAAAATTGTTCTGGCCACGCTGCTCTCCGCCTTCCTTCCCGCGAACATCGGGGCGCAGACCGCGTCGCCACCCACGCAACGCATCCGCGGCGACGTGATCGCGCTCGATGGACTCAATTTGCAGGTGAAATCGCGCAGCGGAGAGAGCCTCACTGTCAAGCTGGCCGATTCGTACACCGTCAACGCGGTGGTCAAGATTGGCATCGAGCGCGTCGTGCCTGGCAGCTACGTCGGCATCGCATCGATGCCACGGCCCGACGGCACGCAGCGAGCGATCGAAGTGCTACTGTTCCCCGAGGCGCGGCGTGGCAGCGGCGAAGGCCACTACCCATGGGACCTGCAACCCGGCAGTATGATGACCAACGCGACGGTGGCCGAAGTTGTTGCGGTCGACAAAGACCGCCGGATGACGCTCAAGTACAAGGACGGTGAAAAGACGGTGCTCGTGCCGCCGGAGGCACCGGTCGTCACTTTCGAGCCGGGAGAGCGTGCGATGCTCCAACCCGGCGCTCACATCATCGTGAGTGCGGCCAAGCAGCCTGACGGATCGCTGACTGCAGCCGGCGTTGCCGTCGGGAAGGACGGGCTCGTACCGCCAATGTAGCGCGGGAGAGTCGTCAGCCCGCCGCGCCGTGCGTCTGCAGCGCTCGGATGCGCGCCTCGATTGGCGGATGCGAGGCGAAGAGCGATGCGATGCCGCCGCGGTCCGTGATCCCGAATCCGGAAAGCGATTTGGGCAGCTCGCCGGGTGGCAAACCGCCCAGTCGCGCAAGCGCGCGGATCATCGGCTGCGGCGTGCCCAGGAACTGCGCGCTGCCCGCGTCGGCGCGAAATTCGCGCCGACGCGAGAACCACGCGACGATGATGCTGGCGAGAATACCGAGCACGATCTGGGCGACGATCATGGTGATGAAGTAGCCCGGCCCCGTGCCGCGCTCGGTGCGGAACACGATGCGGTCGACGAAGAATGCGACGACTCGCGACAGAAACACGACGAAAGTGTTGACCACGCCCTGGATCAGCGTGAGCGTGACCATGTCGCCGTTCGCGACGTGCGCCATCTCATGCCCGAGAACGGCCTCGATTTCCTCGCGCGACATCGACGACAGGAGGCCCGTGGATATGGCGACGAGCGCCGAGTTCCGAAACGCGCCGGTCGCAAATGCGTTGGGCTCGCCCTCGTAGACGGCGACCTCTGGCATGCCGACGCCCGCCTTGTCGGCGAGCTTGCGCACGGTCGCGACCAGCCACTGCTCTGACTCGCTGCGCGGGCTTTCGATGACCTGGGCGTGGGTCGTCCATTTCGCCATCGACTTCGAGATGAGGAGCGAGATGATGGCACCCCCGAAGCCTAAAATTGCCGAGAAGACGAGCAGCGCAAGCGGGTCCAGTCCATTCGCCGTCAGGATCTTGTCGACGCCGAGCAGGCTGGCCACGGTCGACAACACGACCAGCACGGCGATGTTGGTGAGCAGGAACAGGAAGATTCGCTTCATGCTTGCCTCTGCGGGTCGCGGTGCTCGCGCGCGGTAGCGCGGCGCGAAAAGGGAATGCCGTCCGACGCTATTCTACTTGGATATCGCCCGGACCCAGGAGTCGCGCAGCGTGACGGTGCGATTGAACACCGGATGCGCGGACGAGTGGTCCTTCGCGTCGGCGACGAAATAGCCGTGGCGTTCGAACTGGAAACGATCTTCGCCCGAAGCTCGTTTAAGCGCCGGTTCGATGTAGGCCTCGATCACGCGTTTGGAGTCGCGATTCAAATCGTCGAGGTAATTGCGCTCGGTCGGCTCGTCGAACGCCGCGTCATCGTCGAGCGTGATGTGCGAGTGGTGAAGACCACCATGCGCCTTCACGGTCAAGGCCTCCACTACGGCCGGCAGGCGCCCCGGCTGCGGGACCTTGAACAGACGATCGTAGAGGCGCACTTCGCACGGGGTGGCATGGCTAACCGACAGCCAGTGGATATTGCCGCGCACCTTGCGCGCATCGGCGCCTGACGTTCCGCTCCGGGTTTGCGGGTCGTAGGTGCAATGCACGACGGTCACGCGGCCGGCAGCGTCGCGCTCGGCACCGGTGCACTTGACGATATAGGCGTAGCGCAGGCGCACCTCCGCGCCGGGCGCCAAGCGGAAGTAGCCCTTGGGCGGATGCTCCTCGAAATCCTCGCGCTCGATCCACAGGTTGCGGCGGAAGGCGAGCGAGCGGTGCCCCAGCTCAGGTTTCTGTGGATGGTTCGGAGCGAAGCACTCCTCCTCCCGGTCCTCGGGATAGTTGTCGATGACCAGTTTCACGGGATCGAGGACAGCGATGCGGCGCTCGGCGCGCTCGTTGAGATCCTCGCGCAGGCATTCCTCCAGCACGCTCATGTCGATCCACGAATCGGACTTGGTCACGCCGATGCGTTCCGCGAACAACCGGATCGACTCTGGCGTGTAGCCGCGCCTGCGCAGCCCGACGAGGGTGGGCATGCGCGGATCATCCCAACCTTCCACATGGCCGCTTTCGACCAGCTCGAGGAGCTTGCGCTTACTCATCATCGTGTAAGTGAGGTTCAGGCGCGCGAACTCGTACTGATGCGGCAGCGGCCGCTGCAACAGCTCCGCCTCCGCGAGCCGCTCGATCACCCAGTCGTAGAGCGGCCGATGGTCCTGGAACTCCAGCGTGCAGAGCGAATGCGTGATTCGCTCCAGCGCGTCCGAGATGCAATGCGTGTAGTCATAAAGCGGATAAACACACCACTTCGTCCCGGTACGGTGATGCGCCGTGTGGCGGATGCGATAGATCGTGGGATCGCGCAGATTGATGTTGGGGCTCGCGAGATCGATCTTGAGCCGAAGCACGTGCGCTCCGTCCGAGAACTCGCCCTCCTTCATGCGCCGGAACAGATCGAGATTCTCTTCCACCGAGCGTTCGCGATATGGGCTCGCCTGCCCGGCTTCGGTCAGCGTGCCGCGCAATTGCCGCAGCTCCTCGGGGGTGGAGCTGTCAACGTAGGCAAGGCCAGCCTTGATGAAATGCCGCGCGAACTCGTAGAGCCGGTCGAAATAATCCGAAGCGTGATAAAGATGCGGTCCCCAGTCGTAGCCTAACCAACGTACCGCATCCTTGATCGAGTCCTCGTACTCGACCTCCTCCTTCACAGGGTTGGTGTCGTCGAAGCGCAGATGACAGGTGCCCCTGTTCTCCGCCGCAAGACCGAAGTTGAGGCAGATCGACTTGGCGTGCCCGATGTGCAAATAGCCGTTCGGCTCCGGCGGGAAGCGAGTGACCACTCGCCCGCTGTACCTGCCGCTACGCTGATGCTCCGCGATGATCTGGCGCAGAAAGTTGGAAGCCGGCGCAGTGTGCGAATTTTGCGGCGGTGCAGCAGTCATCTCTTTTTGTTCATGAACAAATCGAAGCTGAAGAGTATTCTAACCGCCAGCCGACACCCCGTCATGAGCCGCCATGCCAGAGGCATGTGCGAACTCCTCGCGAAACCGCATCCAGCAAGGCTTTGCAGACGACGGTGCCAAACGGCGCCGAGCCTTTTTCCACAATATCTGTGGATAATAGTGTGCATATCTTGTACATTCGATTCCTAAGTAACGCCGCGCGTAGGCTTTTCTTTGCTATGCACAAATTCGCGACGGCTTTTTTACCTTATCGGTCAATAGCTTGCGATACCACTTCGCAGTGCGACAGCACGCCATTTCAGCGCTCAACAACACCGCATTTTGAGCCCGGATTGGCGGTTTCTCCCACTTTTGTGTCCTGGACAAAGCGTCTGCTGCGACTGCAATGTCGAACCTGGGACCGCGCGACCTCTTGATCGACGAAACTCAGGCTCCGCGTTCAGAGGTGCTTCCGGTATCGCTGTTCGTAAGCTCCGCGCGCCTGATCGTCGAGCGTCATTTGGGACTCGTCTGGGTCAGCGGGGAAGTCTCCAACTTCTCACGCGCCGCTTCGGGACACTGCTATTTCGTGCTCAAGGACGATCAGGCACAGGTGCGCTGCGTCATGTATCGCCAGAAGGTGCAGCTGCTCGGACTCGCCCTGCGCGACGGAGAACAAGTTGAGGTACGCGCGACGCCGACAATTTACGAGGCGCGGGGCGAATTCCAGCTGACTGTCGAAACCGTGCGCCGCTCCGGCTTCGGCGCGCTCTACGAGCGCTTCGCGCGCCTAAAGGCGCGGCTCGAAGCAGCCGGCTGGTTCGCAGCGGCGCGCAAGCGCGAGCTGCCTGATTTTCCGCGCGCGATAGGGCTCGTCACTTCGCCGCGCGCCGCGGCGCTTCGAGACGTGCTCGCCACGCTCAAGCGCCGGATGCCGTCGGTACCCCTGATCCTGTACCCGGCCTCGGTGCAGGGCGACGGCGCCGCGAAGGAGATCACGGCAGCGATCGCGGCAGCAAATGCGCACGCGAAGGTCGACGTGCTGATCGTGTGCCGGGGCGGCGGCTCGATCGAGGACCTTTGGGCGTTCAATGAGGAAATGGTCGCGCGGGCCGTGTTGGAGTCCCGCCTGCCGATCGTCAGCGGCGTCGGACACGAGAGCGATTTCACCATCTGTGACTTTGTTGCCGATGCACGCGCGCCCACGCCTACGGCTGCGGCCGCGATGGTCGCCCCCGACCGAACGGAGCTGCTGTCACGATTGCTGACGACGGCCAGGCGCTGGGGCCGCGCGCTGGAGCGCGCGCTCGAGCGCCGCATGCAGCGTCTCGACCTCGCCTCGCGCCGACTCGTCCATCCTGCTGCGCGCCTCGCGCAACAAGGCGAGCGCCTGGAGCGCGCCGCCGTACGCTGGCAGCGTGCTACCGCAGCGCGGGTCGAAAGCCTTGCGCAATGTCTGTCAAGGCTCGAGGCCGGACTCAAGCATTTGAGCCCGCAGAACGTGCTGGACCGCGGTTACGGCATCGTCACAACTGCATCGGGCGCAATCGTGCAGGACGTTGCGCAGATCGCGGTTGGCGCGGAGGTCGAGCTCACTCTCGCGCGCGGCAGCGCCAGCGCGCAGATCACGAAAACGAAGAGCGCCTAGGCTTCCTCGGGATCCGGGTTGTCGATCGAGGTCACGCCACGCTCCTGCTCGGCTGCAGGAGCGTGCGCGGCCAGGCGCGGCGTAGCGGTGGTCACGTCCGCGTTCTGCGCCCGATGGCGGAGCGCATGATCCATGAGCACGAGCGCGAGCATCGCCTCGGCGATCGGCGTAGCGCGAATGCCGACACAGGGATCGTGCCTCCCGTGCGTGTTGATGACGACCGAGCGCCCCGCCTTGTCGATGGTGCGACGATCGAGCCGGATCGAAGAAGTCGGTTTGACCGCGATCGAAACAACGATGTCCTGACCGGTGGAGATGCCGCCCAGAATGCCGCCGGCGTTGTTCGAGAGGAACCCTTCGGGCGACATCTCGTCCGAGTGCTCGCTGCCTTTCTGCCCGGTGCTGGCGAATCCCGCGCCGATCTCGACACCCTTGACCGCGTTGATGCTCATCATCGCCGCGGCAAGATCGGCGTCGAGCTTGCCGTAGACCGGCTCGCCCCATCCAACCGGCACGTTCGATGCGATCGCCGTAATGCGCGCGCCGCAGGAGTCTCCCGACTTGCGCAGCGCGTCGATGAACGCCTCGAGCTCCTGCACGATCTCGTCGTTGGCGACAAAGAACGGATTCGCGTCGACGTAGCGCCAATCCTTAAAGGGAATCAGCTTCGGCCCGAGCTGCGTCATATGGCCGCGGATCGTCACGCCGTAGCGCTCGTGCAGCCATTTCTTCGCGATCGCGGCCGCGGCAACGCGCACTGCCGTTTCGCGCGCCGATTGCCGGCCGCCGCCGCGATAGTCGCGGATGCCGTATTTCTGCCAGTAGGTGTAATCGGCATGTCCCGGCCGGAAGCTGTCGGCGATGTTCGCGTAATCCTTGCTGCGTGCGTCCTCGTTACGGATCAGTAGCGCAATCGGCGTCCCGGTCGTGCGGCCTTCGAAGACGCCGGAAAGGATTTCGACCGTGTCCGATTCCTTGCGCTGCGTCACATGGCGCGAAGTGCCGGGCTTCCTGCGATCGAGATCGCGCTGGATGTCGGCTGCGTCGAGCAGCATGCCGGGAGGGCAGCCGTCGACCACGCAGCCGATTGCCGGACCATGCGATTCGCCGAACGACGTGACGCAGAACAGAGTGCCGAAGGTATTGCCAGACATCGTCTTGAGCGAGTGATCGGAGCCGCCCGAGTGTAGCATGTGGACTCTCGGCTCTTCGCGCACGCATGCCATCGTCCAGCGCTCCGACGATTCCGATCGAGCTCGCGCGGAAATTGCAGCGCGCACGCTTTGTCGCTGCATTGACCGGCGCGGGCGTCTCCGCTGAATCGGGGCTCGCCACCTTCCGCGACGCACAGACCGGATTGTGGGCGCGCTTCGATCCGCGGGAGATCGCAACCCCCTCCGCATTCGCGCGCAATCCGAAGCTCGTCTGGGACTGGTACGCGTGGCGGCGCGAGCGCGTCGGCACAGTGCAGCCCAACGCGGGCCACCGCGCCCTGGCCGAGCTCGAAGCGCGCGTTCCCGAGTTCCTGCTCGTCACGCAGAACGTCGACGGATTGCACCAGCGCGCCGGCAGCCACAGCGTTGTCGAATTGCACGGCAACATTACCCGCGTGAAATGCTCGCGCGAGGGCAGCATCGTCGAGCGCTGGGAAAATAGCGAAGGCGAAGTGCCGCGCTGCGTGAAGTGCGGCGCCTTCTTGCGGCCCGACGTCGTATGGTTCGAAGAACTCCTGCCGGCGGATGCGCTCTCGGCGGCGGAAGATGCGGCGCGGCATTGCGACCTGCTGCTGGTCGCCGGGACGTCAGCCGAAGTCTATCCCGCGGCCGGACTGCCGATGCTCGCGCAGGAGCGCGGTGCCACGGTGGTGGAGATCAATCCGAACGCGACCGCGCTCTCTTCACGTGCTGATTACGTGCTGCGCGGCCCCAGCGGCAAGATACTGCCGGCGCTCCTGGACTCCGTGTCGGATCCGCGGCGCGAGTCCTAGCAATCTAGCTCGTCTTCGAGTCCGGATGCGTTGGTCGTTGCGCGGGGGGCGTCGACTGCATCTGCTTCGACAAGCGCCAGGCCATCCAGGCAAGCACGATCACGCCGAGGAAGAGTACGCTCCACAGGGTGGCACGGCGCAGGTCGATCGCCGGCCGCAGGCGCGCTCTTCCACCGATGGGAGTCGAGGCTTCCGCACGCGCCGTGCCCGCTGCAGCAAGCGGGTCCTTTTCGGTCCCATAGCCTGGAACGAGCGACGTGATCGGCAATGCGCTCGAACCAAAGTTTGGATTGCCGTAGGCCAGAACGAATGGTCCGCGTCCGCGCGCCGGGAATACGATCTGCTGCACGGCCCATCCGACGCGCAGGCGCGGCTGTCCGCGCCCGAAACCGCCCGACTTGGGATCCGCGCGCAACAGCCAGTAGCGCATGCCCGCGGCGAACACCGGTGTCGGGTCCGCGGAAAGCTCGCCGCCTTCCTGCCGCAGTCGGTAGGCGATCAGGGAGGCAAAGGGTCGCCACGGCTGCTCACGCGTGGCGCGCGCGAGTAGCACGGCCGGTACGACCGCGTTGACTTCGGGCAAGTCGATGGCGACGCGATCGATCGGGAACGTCCCGCCGAGATCGAATTCGTATTCGCTTTCGTTGCCGGCCACCGCAGTGCCGGTTGCTTCGCTCCACTGGCGCGCGGCTTCCACGACGCGCTCGCCGAACTCAGCCCGCACGGCATTCAGCGCGACGGGCGATGCGCCCGCGGGCGATGACAAGCGCAAGTACTTCGGTTGCCCTGACGGGAGCTCGACGCGGTCGCGAGTGAGGCGGTGCCCGGCGTATTGCAGGTCGAGCAGCGGAGCCTCGGCTGCCAGCGTGCGCCAGCGCTCCAGGTCGTCGCTCGCTTCGATCCGTATTCGCGTGGTTAGGCCTTGCGTCTGCTCCGGCCAGACCAGCGTCACAGCGCCGATCGGCTCCGCAAGCGACGTCGCGTCCACGAGATACCCGACAAGCTTCTGCTCCGGTCCGGTCGCCGGCACATCCTGAGTCGTCACGCTCACGATGGTCCCGGAGACATTGCGCGTGATGTTGAGCGACATCCCGGAGACGTCGGCGCGATCGCGGTCGGCAAACAACGGAAACAGTGGCAGAGCGAGCGACGGTTTCCTCTCGCGCGCCGGCGCCGGACTGGGCACGTAGGCGTAGGGGACCATCCCGTCGTCGGCGTTGAATACGCGCAAGTCCCCCAAATCCATTCGCGCCGATCCGCGATAAACGGCGGGCGGCAGATCGACGCGGTAGAAGGCGTGATCGCCCTCGAGAGCTAGCGGGATGCCAAAAGCAAAATCGTCAGGCTTTTCCGCCCCCGCGCTGGTGGTCAGCAAAGCAAGTAGCAAGGCAAGGTGTTTCATTGAGCGTCCTCCGGGCGCCGCGGTGGAACCGGCGCGAGGTAACCGATCAAGAGCAGCAGCAGGCCCACCCCGATGAACGAAACGATGCGCTCGACGGTGCCTGAATGTCCGAGGTCCACGCTGAAGAGCTTCACGACCACGAGCGCCAGCAATACGGCGCCGGCGACCCAGGCAGCGCGCCAGCGGCGCCGGTTTGCAAGCAGCATTGCGGCCAGCGCGATTGCGGTCCACAGCAGCGAGAAAGTCGCCTGTACCAGCGTCGATCGCCAGAGCGCATCAAACGTGAAAGGAATGTCGAACCAGAAATGAATCGTGCGCAGTACCGCGGCATTCACCCAGAAGAAGATCAGCGCAGTGAAGCTCGTCGCGATGATCGCTGGCCCGATCGCGCGCGCGAGCGGGTCGTCATCGCGCTTGAGCTGCGCGAGCCAGGTCGCGCCGGCAATCAGCGCCAGCGCCTGCGTGAGGTCGAGCGGGTTCGCGAGCGGCAGATAAGGCAAGGGCAGCGGATCGCCGTCACCCTGCGTGTTCGCGATGAGGGTCCAGAGTATGAGAACCGACAGGAGTGGCACGGCGCCAAACACCATGTATGCGCGGCGATGCGGGCTCATCGGCCACATGACGCTCGGGCTCGTATGGCTCACGGCGAGCACTGCGAGCGCCGGGATCAAGCCCCAGGGCACGACCATCCAGACTCCGTCGACGGCGCCGATCTGGCGTCCCAGCCAGGAGAATTCCTCCGCGACGACGAACACCGCCAGCCACAGCGTTCCCGCGTGCCAGAACGCCATCGGCGCGGCAATCGACCCGGTGCTCGGAGGCCGCTCGAAACGATCGAGCAGCCACACCACCACCGCGAATGCCACCGGCCACGCGAGGTAACCGCCGTGGGCGAGGAGATGGTCGACGCGCATCCAGCGATCCGCTGTCGCGCCGAGCGCAATGAGAAGCAGCGCCGGCAGCAGCGCCAGCGCCGGGATGCGCGCGATCGGCCACTCGAGGCTCTTCTCTGCAATCGCAAACGCGACCGCGGTAAGCGTAAGAAAACCGACCAGAAACGCGAGACGCGTCTCTGGCGAAGCCCATCGCTCGATCTCCTGCCAGCCTCCGAAAAGCCACCAGGCGTTACCCCACGCGAAGAGCAGAATCGCGATGACGGTCTTTTCGCTGTCGCTCACTTCGTCCCGCCGGCGCCAAAGCAGCCACGCGCTATACAGTCCGGCAAGCGCGATGAGCGTCGCGCCCAAGAACTCGCTGTTGAGAATCGCCATCGGCGCGAGCGCCGTCGGAGCGGTCGCGACGTGCCATCCATACCCCACGCCTGCAGCCAGTTGCAGCAGCAGGCCAAAGCCGCGCGCCGGCAGCCGCTGCTGCCGCACGCCGACCCATAGGATCGCCGCTCCTTCGAGTGCCCAGGTCGCCGAAGTCCAGCGCGCGTCGAGCGCGAGCGGGATTGCCAGCGTGGCGAAGATCACACCCAGCGCGAGGAAGGATTCGACCAGCAAGCGGAGCGCTGCCGCGCGCGCGTAGAGAATCCAGGCAAGGGACAGGTAGAGCGCGGCAGCGGCGAGGGCGGAAAGCGCCATGCCGTATTGCATATCGCGGACCAGTGCGCTCTGCAGTGCCGCAGCGACCAGCGGCGTGCCGAAGACGATCGTCCCATCGATGTAGCGCGACAGCTCGACCGAGCGGCGCAGCGCATAAAGAACGGCAACGCCGACGTAGAAAAGGAAGAACAGGACGAGAAACGGCTCCGTCGTCGCGAAGAACTCGGGGCGATACTTGAGATAGCCCCAGATCGAGCCCACCACGAAGGTAAACACGAAGCCGATGAGGTTCAGCACGCGCCAGGCCTTGAACCACGCGATGCCCAGGATGGCCGCGTTCAGCAGCGCGTAGTAACTGAAGAGAAAGACGTGATTGCCTGCGCTCGTCGCGGTGAGAATCGGCGCCAGGAAGCCGCCGACGACGGCGATCACTGCCATCGCGATCGCGTCCTGACGAATAGCGAGCCAGCTCGATAGACCTGCGACGGCTACGAGCACGGCGAAAGTCAGGCCCGGCGGCAGCAGCGCGTACAGCCGGTACGCGGCGAATGCGGTGAGATAGAGGACACCCACGCCTCCGCCCTGCAGCACCATCGCGTAGCCGGGCCGGCGCAGGCGCAAGCGCCAGCCGACAATGAGCAAGGCAATGCCGCCGAGCGCGACGAAGGAGAGGCGTAGCTCGATCGGCACGCGAACATGCTCGACCGTGTACTTCACGAGAAAGCCGAGACCGATGAGCAGGAGCAGCATACCCACCCGCGCCAGCGTATTGACGCCCATGAACCACGCGAGCCACGGCGGCATGGGAGTCCGCGCCGCCGCCACAGGCGCGCGTGAGGGAAGGCTCGGATCGCCGGTTCCGCCGTGACGCACAGCCACGGCTTGCGGCGGCGGCTCGGCGTCAGAAAAACTCGGGATCGGCGCGGCGGGCGGAGTCGTCTCTTCCACTGGCTCCGGGCGAGGCGCCGCTCGGCTTGCCGGCGTCTCAGGCGTCGGTTCGCGCTCCGGTGCAGCACCCGCGGGGGCTTGGGCGAGCTGCGATCGCAGCGCTTCGACCTGTGATTCCAGCTTCGCCACGCGGTCGACGAGACTCGTGCGCTTCTGCCCGGCGATGATGCCCGCGAACAGCCCGATCAGCGCGCCGACGAACGCGCCCCGGAAGTCCCAGAGGCTGGCGCCGACCAATGCCCCGACGATCAGTCCAACTGCCCACATGATTCCTCCCTCGTTCCTCGGGCCGGCTCAGTATCTCGCTCTACCCCGAAGCCCCCAATACGACCAACGGATGAAGCTCGGCTTCGACCTCTAGCGCCAGTCGCCGCGCAGCGCGAGCACCGTTTCTTGCAGGAGCTCCGGCGTCGCGCGCGCAGGTGCCACCGGCGCACCTGCCACCAGCGCGATCTTCGAGAACAAACCGCGGAGCCGCCGCATCGCCTTGCCGCTGGAATTGCGGCTGAAGAAGCTGCCCCACAGCCCGCGCAGCGCCATCGGCACGACCGGCACCGGCTCCTTCTCGAGAATGCGCTGCAGCCCCGGGCGAAAACGGTTGAGCTCGCCGTTGTCGGTGATCTTTCCCTCCGGGAAGATGCATACGATCTCGCCGGCTTTGAGCGCGTCTGCGGCTTCCGTGAAGGCGCGCTCCTTCAGCACTGCGTCTTCCTTTGCAGGCGCGATGGGAATCGCGCGCATGGTGCGGAAGATGAAGTTGAGCAGTGGCACGGCGAAGATGCGGTGGTCCATCACGAAGCGGATCGGACGGCGCACGCAGGCGGCGATCACGATAGCATCGACATAGCTCACGTGATTGCACACGATCACGCAGGCTCCCTCCGCTGGCACGCGCTCGAGCCCCTGCTTGTCCACCCGATAAAAGCTGTGGATGAGCAGCCACGCCAGGAAGCGCATTAGGAACTCGGGGACGAGCGAGTAGATGTAGAGCGCGACGATCGCGTTCATCAATCCGGTGGCGAGGAAAAGCGCGGGGATGCTGAGTCCGGCCTTGAGCAGCCCCAGTGCGATGCCAGCCGAGGCAACCATGAAGAGCGCGTTGAGGATGTTGTTGGCGGCAATGATGCGCGAGCGGTACGCCGGATCGGAGCGCTCCTGGATCAGCGCGTACAGCGGCACGATGTAGAAGCCGCCGAACATCCCAAGCAGCACCAGATCGGCGGCAACACGCCAGTGCGCACCCACCGCGAGGAAGCCCTCGATCCCGGATTGGCCCGTCGGCACGAGCCCCTCGCTGGCGAAATAGAGATCGATCGCGAAGAGCGACAACCCGATCGAGCCGAAAGGCACGAGCCCCAACTCGACCTTGTGTCCGGACAGGCGTTCGCACAGCAGTGACCCGATGCCGATCCCGACCGAGAAGATCGCGAGCAGCAGCGTTGCAACATGCTCGTCGCCGCCCAGCACGTCCTTGGTGAAAGTGGCGAACTGCGTGAGGTAGGTCGCTCCGTAGAACCAGAACCAGGAGATGCCGAGCATGGAGAGCCACACCACGCGATTGCCGTACGCAAACCGCAGGTTGCGCGCGGTCTCGGTGAACGGGTTCCAGTTGATCTTGAGGGCCGGCGCAACCGCGGGCGTGTTCGGGATGCCGCGGCTCACGAGATAACCGGCGATGGCGATGGCGATACACACCGCGCCCGAGAGCAGCGGCCCGGTGGGTTTGATCGCGATCACCAGGCCGCCGACGATTTCACCGAGCAGGATCGCGACGAAAGTACCCATCTCCACGAGCCCGTTGCCGCCAATCAGCTCGTCGGGGCGCAGACTCTGAGGAAGGATGGCGTATTTCACCGGCCCGAAGAGGGTCGAATGCACGCCCATGAGCCCCAGCGCGAGAAAGAGCAGGACGAGGTCGCGCCGGTAGAACCCGATCGCGCCGATCACCATGATCCCGGTCTCGAAGAGCTTAATGAAGCGGATCAGCCGCGACTTCTCGAATTTGTCGGCGATCTGGCCCGCAGTAGCCGAAAACAGCACGAACGGCGCGATGAACACCGCTGCCGCGATGTTCACGAGATCGTTCGAGGACAGCGCGGTGAGCGTCGCCGCCTGGAACGCAACGAAGATGACGAGCGCGTTCTTGTAGACGTTGTCGTTGCCGGCGCCGAGAAACTGGGTCCAGAAGAAGGGCGCGAAGCGGCGCTCGCGCAGCAGACGGAACTGGCTGTGTTCGGGCATTGCCCGTTGCGGATCGGTCGGTTCAGACATGCGCGAGCCTCTCGCCTCAGGATTTCGCCGTCGTGTCAGTAATGCGTCGCCAGGTAGTCACGCACCGCGTCGAGCGCCATGCGCACGGCGTTCGCGTCAGGCCGGAAATATACTTCCTTGCCGATTTTCTCGCGCTCCAGCACGCCGGCTTCTGTGAGGACGCGTAGATGATGCGACACCGCGGTGCGCGAGAGCGTGGACGCCGCGACGATCTGCCCGACGTTGAGACGCTCGCCGCGCTCGAACATGAGCAGGATCCGCTGCCGGTGCGGATCGCCGAGCGCCACGAAGATCCGGGCGATGCGGCGCCACGGCGCAGGGATGGCCCGCGCGTAGGCCCTCTTCATGTCGATATGCCTAGTTGCATAGTTATGTCACGATACCCCTTTCCGCAGTCTTGTCAAGCCGTGCGACTCGGCTACAATCCACGCTCCCCCGAGCAGCGAGCCCTCCCGTGCGCACCTACCTCGACTTCATGCGCCATGTGCGCGAGCACGGCGTGCGCAAGGACGATCGCACCGGCACAGGGACGCTGTCCGTGTTCGGCTACCAGATGCGCTTCGATCTCGCGGCCGGCTTTCCGCTTCTCACCACCAAGAAGATTCATACGCGGTCGATCATCCACGAGCTCTTGTGGTTTCTCGCCGGCGACACCAACGTGCGTTATCTGCGCGAGAACGGCGTGACGATCTGGGACGAATGGGCGGATGAGAATAGCGAGCTCGGCCCGATCTACGGCTACCAGTGGCGCTCCTGGCCAGCGCCCGATGGCCACCACATCGACCAGATGACCAACGTCCTGGCCGAGATCCGCAGGAATCCGGATTCGCGAAGGCTCATCGTCTCAGCGTGGAACGTCGCCGATCTGCCGCGGATGAAGCTCCCGCCCTGCCATCTGCTGTTCCAGTTCTACGTGGCTGAGGGCAGGCTCTCCTGCCAGCTTTATCAGCGCAGCTGCGACATCTTCCTCGGCGTGCCGTTCAACATCGCCTCGTACGCGCTGCTCACGCACTTGGTCGCGCAGCAGAGCGATCTCGAGGTCGGCGACTTCGTGTGGGTCGGCGGCGACTGCCACCTCTACCTGAATCATCTCGATCAGGTCGCCACCCAGCTTGATCGCACGCCGTTTCCGCCCCCACGGCTCGTGATCAAGCGGCGCGCGCCGTCCCTGTTCGAGTACCGATATGAGGATTTCGAGATCGTCGACTATCGGTGCCACCCGTCGATCAAAGCCGCGGTCGCGGTGTAGCCGGAAGAACCAAAAAAAAGCCCGCTGGGAGGAAGTGAGCGGGCAAGGGGGATTCCGATGGTCGGAGCGCTATCCCGGCTCCGAGAGGGTCAGGCGATGCGGGCCTTTCCGTCCCGCGGCCACCTGCGGCCAGTTGATCTGTTCGCTAGACCACGCTGCGCGCGGCGTTAACCCGCTCGCACAACTCCTCGAGTGCCACCTGTTGCGCGGGAGAGAGGCCTTCCGGGCCCGAAACTATCTCTGCGCGGGGGCGTTCGCCGGGCGACTCCGCATCACGGAGCCAGAAGCTCGACAATTCCGGAGAGAACGTGTCCATTCCTTTACCTCGTTCCGCAGCGCTTGTTGTCGCCCGTTGCCCCTTTCGGTTTTCGGGAAAGCAACGGGTATGCCAAACTCGAGCGACTACGCTAAATCAATGACTTGCTAGCAGGCCCACGGCATAGAAGTTGGCGCAGCACGGCACAGACTAACGCGCTTGTTGCTTTTGTGTCGTAACTGCCCGACGCGGACTATGACAATGGCGTTAAGTCATTGAATGACTAGCGATGATTCTGTCGCCGATTCCCGACAGTGGTGACGCAGATGCAACACTCCCCGCAGAGTCTGCCCGTGGAGTGCCGATCGTCACAGGGCTCGAATGATGGACCTGGCGCGCCCTAGGGCTTGCTGCTCTTGAACGTGCCCGGCTCAAGGCGATGGCGCTGCAGCAGCTTGTAGAACTCGGTGCGATTGCGCTTTGCGAGGGTCGCCGCCTGCGTGACGTTGCCGCCTGTGATCTTCAGCAGACGTACCAGATAGTCGCGCTCGAACTGCTTCCGCGCTTCTTCGAACGGCGCCAGCATTCCGGCATCCTCGCGTAACGCTCCCTGCACCAGGGTCGCGGGTATGACGCTGGTCGTGGTGAGCGCCAGCGCTTGCTCGAGCAGGTTGAGCAGCTGCCGGACATTCCCGGGCCACGGTGCGGCGATCAACAGCGCCATCGCGTCCGGCGCGAGCGTTGGAACCGGTTTCTTGTACCGCTCCGCCAGGCGGCGCAGGAAGTGCGTGGCGAGCAGCGGAATGTCCTCCCGCCGCTCGGCGAGCGCCGGCAGCTTGAGCGACACGACGTTGAGCCGATAGAAGAGATCCTCGCGAAATTCACCCGCCGTCCGCTGCGCGTCCAAATCGCGATGGGTGGCCGAGATCACGCGCACATCGACCGGCACCGACTGCGTCGCGCCGACGGGCCGCACTTCGCCTTCCTGCAGCACGCGCAGGAGTTTTACCTGCAGCGCGAGCGGCATGTCGCCGATCTCGTCGAGGAAGATCGTGCC
Organism: Casimicrobiaceae bacterium; assembly: GCA_035543635.1. GTDB lineage: Bacteria > Pseudomonadota > Gammaproteobacteria > Burkholderiales > Casimicrobiaceae > PALSA-1003. The sequence continues at coordinate 50,816 of DATKJP010000235.1, forward strand.
GCCATCGGCGGCAAGGAAGAGACCCTTGTGCGCCTGCACCGCGCCGCTGAAGGCGCCGCGGGCGTGACCGAAGAGCTCCGATTCGAGCAGCGGCTCCGGGATCGCCCCGCAGTTCACGGCGACGAAGGAGCGCGCGCTGCGGCGGCTCGCGCGATGGATCGCGCGCGCGAGCAGCTCCTTGCCCGTCCCCGAGTCGCCGAAGATCAGCACGCTCGCGTCCGAGTCGGCCACGAGCCGCGCTTGCCGCAGCAGGTCCTCCATCCGAGGGCTGCGCGTGATGATGCCCGAGCGCCAGTCGCCGCTCGCTTGCCGCGTAGGCTCGGGCGCCTCGCCGGTGAGGCGCATCGCACTCGCAACCTTCTGCAGCAGCTCCTGACTGTCGAAGGGCTTGGTAAGAAATCCGAACACTCCGCGCTGCGTGGCAGTCACCGCGTCAGGAATCGTTCCATGCGCGGTGAGAATGATCACCGGCAGCGTCGGGTGCTGCCGGTGGATCGCTTCGAAAAGTGCGAGCCCGTCGATGCCGGGCATGCGCAGATCCGTAATCACGGCCGCGGGCCGCGCGATAGCGAGCGCGGCGAGCGCCGTCTCGCCGCTGTCTGCGGTGCGCACGCGATAGCCTGCCGAGGTGAGCCGCAGGCTGATCAGCTTCAGCAGATCCGGGTCGTCGTCGACCAGCAGAATGTCGCCAGTATTCGCCATACTCTAGCGGCCCGTGCCGCCTCCACCACCGCCGCCACCGCCTCCGCCGGCGTTGCGACTGCGCTCCAGCAGCAGGCTTCGTTCTATCGCACGCAAGCCATCGAGCTTTTCCTGGGCTGCGGCGGTCTTCCGCTGTTCCTCGCGCACGCTGCGCGTGCGCTCGGCGATCTGGGCGTAGAGAATCGCCGCGATCTGCTTGAGCGGCGAGGTGGTGGCGCCCTTGCCCGCGACCGAATCGAGCAGCGCCAGCGCTCTTGCATCGTCGGTAGGGCCGGCGGCCGGCATGGTAAGCAGCACCGCCATGCGGATGCGGCTCGCGTCGCTGCGCGTACGCGCGACGGTCTGGCTGACCACTGCAAGCTCCCGCTTGAGATCATCGCCCGTCTCCACGGCGTAGCGCTGCAGATCGGCAAGCAATGCGAGCGCCTGCTGCTCTTCCTCGTTGACGGGGGGCACAATCACCGGACTCTCCGGCGCAGGCGATTGAACGATCACCACGGGCGGCACCGGCACCGGCGTAACCGGAATCCTCTCCGCCTTGGCGGCCTGCACTACGGAGGACGGAGGCGGCGTCACGACGACCGGTTCGGCCGCCTGTGGAGGAGAGGTCGTGCAACCGGCGAGCAAGGCGAGTCCGACCGTCTCGACGGCCCTCCGGCGCTTGCTGATCAACCTTCCTCCTGGATCGTGATCGACGGCGGCGACTGTGCGGTTGTGAGCGCGGCCGCCTCGGAGACCGCGAGCGGCAGCGAGAGGCGCAAGTGCGCCCCGCGTTTGCCGTCGCCCCGATCGAGCACCTCGATCCGTCCTCCATGCGCGAGCGCGTACTCGCGGGCGATCGCCAACCCAAGTCCCGAGCCCTTGATGCGCCCGTCGGGCGCGGGTGCACCCTGATAGAAGGATTCGAAGATGTGCGGCCGGTCCGCGGGATCGATCCCGGGTCCCTGGTCGATCACGTCGAGCACGGCCATGTCGGCGTCGACCGCGAGACGAATGGCGATGAGCCCGGCACGCGGTGAGTACTTGATCGCGTTCGATACGAGGTTGTCGACGATGGCGCGGATCTTCTCGTGGTCGCCGACGAGGATCAGCGGCTTCAGCTTCATCTCGAAGGTGACCACGCGGGCGAGCGCTGCGAGCTTGTGCTCGCGCACGACGCGCCGGACGACGTCGGCGAGCGGAACCGGTCCCAGCGTCTGTGGCTCGATCACCCGCGTCTGATGGTAGTTGAGCAGGTCCTCGATCAGCTTCTGCAGATTGAGCGTGTTCTCGCGCACGATACGCACGATCTCGCGCTGCTCGGCAGAGAGCTCGCCGCCGACGCGATCGCGCAACAGCTCGGCGCCCTCGCGCACCGCGGTGAGCGGAGTCTTCAGCTCGTGCGAGACGTGACGCAGGAAGCGCGTCTGCTGCGTCTCCAGTTCGTGCAGTCGCGTGCGCAGCCATTCCAGGCGCTGGCCGAGGTAGCGCATGTCCGCCGGGCCGTTCACCGCGACGGCGTGGGTGAAATCCGCGGTTCCCATCTGCCGGATCGCAAGGTCGAGTTGCCGGATCGGCCGCGCAATCAGCATCGCGAACACGATCGCCAGCGCGAGCGCGATCATGCCCGCGGCGAGCGCGAGATAGAGCCAGGTCTTGCGTCCCTCGGCGGCGGTCTGCTGCAGGCGCTCGATTTCGCGCTCCGTGAGGCGATTGCTCGCGGTAAGCATCGCCTGCGCACCTTCGGCCAGGTCGGCGTAACCGTCGGCGAGCGTTTTGCTTGCGCCGGAGGGACGTTGCGTGGACTTGAGGAGCATATACAAGCGAGTCTCGGTATCGGTCAGCTTCTCGAGCTGCGCAAGCTGGTCGCGATCGAGCGGCAGCTGCTGCAGCTGTTGCGAGGTCTGTCGGAAATCCTGGCGCAGCCGGCTGTAGTCATCGACAAGCTGCGGGTCGTCGAGAATCAGGTGCTGGCGCACCACTCGCTCGAGCGTGATCGCCTGCTCGTAGAGCTGACGGCTCGCGCGTCCGGCCTGCGCCGCCTGCAGCACCGCCTGCTGGCCCTGCGTGCCCAACCGGTCCAGACTCACGATCAATTCGACCAGCGCGTACAGAAGCGGCAGACTGACCAGCAGGAAACCGAGCAGGATGAACTTGAGGAAAGATCGAGGGTAGTACACGAGGGGTCGCGCGCGACCGCTATAATGAATTTTTCCGACGATGCCCGTGCCAACGAGGGACGCGTGCACGATACACCACCCTCCGCCGCCTCGCCAAGCGCGGGCGGAGCCGAGCGCCGCACGCCGCGCGTGGCGTTGATCGCTGCAGTCGCCAGAAACGGGGTGATCGGCGTCGACAACCACCTGCCGTGGCGGTTGCCTGACGACATGAAGCGCTTCCGCGCGTTGACGATGGGCCACAGCGTGATCATGGGCCGCAAGACCTTCGAGTCGATCGGCACGCCGCTTCCCGGCCGGCAGAACATTGTCGTGACACATCGACCCGATTTCCGCGCTGCAGGCTGCGAGAGCGCGGCGTCGCTGCCCGATGCGATCGCGCGCGCGAGCTTTCCCGATCCGGTCTTCGTGATCGGCGGCGAATCGCTCTATCGCGCCGCGCTGCCGCTGGCCGATTTTATTTATCTCACCGAGATCGACCGTGACTTCGCCGGCGACGCATGCTTCCCGGAATTCGTCCGCCAGGATTGGCGCGAGACTGCGCGCGAGCTCAAGCGCCAGGACGACCCGGGCGGCTTCTTCTACGCGTTTACCGCCTACGAGCGGATCCGCGATTGAAACGCTTGAACTCGGCCCCAACTTCCCGCGACGCTTCAACAACCGTTCGGAGTACGCAATGTCAGAAGAATTCGAGGTCCACGGCCCGCACGATCACGAAGTCGAGCACCGCGCGCAGCACGGCGACGATCCTTTCGCCGGCCGCATCGCAGTGATAACAGCGATCTTCGCCACCATCGGAGCGCTGTTCGGATACATGGCCGGCCACACGCAGAACGAAGCGTTGCTGTTCAAGAACGAGGCGGCGATTCGCAGGACGCAGGCTTCCGATCAATGGAACTTCTACCAGGCGAAATCGAGCAAGCAGAATCTCGCCGAGCTGGGCGCGACGCTCACCTCGGGAGAACAACAGGCACGCTTCAACTCAGAGGTCGCGCGCTACAAGAAGGAGAAGGAAGAGATCATGCCGGAGGCGAAGAAGCTCGAGGAGGACGCCAAGAGCGCCGAGGAGAAAGCCGAGTCATTCATGCACGTCCATCATCGCTGGGCACAGGCGATGACGCTGATCCAGATCGCGATCGCGATGGCAGCCATCACCATCCTCACCCGCAATCGCGGGCTGCAATATGGCGCCTACGGCGTGGGGCTGGCGGCAGTGATCGTCGGGACGCTCGCGTTCGCGCAGGTGTGAGTGCAGCCGTACCGGCGTAGCCGCGCTAAGGATTTTCGGCAGCCTAACGCGTCGGCGGCTTTCGTGGTGTCCCGGCGCATTAACCGGCGCGGAGCGCCGAGTTGAACGCGGCGAGTTAGTGAGTAACGTACTCCGTGACGCACTAACCCAAGTTATGTAGCTCGCGGAGCGCAACCGAAAGCATCGCCGCATCGACCGGCGTCGCCGCGCGCAGCTCCGTCAGCAACTGTGTCGCGCGCTCGATGCTGCGCCGGTTGCGTTCTTCCCAGGCCGCAACGAGCGTGCCGGCCTCGATCCCGTCCTTGGCCGCGGAGAGCGCCTCGCCCGTGATCGTGCGCTGGAGGCTGGACAGGTCGTCGAGCATCGCACCTTTGGCGAGGATTCGCCAATGCGCGTCGGCCGGCAGCGCGGTCATCTTTTCGCGCAGCCACGGAAGACCGAGCCTCGTCGAGAGCTGGAAGTACAGCTCGGCAACCCCCTCGGGCGAGCGCCGTGTCGTGCCCGCCACCTCGATGATGTCGAGCGCGGCGTAGAGCGTGTCGAAGGCGACCACGCGCATCGCGAGCCCCTGCGGCACGCCCTTCGCGACGTAGTCCGCCGCCTTGGCGTCGATGCGCTCACGCTCGCCGCCATCGAGGAGCTCCGACAGCCGTGTGGCCAGCGCGGCAACCTGCGGAGCGAAGTGCGCGATCGTCGCTCCCATTTCCTCGGTCAGACGACGCGAGCGCAGGAACCAGCTCGTGCCACGCTCGATCAGGCGCCGCGTATCGATCAGCATCGCCGACTGCACGGCGTCGTCGACCACGTTGTCGAGCGCTTCGATATCCTTCCAGAGCTCGACGAATCCGAACACCTCGCGGTTAAGCAGATACGCGCGCACCGTCTCGGGTGGCTTGGCCCCGGTTGCCTCGAGGATCCTGTGGATGAACGTCGCGCCGACGCGGTTCACCATGCTGTTGGTGACGTAGGTGGCGATGATCTCGCGCTTGAGCGGATGCCGCGCCATGTACTGCGCATAGCGGGTGCGAAGCGCCTTCGGGAAATAGCGCTCCAGCGCTGTCGCGACCCAGGGATCGTCGGGCAGCGTCGAGGCGAGCAGCTCGTCGTAGAGCCAGATCTTGCTGTAGGCGAGCAGCACCGCGCGCTCGGGGCTGGTGAGTCCCTTGCCCTCTGCGCGGCGCTCCGCGATTTCCTCGTCCGAAGGCAGGAACTCGAGCGCGCGGTTGAGCCGTCCTGTCTTCTCCAGAAAATGGACGAAGCGCTGGTGCGCGTCGAGCATCTGCGGCGCGATGCGCCCGGTGACCGACAGCGACTGCGTCTGGAAAACGTTGTCGCGCAGAACCAGCGCGGCGACGTCGTCGGTCATCTCGGTGAGAAGGGCATTGCGCTGCTTCTCGGTCAATTCTCCCTCGGCGATCGGCAGGCCGAGCAGAATCTTGATGTTCACCTCGTGATCGGAGGTGTCCACGCCCGCCGAATTGTCGATCGCGTCGGTGTTGATGCGTCCGCCGGCGAGCGCGTATTCGACGCGCCCGAGCTGCGTGCACCCGAGGTTGCCGCCTTCGGCGAAGACTTTGCAGCGAAGCTCCCGCCCGTTGACACGCAAGGCGTCGTTCGCGCGATCGCCAACCTGCGCGTGCGTCTCGCTCGACGCCTTGACGTAGGTTCCGATCCCGCCGTTATAGATCAGATCGACCGGCGCCTTGAGGATCGCGTTGACCAGTTCGGTGGGCGTCAGGGATGACGGAGGGATGCCGAGCGCCTTAGCGGCCTCGGGCGAAACCGCGATTGACTTGGCGCTGCGCGGAAACACGCCACCGCCCTTCGAGATCAGCTTCGACTCGTAGTCGGCCCACGAAGAGCGCGGCAGCTTGAACATGCGCTCGCGCTCCCTGAAGCTCGCCTCAGGATCGGGCGATGGATCGAGAAAGACGTGACGGTGATCGAAGGCAGCAATGAGCATGATGTGCCGCGAGAGCAGCATGCCGTTGCCGAACACGTCGCCCGACATGTCGCCGATGCCCGCGACGGTGAAATCTGTCGTCTGTGTGTCGATGCCCATCTCGCGGAAGTGACGCTTCACCGACTCCCAGGCACCGCGCGCCGTGATGCCCATCGCCTTGTGGTCGTATCCGGCCGAGCCGCCGGAGGCGAACGCATCACCGAGCCAGAAGCCGTACTCCTTGCTGATCGCGTTGGCGTAATCGGAGAAGGTCGCGGTGCCCTTGTCGGCCGCCACGACGAGATACGGGTCATCCGGGTCGTGCCGCTTCACGTCTGGCGGCGGCACGATCTTGTCGCCGACGCGGTTGTCGGTGAGATCGAGCAGTCCCCGCAGATAGTTCTGATAGCAAGCAACGCCCTCTTTCAGATATGCCTCGCGATCGACCGGTGAAGGCGCGCGCTTCAATACGAACCCGCCTTTGGAGCCCACCGGCACGATCACGGTGTTCTTCACCATCTGCGCCTTTACCAGTCCGAGGATCTCGGTACGGAAATCCTCCGGTCGATCGGACCAGCGCAGGCCGCCGCGCGCGACCTTGCCGCCCCGCAGGTGCACGCCCTCGAAGCGCGTCGAGTAGACGGAGATCTCGAACATCGGCTTCGGCTCGGGCAGGCCCGGCACCTTCGCCGGATCGAATTTGAACGACACGAAGCTCCTGCGTCGCCCTTCGCGGTCACGGCGCCAGAAGTTCGTTCGCGTCGTGGCGAGGATGAGCGCCAGGTATTGCCGCAGCACGCGGTCCTCGGACAGGTTCTCTACCTTGTCGAGCGCGTGATCGATCTCCTGAATCTTCGCCAGCGCCTGCGACTGCGCGGTTTCGCCAAGCGCCGGATCGAAGCGCAGCTTGAAGAGCTCCACCAGCATGCGCGCGATTTCAGCGTGCGCGGAAAGCGTGGACTCGATGAAGGCCTGCGACAGCGCGAAGCCGATCTGCCGCAGATACTTCGCGTACGCGCGCAGCACGACGATCTCTTCGGCCGGGAGCCGTGCCACGACAACGAGCCGGTTGAAGTTGTCGTTTTCCGCTTCGGCGCGGAATACGCGCGCGAACGCGTCCTCGAACACAGCACGCAGCGCATCGACCTCGATCTCGGTCTCACTGGCGCCAGCCGCGAGTCCCAGGTCGTGCATCCAGACAGCCGGCGGTCCCTCGGGTGCGATACGGTACGGACGCTCGTCGAGGACTTTCAGTCCCATGTTTTCGAGCATCGGGAGACT
>DATKJP010000236.1:0-2199 GCA_035543635.1 Casimicrobiaceae bacterium
GCCGTCAGCCGCGAGCGCGTGCACGAAATTAAGAGCGGCACGTTGCGGACCGACGCTCCGGGAAGACGACGGGCCGGGCCCGACGCGAAACAACGTAAGCGTGCTTGTGTACAACAACATCCCCCAAAGGCTGCCGTACCCGGCGAATGCATCTCGCTGCTGCAAGCGGCGCAGCGTCGTTGTTGTGAACGTGAGTATGCAAAAACGCCGGGCCGAAGACTACCGCAATCCCGAGGACCGGCGGAAATCCTCCGCCAAGCGGAGGAAGCTTGCGATGCGCTTTCGCTTCGTGCGCTTTTCAGGGGGGCGCGAAGCGCACGCGCTCGGGATACGAGAGCACCTCGGCGACGCCACCGCCACTTAGCGCGTGCTGCATCGACTGCCACCAGCGCGCCTCGAGCAAATCGTGGTGATGACGCAGGAACGCGGCGCGGTTCTCCTCACCGGTCAGGAGGAAGGTTGCGAATTCCTCGGGGAAGATGTCGTGCGGTCCGACCGGATACCACACGTCGCTTGCGAGCTCGTCGAAACCGGGCGGCGGCGCGGGAATCGCGCGGAAGCGGCAGTCGGTCACGTATTCGATCTCGTCGTAGTCGTAGAACACGACTCGATTGAAGCGGGTCAGGCCGAAATTCTTGAACAGCAGGTCGCCGGGGAAGATGTTGACGGCTGCGAGCTGGCGAATCGCGTTTCCGTATTCCTTCAGCGCATGCTCGCGCTCGGCTGCACCTACTTTCTCGAGGTAGAGGTTGAGCGGCATCAGCCGGCGCTCGATGTACAGGTGCTTGACGAAGATGTAGTCGCCTTCCTCCTCGATCTGCGACGGCGCCTGCTCCCGGAGCTCTTTCAGCAGCGCGGGCGTGCAGCGCTCCCGCGGAAACGCGACGTCCGAGTATTCGAGGATGTCGGTCATGCGTCCCGCGCGGTCGTGATGCTTGACGAGCGCGTACTTCTGCTGAACGCGTGCGCGGTCCGTGTCCTTCGACGCCGCGATCCGGTCCTTGATCACCTTGAACACCCAGGGATACGAGGGCAGCGTAAACACGGTCATGACGAGGCCCTTGATGCCGGGCGCGATGTCGAAGCGATCGGTCGAATGCCGCAGGTGGTACAGGAAGTCGCGGTAGAAGAGTGCCTTGCCCATCTTCTGCAAGCCGACCATCGTGTAGAACTCGGCGCGCGTCTTGTCGCGCACCAGCGTACGCAGGAATTCGACGTAGGCCGCAGGTACCTCCATGTCCACCAGGAAATACGCGCGATTGGCGGAGAACAGGAGCGCGAGATCGGTCTCGTCGGTCAGGAGCGCGTCCAGATAGAGAAGGCCATCGGCGTTATGCTTGATCGGGACGACGAACGGATGCGTGTGATTGCCGTTCAGGATGCGGCCGGCGATGTACGCGGTCTGGTTGCGGAAGAACAGGCTGCCCAGGACCTGGATCTGGTGATTCGCTTCGATCTTGAACGGACGCGGGAAGCGGAGCCGGAACGCCTGCAGCACGTTGCGCAGATCGCGCCGGAAATCGGCAAACTTCTGCTCGAGCTGGAAGTCGAGGATCACATCGACGAGGGCGTTGCGCAACCCGTCGCGCTGCGGGTAGTAGCTGCGGTAGGTCGGCGGGTCGGCGTCGAGGTACTGCGTCGAAATCGCCGGCCGGACGAACAGGAAGCGATTGTGGAAGTACTTGCGGTGCAGGATCTTGGTCGACACCGAGTTGAAGAACGTCTCGGCGCACTCCGGCTGCCGGTGATCGATCAGAAGCCCGATGTAATGGAGCTTCACGCGCTCCCACAGCGCGTCGGCGCCGCGCGCGTCCAGCCCGGCCAGGCGGAATTCCCGCTCGATCCGCTCGACCGTCTCCTCGACGCGCCGCCCGTAGAAATCGATGCGGTCGCCGGCGACGTGGCCGATCGCCAGCCAATTGCCCGTCTCGAAGTAGCGCTTCGCCGTGCGGGCGCACTCGCGAAACAGCGCGTAGTGGCGATTGAAGCCCTCCAGGAGCACACGCGCGATGGCCGCAGCCGTGTCCTCGACCGCGACGGGCGGGACGAGGTGGGCGCGCGAGGGTGCGGGCAGGGCGCTCATTTTCGGGCGGCGATCCGGCGGCCGGCCAAGGCTCCGGGCGCGTTCAGTATGTTGCAAAGCATCATACCCGACCGGATGCGCGGGCGACGGTCGCGCGGTCAAGTGGTCGAAGAATT
>DATKJP010000237.1:0-8234 GCA_035543635.1 Casimicrobiaceae bacterium
CAACGAGGGCTTCGACGTCTGTTACACGCGTTACCACAACCGGCGGCACCCGCTCTGGAAGAAGGCAGGGAGTTGGATCAACGATGTCGTTGCCACCGCGCTTCTCGCCAAGCCGCGCGGCCTCTACCTGAGCTCATTCAAAGCGATGCGCCGCGAGATCGCCGAGGAAGTCACGAAATACGATGGCCCGTACGCATACGTCGATGGCCTTATCCTGGACATCACGCGCTCGATCGGGACGATAGAGATCGAGCACCGGGAGCGAATGGCGGGGCGCAGCAACTACGGTCTGCGGCGCTCGATGTCGCTGTGGCTCAAGATGGCGACGAGCTTCTCCGTGGTTCCACTGCGGCTCGCTGCGATCCTGGGGGCGCTCCTGGGCACGCTGAGCCTGTGCATCATCGTTTACGTTGTCTGGGCGAAGCTACACGATCCAAGCATTCCCGCGGGATGGACCTCGCTTATCGCCACCATTCTGTTCGTGGGAGGGGCGCAACTCGTCGGATTGGGACTCATCGGGGAATACCTCGGGCGCGCTTACCTCAAGCTCAATCGAAAGCCGCAATTCGTGATACGCGAGGCCACGGACGACCTCGTGCAAGATCGGTGGCGCGCCCGACAGGAGTCGAACCTGTGACCTTTGGCTTCGGAAACCAACACTCTATCCAACTGAGCTACGGGCGCACGCGAGCAATTTTACCGCGCCGCTGAAAGCCCCGTCCATCGGGCTTCTCGCCCGCTCGCGCGCGAAGCTATAATTCGCATCCTGTTGTGCGGCCGCATCCTCGCGAGCCGCTCCCGCCTAAGTTTGCAATAAGGAAGCCGCGATGACCGAGGAGCACAGCTCTTTCATCAAGACGCCAAAGCAGCTCGCGATCGTCGTCGCTCTCGCGTTCGCGATTCCGATCGCGCTGATCGTGTTGTTGTCGCAGCTAGTAACGGGTGTCTCGCCGCGCGAGGGCCAATCGGCAGCCGATGTGCAAACCCGCATCGCACCGGTTGGACAGTTCACGCCGGCCGAAGCCAATGCGCCAAGCGGAAACCAGAGCGGCGAGCAGGTCTATCAGGCCGTGTGCAAGACTTGCCACGAAGCGGGCCTCGCCGGTGCGCCGAAGTTCGGCGACAAGGCGGTGTGGGCGCCGCGGATCAAGAGCGGCGCCGACGCGCTCTTCACGAGCGCAATCAAAGGCAAGAACGCAATGCCCCCGAAGGGCGGGAACGCCGATCTCGCCGACGTCGAGGTGCAGCGCGCCGTCGTGTACATGGCAAATCAAGCCGGCGCGAAATTCAAGGAACCTTCGGCACCGGCGCAACCTGCCGCGGCTGCCGCGCCGCCGGCGCAGGCTCCTGCGGCGGCCGCACCGGCGGCGGCTTCGAAAGCACTGCCGCCTGCTGCGACCGCCAACGCTCCGCTCGACATGGCGAGCGGGACCGCAATGATGCAGAAAGACGGCTGCGCTGCATGCCACGCCATCGACAAGAAGATCGTCGGTCCTGCCTATCAGGACGTCGCCGCGAAGTACAAGGGCGACAAGGATGCGGCGGCGAAGCTCGTGCAGAAGGTGAAAGCGGGTGGCTCGGGCGTCTGGGGCTCGGTGCCGATGCCGCCGAACGCGCAAGTGCCCGACGCCGACATCAAGGCCCTCGTGAGCTGGATCCTCACCCTCAAGAAGTAAAAACCGGCGAGCATTGGCGCGACCGCCGCGCGTCACCATGTTCCGCTCGGGCACCGTCAGCGAAACATGAGCCATTACGTCGTCGGCGACATCCAGGGTTGTTACGCCGAATTCCGGCAGCTGCTTGACGTCATCGCGTTCGATCCGGCGCGCGATCGCCTGTGGCTCGTCGGTGATCTGGTCAATCGCGGTCCCGATTCGCTCTCCGTGCTGCGCGAGGTCATCGCCTTGGGCGATGCCGCGACAACTGTGCTGGGCAATCACGATTTGCATCTTTTGATCGTGGCCGCGGGTCTGCGTCGCCCGCACAGGGCCGATACGCTCGCAGCGGTTCTCGAGGCGCCCGATCGCGACATGCTTCTCGACTGGGTGCGGCGGCGGCCGCTCGTCGTGCGCGACGGCGAGTGCCTGATGGTGCACGCGGGACTGCTGCCGTCGTGGACGCCGGCGACCGCGGTCATGCTCTCGCGCGAGGTCGAGAAGGTGCTCGCTTCGGATCAGCAGCACGAATTCCTGCGCTCGCTCTACGGCGACGAGCCTTCGCGCTGGAGCGACGCATTGACCGGATACGACCGCCTGCGCGTGATCGTCAACGCGTGCACGCGGCTTCGCTTCTGTGCGGCCGACGATACCCTCGCCCTCGAGGAAAAGCGCGGGCCCGAGTACGCGCCACAAGGCTTCGCGCCGTGGTTTGCGCACGATGCGCGCAGGTCGGCCGGCGTCATGATCTTCTGCGGGCACTGGTCGTCGCTGGGGCTCTTGCTCGCCCCGAACGTCGCGATGCTCGATTCGGGCTGCGTTTGGGGCGGCCCGCTCACCGCGCTGCGAGTCGACGACGGCCGAGCGTTTCAGGTGCCAGGCCGCGCGCCGGTGCTTCCACTGCCGCGCGAATGAACGCTTCGGCTTCGCGCGAAAGCTCGCGCCGATGCCGCGCGCGAGCGGAGAGTGTCGGACCGAGCTTGACTTCGACGACGAGGCGTCGCTCGCCGAGCACGCACCAAAGCGACTCGACGAAGCTCGTCTCGCCGACGTAGGTCGGCGCCTCGGTAAAACCGCCATCAGCGCTGCGGTAGCAGATCGCGATAGGCTGCACGTGCCCAGACGCGTCGATGATCGGCTGCACGAGCGAGGCGTGAAACGGCAGCACCGAGCTGCCATCGCTCGTGGTTCCCTCCGGAAATATCGCGATGGTGTCGCCGGAAGCGAGCACATCGCGCGCGTGACCGTTGATGCGGTACGCGTCGCGCCGCCGCTCGCGCTCGATGAAGAGCGTGCCCGAGCCGATGATGAGATGCCTGAGCAGCGGCCAGCGCTTGAGCTCCGATTTGCCGATGAAACGCGACGGCCGCAGGCTGTGCAGGACGAAGATGTCGAGCCACGAGACGTGATTGGCGAGGATGAGCAGATTGCCCGGCAAATCCTCGACCGGCACGCCCTCGACGTACGCCTCGATGCGAAGCATCGCCAGAAGCTCGCGCGACCAGCGCCGGATGAGTGCACGCCGCGCCTCGGTCTCGATGCGCGGAAAAACGAATCGGATCGTGGCGACTCCGCGCAGCACGTGTACGAGAACGCGCGCTCCCCGCGCGAGGCGAAGCGGAAGCGGTGTTCGCCGCTTGCGATCCACTAGAACAGGGATTCGCCGAAGTGCTCGGCGTAGCGCGCAGCGACGGCCTCCCGGCTGAGGCGATGGTTTTGTCCGCCGCGCGAGGCGATCTTGATCGATCCGAGGACCGACGCGAGACGGCCCGCCCGCTCCCAGGACCAGCCGTGCGCCATGCCGAAGAGAAGCCCCGCTCGATACGCATCGCCGCATCCCGTGGGATCGACGAGTGCCGAAGGCCTCACAGCGGGAATCTCGATCGTCTTCCCATCGGCATGGATGCGCGAGCCCTCGCCGCCGAGCGTGACGACCAGAGCGCGCACGCGTGACGCGATCGCCTCGAGCGCGAGGCCGGTTCGATCGCACAGCATGCGCGCCTCGTAGTCGTTTACGGTCACACAGTCCGCATCGTCGATCATCTCGAGGAGCTCGGGCCCCGAGAAGAGCGGCAAGCCCTGCCCCGGGTCGAAGATGAACGGAATGCCGGCTGCCGCGAGGTCGCGCACGTGCTCGCGCATGCCTTCGCGCCCGTCGGGCGCGACGATGCCAAGGGCGATGTCGCTCACGTCGGAGACGCGATTGCGATGCGACTCGTTCATCGCGCCCGGGTGGAACGCGGTGATCTGATTGTCGTCGAGATCGGTGATGATGAAAGCCTGTCCGGTATAGGTGCCCGGCACGATGCGGACGGCTTCGGTCACCATGTCTTGGGCGCGCAACCGGTCGACGTACGCGCCGCCGTCATCGCCGAGCGTGGCCATCACGACCGGCGCTCCTCCCAGCGCCTTCAGGTTGTAGGCGATGTTGCCGGCGGTGCCGCCCCACTCGCGGCGCATCTCTCCGATCTGAAAAGCCACTGACAGCACATGCGTCTGCTCAGGCAATATGTGCCGAGAAAATCGGTCCGGGAACACCATAATGGTGTCGAGCGCGAGCGAACCGCAGACCAGCGTGCGCGGCGCGGCGGAGCCGCCCGGACGCGTCGCCGGCTCAGCCGCCGTCATCGCGCCCGATTTCACGCACGATGAATTGCTGCCGGCGCGACACCGGCAGGGCCTCATTGACTCCGCGCAATAGAACTTCCCAATGCGCATCTCCGTCCGCGTTGACGCGCCGCTCGAAGCCGCGAATTGCATCGCGCGCGACGAGGCAGTTGCGATGCACGCGCACGAAGCGCTGTCCGAATTCCTCCTCCAGCTTGGTGAGCGACTCCTCGAGGAGAAATTCGCGCTCGGCCGTACGGATGGTGATGTACTTCAGCTCCGCCTTGAGATAGACGATCTCCTCGATTGGCACCAGCACCACGCGCGAGCGCTCCGTCACCGACAGGAAGCGCCGCGCCGCTGCCGGCAGGCGGTCGAGCTTCGTTCCCGACAGAGGCTTCAGCCGCGGGACTTTCTGCAGCGCGGCGAGCAATCTCTGCACGCGCACCGGCTTCACGAGGTAGTCGATCGCGTGCACCTCGAAGGCCGCGATCGCGTGCTCGTGGTAGGCCGTGGTGAAGATCAGCACCGGCGGCACCGAGAGCTTCAGCAGATGGCGTGCGAGCTCGATGCCGTCCATGTCGGGCATGTGGATGTCGGAGAGCACGAGATCGGCCGGCGTGCTGCCGAGTAGCCCCAGCGCTTCGCGTCCGCTCCCGGCCTCCCCCACCACCACCAGCGGCAGCGCCGCCGCGCAATCGTCGAGCAGCTCGCGCATCCGGCGCCGGGCCGGCGCTTCGTCGTCGACGATGACAAGCTTGAGCGGTGCCTCAGACATCCGCGCTCACCCTTGCCACCGCGGGTCGGTACGGCATGCGGATGTGCACTTCGTAGTTCTCGCGGTTCACTTTGCTTTCCAGGCTCGCCTCGGCATCGAAATGCAGCGCCAGTCGCTCGCGGATGTTGTCCATCGCCATCTTGTTGCCAGCGTGATGGCTGCCGTCGAACTCATACGGGTTGCGCAGGATCGCATGGACTTCGCCGCGGCGCAGGAAGATGTTAATCGCGATCACCCCCGGAGCGCTAGACGGCTCGATGCCGTGATAGACCGCATTCTCGAGCAGCGGCTGCAGCACCAGCGGCGGCACGAGCGCATCTTTCGGCATGTTCTCGGTGTGCCACTCGACAATGAGGCGATCGCCGAGGCGCAGCTTCTCGAGGTCGAGGTACTGGCGGCACAGCTCGACTTCGTCGGCGAGTGGCGCAAGCTGGCGGTTGTCCCGCATCAGGACGCGAAAGAGATCGGCGAGATCCTCGAGCGCGCTCTCGGCACGGCGCGGCTCGCGGCGCATCAGTGACAGCACCGCGTTGATGCTGTTGAACAGGAAGTGAGGACGGATGCGCGCCTGCAGCGCCTGCAGGCGGGCCTCTGAGATGGCGGGAGACAGTGCCTTGGCGCGCAAATGGAAATAGAAGAGTAGCGCTCCGGTGGCAAGCACGGTCAGGACAACGTGCCGGAGCGCGCCGTTCGCGCCAAGATCGATGCCGAGCGCAGCCAGGCCGAGGCTCAAGCCGAAAGCCACCGCCGCGGTCATCGCCAGTATGCAGGCCGTGCCGATCTTGTAGGGCAGCCGTTCCAGCCAGGGCGCCAGCAGATAAAGCAGCAGAAGATTGACGAGCAGATGCGGCTCTAGAAGCGCGGCCGTGTCGAACCATGTCGACGAGATCGTGCTCCACTGCTGCTCGCGCACGATTGCCGCCGCGAGGCCGAACGCATTCACCCCGAGCAGAATGCGCAGCACGGTGCCGAGATTACGCAGCTCCGGTAGCTGCAGCGGGAGCTGCTTGTGGTTCGGGTTCGCGCGCATCGTCAGCTGATCGTCTATCGAGAAGCTTTGCGCTCAGGGCCGCGGCAGGTACCATTCGTTGCCGCCCGGCTATTGTGGGCAAGAGACCCCGGTCAAGCAAGCAGCGGCCAGAAAGACAATGTCGAATCGCAAGTCCGATCGCAAAGCCGCGACCATTCGCGCGCGCTCCGGCCGCTTCGAGGAGCCGATGACGGAGCGCATGCAGCGCTTCAACGCATCGACCGACTTCGACCGGCGGCTCGCCAAGGTCGACATCGCGGCCTCGCTCGCGCACGCGCGGATGCTGTCCGCTACAGGCATCCTCGCCGCTGCGGATCTCGTCGCCATCGAGCGCGGCATGCGCGAGATCGCCGCGGAGATCGAGCGCGGAGAGTTCGTGTGGCGGCGCGAGCTGGAAGACGTCCACTCCAACATCGAGCAGCGCCTGATCGCGCTCGTGGGAGACGCGGGGAAAAGACTGCACACCGCGCGCTCGCGCAACGATCAGGTCGCGACCGACCTGCGCTTGTGGCTGCGCGAGGCGATCGACGCGCTGGCCCTTGAGTTGCGCGCGCTGCGCACGGCTCTTCTCGATCTCGCTGAGAAGCATGCCGAAACGATCATGCCGGGCTTCACGCACCTGCAAGTCGCGCAACCCGTGACCTTTGGCCATCACCTGCTCGCCTACGAGGCGATGCTCGCGCGCGACAGCGAGCGCTTCGCCGATTGCCGCCGGCGCGTCAACAAGCTGCCGCTCGGGAGCGCGGCCCTCGCCGGGACAAGCTATCCGATCGACCGCAAGCGCGTCGCGGCCGAGCTCGGCTTCGACACGATCTCGGAGAACTCCCTCGACGCGGTTTCCGATCGCGACTTCGCGATCGAATTCGCATCCGCCGCGGCGCTGGTCATGGTGCACCTGTCGCGCTTCGCCGAGGAGCTCGTGCTTTGGTCGAGCCCCCGTTTCGGCTTCGTGCGCATCGCGGATCGCTTCTGCAGTGGAAGCTCGATCATGCCGCAGAAGAGAAATCCCGATGTGGCCGAGCTGATGCGGGGCAAAAGCGCGCGCGTCATCGGGCACGCGACCGCGCTCATCGTGCTGATGAAGTCGCAGCCTCTCGCCTACAACAAGGACGATCAGGAAGACAAGGAGCCGTTGTTCGACACCGTCGACACACTAGCCGATTGCCTCGCGATTGCGACCGACCTTGTCGCCACCGGGCTCAAGGCGGTGCCCGAGCGCATGCGCGCCGCGGCGCAGGAAGGCTACGCGACGGCAACGGACCTCGCCGACTATCTGGTGCGCAAGGGCCTCTCCTTTCGCGACGCACACGAGGCGGTCGCGCGCGCCGTGCGGCACGCCGAGAAGAAGCGATGCGATCTCGCCGATCTGCCGCTCAAGGAGCTGCAACGATTTTCGGCAAGGATTGGCAAGGACGTGTTCGACGTGCTGACGCTCGACGGCTCCGTCGCGAGCCGCAATCACCCGGGCGGGACGGCGCCGGCGCAGGTCCGCGCCGCGATCCGCGCGGCGCGCGCGGCGCTCAAGCAGAAGGAGTGATCATCATGGACGCGAAGAAGACCGCTTTCCTGGGCCTCGGCGTGATGGGTTTTCCGATGGCGGGACATCTCGCCAAAGCGGGCCACGCCGTAACCGTCTACAACCGCAGCGCGGGGAAGGCGGCGCAGTGGGTGGAGAAGCACGGCGGGAAGACGGCCGCAACGCCGGCCGCCGCCGCCGCTGGCATGGACCTGGTGATGCTCTGCGTCGGCAACGACGACGACGTGCGCGCGGTCACGCTCGGGCAGGACGGCGCGCTCGCGGCGATGAAGCGCGGCGCGATCCTCGTCGATCACACGACCGCCTCGGCCACGGTCGCGCGCGAGCTCTATGCTGCTGCGAAAGCGCGCGGCGTTGGATTCCTCGACGCGCCGGTTTCTGGAGGACAAGCCGGCGCCGAGAACGGCAAGCTCACGATCATGGTCGGCGGCGATGCCGACGCGTTCGCACTCGCCGAGCCGGTCCTCGCCTGCTACGCACGAGCCGTCACCTTGATGGGCGGCCCCGGCTCGGGTCAGCTCACGAAGATGGTGAACCAGATCTGCATCGCCGGTCTCTTGCAAGGGCTGTCCGAGGGCATCAACTTCGGCATGCGCGCCGGACTCGACATCGAGCGCGTGCTCGAGG